>JBDGQL010000165.1:0-9037 GCA_042219105.1 Karumarchaeum halophilus (SeqCode) | reverse complement strand
CCCTAATATCCCCACGCTTGGGATTCCTCCGCGTTCACGCGGAGGAGGATGTCAAACCCCATCACACTAGATTCGGAAAACCGGGGGCGGGCGCCCGATTCGTCCGGATCGTCTCCGCCGCGGTTCACAACTTTTATATAGAATGGCAATACAATCTTTGCTTGATTATGGCACAACAGATGGGCCAGCAGCCTCTCATCGTACTCTCCGAGGAGTCACAGCGCACCTCGGGGAAGGATGCACAGTCAATGAACATCACCGCCGGCAAAGCCGTCTCCGAGGCGGTCCGGACCACACTCGGGCCGAAGGGCATGGACAAGATGCTCGTCGGTTCGAGCGGATCGGTCGTGGTCACCAACGACGGTGTCACCATCCTCGGCGAGATGGACATCGAACACCCCGCCGCGAACATGATCGTCGAGGTCTCCGAGACACAGGAAGACGAGGTCGCCGACGGGACGACCACGGCGGTCGTCGTCGCGGGCGAACTCCTCCAGCAGGCGGAGGATCTGCTCGATCAGGACATCCACGCCACCACCCTCGCACAGGGGTACCGCCAGGCCGCGGCGGAGGCCAAGGAGATCCTCGCGGACCTCGCGATCGACGTCTCAGCGGAGGACGACGAGCTTCTGACACAGATCGCCTCGACGGCGATGACCGGGAAGGGGGCGGAGTCCGCCAAAGAAACCCTCGCGGAACTCGTCGTCGATGCCACCCGGAGCGTCGCTGACGAGGAGGGCGTCGACGTCGGCAACGTGAAGATCAAGACCGTCGTCGGCGGCGCGATCACCGAATCCGAACTCGTCGACGGCGTCATGATCGGCAAGGAACGCGTCCATGAGAACATGCCGTTCGGCGTCGAGGACGCGAACGTCGCCGTCTTCGACGGCAATCTGGAGGTCCAGGAAACCGAGATTGACGCCGAGGTCAACGTCACCGACCCCGACCAGCTCCAGCAGTTCCTCGACCAAGAGGAACAGCAGCTCCAGGAGATGGTCGATAAACTCGCCGATGCCGGTGCCGACGCCGTCTTCGCCGATGGCGGTATCGACGACATGGCCCAGCACTTCCTCGCCGAGGAAGGAATCTTCGCGCTGCGCCGCGTGGACGACGACGACCAGACCGCGATCGCCCGCGCTACGGGCGCCCGCGCCGTCTCGAACCTCGATGACCTTTCGGCGGACGACCTGGGCTACGCCGGAAGCGTCTCCCAGCGCGAGGTCGGCGACAACACGTACACCGTCGTCGAGGAGGTCGAGGACGCGAAGGCCGTTTCGATGATCCTGCGTGGTGGTACCGAACACGTCGTCGAGGAGGTCGAACGCGCCGTCGAAGACGCCCTGGGCGTCGTGCGCGTCACCCTCGAGGACGGACAGGTGCTGCCCGGCGGCGGCTCACCCGAGACCGAGCTCGCGCTTGGCCTGCGTGACTTCGCGGACTCCGTGGGCGGGCGCGAACAGCTCGCGATCGAGGCCTTCGCCGACGCCACTGAGGTCATCCCGCGCACTCTCGCAGAGAACGCCGGTCTCGACCCGATCGACTCGCTCGTGGACCTGCGGGCCACCCACGACGGCGGCGACACAGGCGCCGGCCTGGACGCATACACCGGCGAAATCTACGACATGGAGGACGAGGGCGTCGTCGAGCCCCTCCGCGTGAAGACCCAGGCTATCGAGTCCGCCACCGAGGCGGCTGTGATGATCCTGCGGATCGACGATGTCATCTCCGCGGGCGAACTCAAGGGCGGCTCCACCGACGACGACGACGGCGGAGGACCGCCTGCCGGCGGCCCCGGCGGCGGCATGGGCGGCGGCATGGGCGGTATGGGCGGTATGGGCGGCATGGGCGGCATGGGCGGTATGGGCGGCGGGATGTAAGCCCGGCCGCGCATACGGGTCCACAGAATTCGTACAGCCCACCCGTTCCGAACAGTTCTCGACTGCTTTCTCCGTTTTCGTGGACTCCGATACATCCAGTCGTCCCGACGTCCACGACCAACACAACTAACTTGACTGAGTGCTCAGTTAATAGCATGGCCGACACGAAAACGGAAATTCTGGAGGCGACGGAGACAGCGCTCCTCGAGCACGGCTACCACGACCTCACCACACAGAAGGTCGCGGAGGGGTTCGGCGGAAGCCACTCGCTCGTCCACTACCACTTCGAGACGAAAGAGGACCTCCTCATCGCGTTCCTCGATCGCTACCGCGAGCAGGTTTCGGCGTTCCTGACCGACATCGAGGACGAACCCCCGGGAGCGCGACTCGTGACCTTGCTTGAGGCGCTCGGGAGCAGCGCGAACCGGCCCCGGGCACGCCGATTGTACCTCGGCGTTCTCGAACTCCAGGCGTATGCGGGCCGCCACGAAGCGTACCGCGAAACGCTCGAAGCGTACAACGAGACGTTGTTTGCGTTCACGGTCGCCACCATCGAGGACGGCATCACGTCCGGAGCGTTCGCCGACTGTGACCCCGCGCCCACCGCTCGCCTGTTGCTCGTTTCCGTCCGCGGAGCACTGGTCGAGGAGTGTACGGTCGGCATCGACGTCGTCGAACAGGTCGTCTCGGATGCGCTCCTCGAACACGTCCTGGCGGATCTGTACGTCGACGAACCCCCGGAGATCGACGTTCCGACCCCCGACGAGCCGGCGACGGCCATCGAATACGAGCCGGGTGAGGACGAGTGACGACTACTCTCACCGCCGCCGTCGGCCTCTCGATCGCGTTCCTCGGACTTCCCGGTCTCAGCTCACTCCGGGATCGTCTCGACGCGTTCGACGAGAGCCGGTGGGACGCGCGTGTTCTGTCCGACCTGAGCAAGTGGGTGGTAACCGGGCTGTTGATCGGGTACCTGCTCGCGATCGAGGCGGACTCCCTTTCTTCGATCGGGGTTGCCTTTCCGGAAGCGATCCCGCCCGGAATCGGACCGTCGGGTCCGGCCGGGCTTGTCGCCTGGTGGATCGCCGGCACGGTCGGAACGGCCGCACTGACGAGCGTCGTGTACGTGGTCTACGACCGATTCGGGTTCACGATCCCCGGAGAGTTCGTCGAGGACCAGGCCACCCGGTCTTACCCCGCCATGTTGTTGACTGCTGTGACCGCCGGCGTGACCGAGTCCGTGCTGTATGGCGCGTATCCGATCGAGCGCCTCGCGGCAGTCACCGGGAGCGTCGTCGCCGCTGCGGCGATCACCTGGCTCGTGTTCACGGCCGTCCATTACGCCGGGGACACTTTCTCCCTCGAGGAGGTGGTGTACATCGGCGCCCCGGCACTGTCGGTGACCGTTCTGTACGTGCTCTCGGGGAGTCTCCTGGTCATCGTTCTCGTACACAGCACGGTGAACACGCTGTCGTTCGTGACCTGATACTGACTGTTCTCGGTGCGTTGCGGTCCGTTATACTGTCGGCTGTAAGTTCGTGGAGGAATTCGACACCCCGGGGTGGCGAATATCTCCATCGAGTCACAGCCGACAGTATTAGTTGGGGGTATCCAGGTCGAACTGGCGGTTCTCGACGGGGGCGTTCAGCACGACCGACGTGTTCGACTCGTTGACGTCCTGATTCGTGAGAACCGCCTTGATCTCGTCGTTCATGTCGTCCGTGTCCTCGAACTTCGCGACGGCGATGATGTCGTAGTCGCCGGTCACCTCATACACCGACACCACCTGTTTGCGTTCTTCCAAGCGGTCGGTGATGTCGGGCAACGCGGTGCCCTCGACCTTGAGCTGGATGATCGCGGTGACGTCGTAGCCGACCTTTTCGTAGTCGACGACCGGGACGTACTCTTCAATCACGCCCTCCTCTTCGAGGTCCGAGAGGTGGTTCGAGACGGTCGTCACGGAGACGTCAAGCTCCTCGGCGAGGCTCCGCAGGCTCGCACGGCCGTCATCGAGAAGTTCGTTGATCAGTTCGGCATCGAGGTATTCGTAGGTCATACACCCACAAACGGCCCCCGCTATTTATAATTTTACGAATATCCAATTATCGCCCCACCGGGAATCTTTGCGCAAAACAGTAGGGTTTTAATACCGGGAGTCGTCGGTCCATACGTCGATAAACATGACAAACGAAAGTCTGACGGAGGCCGAAGAAGACGTACTCGACCAGATCGACGAACAGAACGTCGACTTCCTGCGACTTCAGTTCACCGACATCCTCGGCACGGTCAAAAACGTTTCAGTCCCGGCCGATCAGGCCGAGAAGGCGTTCACCGAGGGGATCTACTTCGACGGCTCCTCGATCAACGGGTTCGTCCGCATCCAGGAGTCGGACATGCGTCTGGATCCCGACCCCGACACGTTCGCCGTGCTCCCGTGGCGCGAGGATGTCGAGGGGGGTGCCAGCGCCCGCCTGATCTGTGATGTGATCAACACCTCGACGGGCGAGGCGTTCGTCGGTGACCCCCGGTACGTGCTCAAGCAGGCCATCGAGCGCGCCGAGGAGATGGGATACGAACTCAACGCCGGGCCCGAGCCGGAGTTCTTCCTCTTCGAGGAGGACGTGGACGGCCGCGCCACCACGACGACCCACGACTCCGGCGGCTACTTCGACCTCGCGCCGAAGGACCTCGCCGGCGATGTCCGCCGGGACATCATCTACGGCCTGGATGAGATGGGGTTCGAGGTCGAGGCCAGCCACCACGAGGTCGCCCGCGGCCAGCACGAGATCGACTTCAAGTACGACGACGCCCTCACGACGGCCGACAACATCGCCACGTTCCGGTCGGTCGTGCGCGCCGTCGCGGCCCAGCACGATGTCCACGCGACGTTCATGCCGAAGCCGATACCGGCGATCAACGGGTCGGGCATGCACACCCACCTCTCGCTGTTCGACGAGGACGGCAACAACGCCTTCCACGATGATTCCGACGAATTCAACCTGTCGGAGACGGCGTACAAGTTCCTCGGCGGCCTGCTGGAGCACGCGCCGGCCATCACCGCGGTCACGAACCCCAACGTGAACTCCTACAAGCGGCTGGTGCCGGGCTACGAGGCACCCATCTACGTCGCCTGGTCCGACGTCAACCGCTCGGCGCTGGTGCGCAAGCCCGCGGCGCGCGTGCCGGCTGCGAGCCGCGTCGAGTTCCGGTGTCCTGACCCGTCCTGCAATCCGTACCTCGCGATCGCCGCCATGCTGCACGCCGGGCTGGACGGCATCGAGAACGACATCGAGGCCGACGACCCTGTCCGGGAGAACATCTACGAGTTCGACGAGGAGACCCGCGAGGAGTACGGCATCGATACCCTCCCGAGCACGCTCGGGCAGGCGATCGACGAACTCGAAGACGACGAAGTGGTCCTCGACGCGCTGGGCGACCACGTCGCCGAGAACTTCATCGAGGCCAAGACCCAGGAGTACACCGAGTTCCTCGCCGACGTCTCGCAGTGGGAACTCGACCGCTACCTCGAGAAGTTCTGATCCGCACAGATATCGACGAAGTTCCGTAGCACGGTGAGACCTGCCTCACCGCTCTTTTCGGGATGGAACTGCGTGCCGAACACCGTTCCGGAGTCGTCGGCGACGACGCTCGCGAACTCGGTTCCGTAGTCGGTGGTCGCGACAGCCGCGTCCGGCTCCTCCGGTTCGGCGTAGTAGGAGTGGACGAAGTAGGTGTACGCGCCATCGACGCCGTCCATGAGGGGATGGTCACGAACCACGTTCAGTTCGTTCCACCCCATGTGGGGGACCGTCTCCCCGCGGAACCGGACGTTCCGTCCGGGGATCAGGTCCAGTCCGCGGGCGTCGCCCTGGCCCTCGTGGTCGGCCTCCTCGGACTCAGTGAGAAGCATCTGCATGCCGAGACAGATCCCAAAGAGGGGGGTATCGGAGTCGGCGACCGCGATCAGATCCTCCCGGAGCGGTTCGGCGTTCTCCATCCCCTCGGAGAACGCTCCCACGCCGGGCAGGACGACCCCGTCAGCGGCGTGGATCGCCTCCGAGTCGGCAGTGATCTCAACCCCGGCACCGGCGCGTTCCAGCCCGCGGACCGCGCTCCGGAGGTTGCCCAGCCCGTAGTCCACGACCACCACCTCGGCAGCCCGCTGACGCGACGTGCTCATGATCGTCCGTACAGCGCCCCCGGGCAAATTGCTTTCCGTTCCCCCGAGAATTGTCTGTATATACGGGTCGACAGAACTGTTGATAGAATTAGCCTCCACCGTACCCGGCGAATATCTATCAGGACTTCTGTCGACCCGTATACCCGAGTGACGACGGGCAGTCAGAACTCCCCGAACGTGGCCTGATCTCCCGACCCCGCCACCGTCGCCGCGGTCTCGATGGCGCGCTCGAAGGTCTCTTTCTGACCCGAGTCGTACAGCGTCGCTGCGGGATGCACCGAGAGGAGGACATCGTGCTTCTCACCCCCGAGATTCGCTCGAACGGTATCCCCGGCCTCGCTCGTGATCGCGACCGACCGATCGAGCAGGTGCTCCGCCGGGACTTTGCCGAGCGTGACCAGAAGCGCCGGGGCGACCTGCCCGATCTCGGTTTCGAGGTAGCCCCGGCAGTTCTCTAGTTCCTCTCTCGTCGGATCGCGGTTGTCGGGTGGCCGACAGCGCACGCAGTTGGTGATGCGAACGTCCGCCCGAGCGAGGCCGTTCTCGCGGAGGGCCTCCTCGAGCACGTCGCCGCTCCGGCCGACGAACGGTTCGCCTATGTCATCTTCTCGCTCACCGGGCGCCTCGCCGACGAAAAGCAGGTCGGCGTCCGCCGGTCCCGTTCCGTTGACGATCCGCGATCGGGATCCACAGAGTTCGCCACAGCGCTCACAGCCCCGCACCTCGAGGCCGTCCATCGCGTCCATACCGTCAGATCGCTCCCCGGCGTTAAGAATCCGCCCGAAACTGGTCGGCTGCCCGCGCCGCCGTGCGTGCGATCCGGAGCGGTTCGGGGCGTCCGCCCTCGGGGGTGAACGCCCGGACGACCTCAGGAGCTCCGTCGTCGAGTCCGACGCGGCGGACGAACACAGTCTCGCCATTCACTGTGAGGCGCTCTCGGGCCGGCTGGCGGCGGTAGGTATCGAGGCGCTCTGACAGCTCATCGTCGGAGAACTCCCGTTTGAGCGCCGGCTCCAGCCCCTCGGAGGCCTCGAAACTCACCGAGAGCACTGGCCGGTCGACGGCCTCGGCGATCGCCCGGAGATCGAGGACGTTGTACCACGCCGGGGCGATCCCGGCCACCAGCACGTAGCGAACGTCCTCGCGGTCCAGACGCGAAAGGAGCGTTCTGATGGCTCCGGTCGCGTCGGTACCGCCGACCGTACAGGACGTGAAGGCCAGTCCGTCGACGACCCGGTCCGCGCGAACGACGGCACCAGCGATGGTACTACTGTCTCCCCGACGCCGGTCGCCGGCGTACGACTCCGCGATGCCGACCGCCCGGACGCCTGGTTTCATAATGATTACTCTCGTCTCTTACCGCCGATCGCCGCCAGCGGGGGTGACGATCGGCGGTAAAAAGTGAGAGTAATCATCATCACGCGCCGTCTTTCATTTCATCGAGCTTGTCGAGGAGCTCGTCGTTGGAGGCGTCGAACTCGAACTCCACGTCGCCATCATGGGTTTCGCTGTCCGCGCTGGCACCGTCCTCGTCGAAGTCAGCGTCTACCTCCTGGTTCTCCTGTTCGGATTCATCGTAGCTCCCAAAGCCCATTACAGTAGTTGCTATGCATCGGAGGGTCAAAAGTCATTGGGCATCTTCAGTTCCCACATTGACATTCAGTCGTTTTTCGACCGGTCGTGCGACCGCGACTGGATATTCGGTTCCGGTGGCCGCCACGGCTTTGAACACCCGCGTCGAAACGGGAGTATGGATGTCCACAACGTCACCGCCGGTGCGGAGTCATTCACCTGCAACGCGTACCTCGCGCTCGGGGAGCGCCCGTCTCTCGTCGATGCCGGTACGATGAACGGCGTCGTTTCAACAATACGCGGCCACACCGACGACCTCGACGCGGTCGTCCTCACCCACCAGCACGGCGACCACGTCGGCCAGCTCGATGCGGTGCTCGATGCGTTCGACGCTGACTGTTACGCGTTCGGCGGCCACCCACGCCGGACCCACTCCATCGAGGACGGCGACATCGTCCGGATCGGCCGGGAGTCCTTCGAAGCGATCCACACGCCCGGCCACGCCCCCGACCACGTCGCCCTCGTGAGCGAGTCGACGATTTTCTCCGGTGACGTCGTCGTCCACGACGACGGTGCCTTCGAGTACGGGAGTTTCGGGCGCACCGACATCCCGGGCGCTGATCGGGAGACGCTGATCAGTAGTTTAGAGACGATCCTCGACCGCCTCCCCGATTCGGTCGAGCACATGTACGCCGGCCACGGCGAGGAGTTCCACGGCGACGTCCGGGACGTGATCGAGACGGCGCTGGGTCGGGCGGAGATGCGCGAGCCGAAATACGGCTAATACTGTCGGCTGTAAAGAAACGCCGCCCCGGGTTTTTTCCGTCCTCCCGCGACAGGACTGGGTATGCCCGGCGCTCTCTACCTGGAATCCGACGACGTCACGCTCCGGACGATCGAGGAGGAGGATCTCCCGTTCCTGCGGGACACGATCAACGATCCGGCAGTTCGGCGCCACCTGGCCCGACGAGGGCCGTACAACATGCCCCAGGAACGGGCGTTCTTCGAGAACGTCGTCACCGACGACGACACGCTCAACCTGCTGGTCTGCCGGGACGGCGAGTCCGCGGGTACGGTCGGCCTCCAGACGCTCACGTCGCCGGACGGATCAAGCGAGATCGGCATCTTTCTCGCCGAGGCGTTCTGGGGCGAGGGGGTGGGGACGGAAGCCGCCCGACTCGTCACCGACCACGCGTTCCGCGAGCGTGACCGCCACCGGGTCGAGGCCCGGGTGATCGAGGGCAACGCGGCCTCGCGGGCGCTCTTCGAGACGCTGGGGTTCCGCCACGAATCCACCATGCGGGAGGCCGCGTTTCATGATGGCGAGTACGTCGACATGCACTGGTATGCGGTGTTAAAAGAGGAGTGGCTGCCGGGTTCATGAACGACCGGCGCGGATCGCTCGGAA
>JBDGQL010000156.1:0-9232 GCA_042219105.1 Karumarchaeum halophilus (SeqCode) | reverse complement strand
ATCGCTCGCGCGGACTGGTTTGCCGACCCCCGGCCGTTGACACGATCGGAATCCCTATTGGTCGAGCGCCATTACATACCGATATTGTACCGAGGACTCACAGCAGTTGCTGTCGTCATGCTGGTGACGGCCGGCTGTCTCGGTATTGCCGATACCGATGACAGACTCGGCCGGGAGGACGGCTACTGGTACAACGAATCGGTACCGGTCGACAGGAGCGACGGGCTCAACGAGACGGAACTGGATGCCGTCGTCTCCCGGGCGATGGCCCGCATAGAGAAGATACGGGGACTTGAGTTCAAACAACGCGTGCCCGTGAACGTGATCTCCCGCGAACAGTTCGCGTCGAACCAGACTGGGGGCGAGACACAGACGCGGAACCGCCTCCACCAGAACGCGAAGTGGGAGGCGATGTTCATGATCAACGAATCGACGAACGCGATCGAAACCCAGCAGTCGAACCAGGCAGCGTCGGTCAGTGGCTACTACAGCCCCTCCCGCGAGGAGATCGTGATCGTCTCGGAGAACACTACCTCGCCGAAAATGGACGAGATTACCCTCTCACAGGAGCTGTTCCACGCCCTGCAGGACCGGAAGTTCGACCTCCAGGATCTGTCGTGGTACCCCGGCCAAACCGAGGAAGAACACAACGCAGCCGACGGCGTGATCGAGGGCGACGGCAACTACGTCGACTACCTCTACGAACAGCGGTGTGAGAACGAGTGGGACTGCCTGCTGCCTGAGAGTAGCGGGGGCGGTGGTGGCGGCGCCCCGGACATCAACATCGGACTGCTCCAGGTCACGCTCCAGCCCTACAGCGATGGCCCGGGGCTGGTCCAGTCGCTCCACGAGCAAGAGGGGTGGGAGGCGGTCAACGACCTCTATGAGAACCCGCCGGCCAGCACCGAGCAGGTGATCCACCCCGAGAAGTACGGCGAGGACGAACCGAGCTACCCTACAGTCGAGGACACCGCATCTAACGGCTGGGAGGTCCTCGAGATGGGGGACGGCGCGATTAATTACGCTAGCTTCGGTGAAGGGGGGCTGGCAGTGATGATGTGGTACCCCTCTTTCGTCGCGTCGGACCGGACCGACTCGCCACAGAACGTCATCGTTCCCTACGCCGACCATTTCAACTTCCAGAAGGGTAGCACTCAGCTCCGTCCGATCAATCAGTACAACTATGACTTTCCCGTCACTGACGGCTGGGACGGTGACCGACTCGTCCCATACGTCAACGGGAGTTCCGCGGAGACGAACGAGACGGGCTACGTCTGGAAGATCAACTGGGACTCCGAGCAAGACGCCACGGAGTTCACAGAGGGGTACACACAGCTCCTCGACTATCACGGCGCCCAGGCGGTCGACAGTCGAGAGAACACCTATCGTATCCCGGAGGGTAACGGCTTCGCCGACGCCTTCCATATCCAGCAGGACGGTAACACGGTGACGATCGTGAACGCCCCAACCGTCGATGATCTCGGGGACGTCCACGGCTCCGCCGGCGAGTAACGCGCCGACCCGTCACGTACTTTTTTCGCCACGGCAGCGATACCCCCTCGCATGGAGTTCGACATGCTCGACGCGGAGACGATCGCGTCGGGGGACGTCACCGACGCCTACTTCGACCGGACCGTCGAGGCGCTCGAGAGCGTTGGACGGAACCCCCGCGTCGTCGCCGAGGTGACCGCCGACCAGTTTCCCACCGGCGAGTTCGAGGTCCTCGCTGGCCTGAAGGACGCCGCGACTCTGCTCTCGGGGCGTCCGGTCGACATCGACGCCCTCCGTGAGGGCCACCTGTTCGACGGCGGGCCGGTCCTCCGGATCGAGGGCCGGTATCTCGATTTCTGCCGGCTGGAAACCGCCCTCCTGGGTTTTCTCTCCCACGCCAGCGGAATCGCGACCCACGCGCTCCGGGCGCGGCGGGCCGCCCCAGATTCGACCGTCCTCTCTTTCGGGTCGCGTCACGTCCACCCCGCGATAGCGCCCGTGGTCGAGCGGGGAGCGCTGATCGGCGGCCTCGACGGCTTCTCGAACGTCGCCGCCGGCGAGGTCATCGGCCGGGAGGCAGGAGGGACGATGCCCCACGCGCTGGTGATCTGCTTTGGCGATGAGAACCAGGAAGCAGCCTGGCGGGCCTTCCACGAGGCCGCGCCCGAAGGCGTCCCGCGGGTCGCGCTGTGTGACACCTACACCGACGAACGAGACGAGAGCGTTCGCGCCGCCGAGGAACTTGAGGACGCGCTCGATGCGGTCCGGCTGGACACGACCGGGTCTCGGCGGGGTGACTTCCGTCACATCGTCCGGGAGGTGCGCTGGGAACTCGACGCCCGGGGGTTCGAGGACGTGGGTGTGTTCGCCTCCGGAGGACTCGGTCCGGACGAACTTCGCAAGCTGCGCGACGTCGCCGATGGCTTCGGGGTCGGGGGGTACGTCTCGAACGCCGACCCCGTCGACTTCGCCCTGGACATCGTGGAAGTCGAGGGCGAACTCGCAGCCAAGCGCGGCAAACTCTCCGGGACGAAACAGGTGTACCGCACGCCTGACGGCGGCCACGAGATCAGCCTGGTGGATCGGCCCGAGGACCCCGACGGCGACGCGCTGTTCGAGCCACTGGTCCGGGACGGCGAGGTCGTCCGGGAGTTCGACCTCGACGCGGCGACGGAGCGGTGTATCGCGGACGCGGACACGGTGCTCGGGGACTCATAGCGACCGCTCCCGTCGAGGGGGTCATAGGGTCGGTTGCACGTCATGTCGGGATCGACACACGCGTCGTGCGGTCGTCCCCGAACCCAGTTACAACCGATCCTACCATGTCTGGCGGGGCCGCTCTTATACTGGCGGGCGTGGAATGCTACGCCGATGACCGTCGAGTTAGTCCGCAACCGGGGTGACGAGCTCCTCTGGAATATGCTCGGTGTCGTCGAGCTCACGTACCATCCGGCCCTCGCTGTTGCCGTCCTCCTGGTCGTCAATGTCGTGGTGTCACCGGTACCCGTCGTCAGGTTCGATCCACTGTCAATCGCGGTCAGCGGCCAGGGGCTCCCGATTACGACGCTGTTCGCCGTGGTCGTGTTGGTCGACATGGCCAGCGACGTCGCCGGCGTGTGGGTGACGGATTGGGCTGTGGTACGGAGGGACGGCGATGAGTAGACCAACTGTCGGCTGGCTCAGGGTCGCGGCGTTTCCCGACCGGGTTCGCCGGACGGAGAGCCCGGACGTAACCGCGGTGTTGCCCGACCCACCAAAGAACGGTCAGTACCCGGCGTGGGTGTACGTCGTCTGTTCCTTTCTGGTCGCTATCGATTACCTGATCGTCGGTGTCTGTGTTCTCCTCCTCGGATTTGTGCTTTCGGTCAACGGTGTGCCGCTACCGGCAGGGCGTCCCGGCAGCCTGGCGACCGCCATCGCACTCGCCGCCGCCGTCCATGCGGCCGACGCCGCTGTCTCGTGGTGGCGGTCGTCGCCGCTCGACAACGTGGTTCGGCGAGCACTCGCCCCGGCTCGCGGGATGATCAGGCACCGACTAGTCATCCTCGAAATGGTATCGCCACGCGATGTCGCGTCGACCGCACGCCCGACTCCAGTAACCGGATTCGTCGACACCTCGGACGACAGGTCCAGCCCGACCGGGGCGGAAGTCACCATGTGGGGTTCGACGGGGTCGTTCCCATCCGAGGGAAGGGAGGAGAGCCGCCTCTCGTTCGAGGAGGGGGATCGCTTCCAGACCTATCGCCTCTCCTCGAAGGTGGGTCAGGGCGCTCTCTCGGTAGTCTGGCAGGCCGAAGACGTCGAGACGGGGGAGACGATCGCGCTGAAGGTCTTCGATCCCATCGTCGACGAGGACACACGCCGGACCCTCGAAGCCGATTTCGTCCACGAGGCGAAGGTCCTCCGGAGCCTTCGCGACCACGAACACATCATCACACTTTACGATTCGGGGTATGAGCCATACCCCTGGATCGCAGTCGAGTACGTCGAGGCCGGGACGGTCCGTGACCAGCCTTCCGTCTCGTTGCCGGTCGGGTTGACGATCGTTCTCGCTGTGGCCGAGGCACTGGAATACGCCCACGGAAAGGACATTTCCCACACTGACCTGAAACCCGAGAACGTCCTCTACTCGGAGGACTACTTCGGTCGGCTGATACTGGTGACTGACTGGGGCAAGCGGCCGGTCGTCAACCCGGACCTGGAGTCGATGCTCTCTCGTCCCTACGCGGCCCCCGAACAGTTCGACGCGCTACCGACGAACGAACCGGAGGCCGAACTCATCGACATCTACCAGCTCGGGATGCTCGCCTACGAACTGTTTGCCGGCACCCAGCCGTTTCTGACCGGGGAGGACACCGAACAGCAGGTCCGAACCGAGGTGCCACCACCGCCCAGCGACCACACCTCCGATCTGCCCGAGGGGCTCGACGAGGTCATTCTGACCGCTATCGAAAAAGATCCCAGCGACCGGCACCATACGGTTGCGGAGTTCCGGACCGAACTGCTTGAAGTCATGCTGCCAGACGTGACACCGGACGGGTAGATAAACGCTTCCGGCAGACGCTGTACCGGAAATCGATTGCGGGCGGGCAAAGAGCCTTAACGGGCGGCAGTCTACTCGGAACGTGGCAGCGGGAGACCGGCTCCCGCGGACCGCGTGAGGAAAGTCCCCCCACCGACCGGGCGGGCGACCGGGCACAAGCCCGGGGCGGGAGACCGCCGGCTCTCGAACAGAAACGCGACCACTCCCCCCGACCGATGAGGCGCGCGAACCCAAAGCGACTAACCGCATATGCGGGAGAAAGCGACGGGAAGCTAACCCGCCGAGGGGCGACGGGGTTCGAGGCCCACCGGCCTCGAGCACGTCGGGCGTCTGCCCGACGGAGGAGAACGGATGGAACGGCGAACCCTCGCCGGTGCAAGCCCGTGCCGACGGTAGCCCGGTCACGCGCGCCGGTCACGCCGGCGTGTCGGGCGCGGGCGCTCAGCCGAATGCCGGGAGAACAGAAGGGGGCTTACTCCCCGCAGCCACGTACTAAACCACGCGTTTGAGTCTTGGAAACGCCTTTTTTGATGCCGTGTCTGTATCCGAGTAGGTAGTCGCTGCATCGCCCGATCGAAATCAACAGCCAGCCCGTCCCCGAACCCATGACACTGATCAAATGCCCCCGATGCCCCCGGCGGTTCGAGTCGGTCGCCGCGTCCCGGAGGCACGCTGAGACCGCCCACGCCGACCGGAATACGCCCCGCGATGAGTCGAAGCCTGCCGACGGCCCACGGTGAAAGCTATAGGTAGCCGGCGAACGGAGTGGAGACATGCCAACCGTCGTCAATCTGTTCGTCGCCGAAAGCGGTTCCGAGCCGATGGAGGCAGTCGGGTCCGTGGAGGCAGTCGCGGATCGTGGCCTGCGCGGCGACCGGTACTTCGCGGGCAGGGGATACTACTCGCCGTTCGACGTCTGTCAGGTCACGCTGATTGCGAGCGAGGCGATCGCGGAGATCGACGCGGCCGCCGGGATCGACCTGTCGGCGGGCGAACACCGGCGCAACGTCGTCACCGAGGGGATCGACGTCCACGGCCTGCTCGATCACCGGTTCCGGGTCGGTGACGCCATTTTGGAGGGAACGCGCCCCCGGCCGCCTTGTGCGCACGTCGAGGAGATGGTGGGCGAGGACGGCGTCGCGAGCGCGCTCGGGGAGGGACGTGGCGGGATTTGTGCGGACGTGATCGAAACCGGTGAAATCCGGCCCGGCGATCCGATCACCGACATCGAACCGCTGGACAGAACCGACGAAATCGTCGAGCGTCTGCGCTCCGCAGGCGACTCGAGCAGGTGAGGCGAGTGATCATTATACACCCGGACACGAACCAGTCAGCGTGACTGTGGCTTGTTTGGCCGGGAGACATCAGTTTGACCGGGAACAATCAACCTGCGTGGTGAACTATTCGTGTCCGGGTGTATATCAGTCGCCGGCGCTCGCGGCGGTCGCGTCGGCGAGTGGCGTCTCCATCTCCAGAAGTTCCGCGCTCCGCTCCCAGAGGGCGCGCTGGGCGTCGGGGTCCCGGGCTGTCTCGGTGGGCGTTCCCCGGTTCCATTTCGTAAAGTACGCCCCGGAGACGCCGGCGAGATCCTCGGACGCTGCCAGCCGGGCCAGCGTGGCGCCGCCCTCCTCGACGGACGTGACGAAGGGGAGCCGACCCAGGGGGTTCGCGAGTTTCGAGAGCGGGCCGGGAAGGAACCGGGTGAACCCCGATCCGGGAATCCCGCCCGGGTGGAGGGCGTTCGAGACGAGGTCGCGGTCGGCCCGGTCGAGGCGGCGATCCAGTTCCATCGCGAACTGGACGTTCGCGAGTTTCGAGCGTCCGTAGGCCCCAAACGAGGTGTAGTCCTCGACGGACGTGACCGCATCGAGGTCGAGTCTGGTCCCGCGGTGGGCTTCGGAAGCCGTGGTGACGATCCGGCCGCCGGGGGCCATGTGATCGAGAAGTTCGGCCGTGAGGAGGTACGGCGCGAGGTGGTTGACGTGAAAGGTGTACTCGACGCCGATATCGGTGAGCCGCCCTTCCGGAAAGTATCCGCCGGCGTTGTTGCAGAGAATATCGAGCGAGTCAAAGGCCGCCCTGGTGGAGTCGGCGAGGGCACGCACCGCGTCGACGTCCGAGAAGTCCGCCCGGACGAACCGCGCGTCCGAGCCCATCTTCCGGAGTTCGGTCCCGAGAGTCGTTCCGGCGGACGCATCGCGCCCGTGGACGATCACGTCCGCGCCGAGCCGGGCGATCGACCGGGCGGCTACCCGCCCGATACCACTCGTCGACCCCGTGACGAGCGCCGTCGCTCCCGAAAGATCGACCTCCGCGACGCCTGCCCGTTCTTCGGGTAATTTCGCCATCAATCACAGTAAGGAGTCCGAGCGTCAAATCCGCGTCGGTCCGGCGTCGTCGCTATCTGCGGAGTCCGTAGATGATACACAGGAGGCCGAGGATCTCGAACGTCTGGGAGATGACCTGCACGACGACCTGCCCGCCAGTCACCGGGAGGGCGACGTAGCCGAGGGTAAACACGAGCGGGACGCCGAGCGCGAGGCCAAAGCCAAGCGAGACGAACAGCATTGGCCGGCTCTCGTTGCGACGATATCCGCGATACGCGATGTAGGCGATGACGACCCCCAGTGCCGCCCCGAGTAGCTCGTAGATCAGCAGTCCCGCCTGGGCCGTTCCGGAGGGCTCACCACCGGCCTGCAGAACGATTTCGAAGGGTTCGCCGGGCATGGTGACATCTCCTCCACGAGCCGGGTGAAGCGATCCTCCATCCGTTCTTCCCGCGTGATCCGCACCGACAGCGACCCGTCCTCGAGGTCGATCGTGACGCGGTCGAGGTTGGGTTCGTACACCTGGTGGTGGTGCCCGCCGTCCGGATCCGGGCGGGTCCGCTCGACGACGAAGTCGGCCTCCCGCAACCGTTCCAGCCGGCGGTAGATCGTCGGTCCCGACGCGTCACAGCGGTCTTTCAGCGTGTTCGCTGACATGGGTTCCTGACTCGTCTGCTGAAGCCGTGCTGGCACCTCTTTTTGTACACCCCCCGACTGTCGACATGTGATGACGAAATCACACACAGCCACCCACGAATCGCGGCTCGCATCGATCGTCGACCGATTCAGTTCCGGAGCGGGGGGCGGCGGTCGCCTCCTCGCGGCCGGCAGCCTCCTGGCCGTCCTGGTGAGCGCCGCCGGGAGTGTACTCGCCTACAGCGCTGTCGGCGGCCGGATGCGGATTCACTGGACGCTCGGCCTCGGCCCACACCACGGCCCGGAGGTCAGGGGTGCCGTGACCTGACGCGACCGCCGTCCACCAGGTAGAAGTCCCACCCCACCGATCCCCCGGTATGCAGACAGTCGTCCTCGCCGCCGGGGAGGGAACCCGGATGCGACCGCTGACCGCGCGCCGACCGAAGCCGATGCTTCCCGTCGCCGGCCGGCCCATGCTCGAACACGTCCTCGACGCCGCCGTCGACGCCGGCGCGAGTTCGCTCGTTCTGGTTGTGGGCTACCACGACGACGCCGTCCGGGAGCAGTTCGGAGAACAGTACCGCGACGTTCCCATCGCCTACGCGGTCCAGGAGTCCCAGGAGGGTACTGCCCACGCCGTGCAGGCGGCCCTGCCGCACCTGGAGGAGGCGCCCTTCGTCGTGCTCGCGGCCGACAACCTCTACGACGCCGGGACGATGGCCCACCTCTACGCGTCGGCGCCGGCGATCGGTTCCTTCGAAGTCGAGGACCCCCGGCCCTACGGCGTGCTCAATCTGGCGGGCGAGCGGGTGACCGGCGTGATCGAGAAGCCCGACGATCCACCCTCGAATCGGGTGAACGCGAGCGCCTACGCCTTCGAGGCGCGCGCGCTCTCGTGGTTCGACGACGTGGAGAAGTCCACGCGCGGCGAGTACGAACTCACCGACGTGCTCGCGAGACAGATCGAGACCGGCGAGGTCCGAGCGGTCACCTTCGAGCGCTGGCTCGACGTCGGACGGCCCTGGGAACTGCTGGAAGCAAACGAGTGGAAACTCGGCGACGTGGACCGGGATCTGCGGGGCGAGGTCCACGGCAACGCCGAGATCATCGGCGACGTGGTGGTCGAGGACGAGGCGACTGTCCGAGGAGGCGTCACGATCGAGGGGCCGGCACTGGTCCAGTCGGGCGCCGAGGTCGGCCCAAACGCCTACGTCCGGGGGAAAACGGCGGTCGGAGAGGGCGCGAAAGTCGGCCACGCCGTCGAGGTGAAGAACTCCGTGCTGATGGCTGGCGCGACGGTCGGACATCTCTCCTACGTCGGCGACAGCGTCCTCGGGCGCGAGGTGAACTTCGGCGCGGGGACGACGGTCGCGAACCTCAGACACGACGGGGCCGACGTGGACCTGACGGTGAAGGGCGAGGCCGTCTCGACGGGGCGCCGGAAGTTCGGCGTCGTGCTCGGTGACGGCGTCAAGACGGGGATCGACACGAGCCTGAACGCCGGCGTGAAACTGTCAGCGGACGCCCGAACGGGACCGGGCGAGGTCGTGACCGAGGACCAATAATACTGTCGGTCACAAGTTCGTGGAGGAATTCGCCACCCCGGGGTGTCGAATATCTTCATCGAGTCGTGACCGACAGTATAAGCATCGCGGGCACCGTCCACATATACGGGTCGACGGAAGTCCTGATAGATATTCGCCGGGTACGGTGGAGGCTAATTCTATCAACAGTT
>JBDGQL010000031.1:0-9401 GCA_042219105.1 Karumarchaeum halophilus (SeqCode) | reverse complement strand
CTCATGCTCTCTGATCTTGTTCAGATAATGACCGTGATCTGATTGATTTCTTTCTATCGAAGGTATTATGTTGAATTTATATTCCAGTGTTGAGTTATGGATAAGAGACAGTCGTTCACGACGGGGAGGAGGTCACTCCCCCCGCGCCGCCTCGAACATCGCGATCGCTTCCTCGCGGCGCTCGGAGTGATCCACGATCGGATCCGGATAGTCGGGAGCGTGCATCTTCCGCGTCCCGGGATCGAGTTCGTGCCAGGAGTGGACGGCGTCGGCCGGGACGTCCCGCAACTCGGGGACGTACTCGGCGATGTACTCCGCGTCGGGGTCGTAGCGCTCGCCCTGGGTCATCGGGTTGAAGATCCTGAAATACGGCTGGGCGTCGGTTCCCGTGGAGGCGGCCCACTGCCAGCCGCCGTTGTCGTTGCCGGTCTCGTGGTCGACCAGTTTTCGCCGGAACCAGTCGTATCCCGCCCGCCAGTCGATCATGAGGTCCTTCGTCAGAAACGAGGCGACGATCATCCGCAGCCGGTTGTGCATGTACGCCTCCGCCCGCAACTGGCGCATTCCGGCGTCGACGATGGGATAGCCCGTCTCGCCGTCCTTCCAGGCCTGGAGGGCTTCGGGATCGGCGCGCCACGCGATTTCGTTCTCGTAGTCCTTGTAGTTCGAGGTGACGACATCGGGGCGACCCCAGAGAACGTGGGTGTAAAACTCCCGCCACGCGAGCTGTGACTGGAACTCCTCAACCGAGTCGCGGGCCGACTCGCCGTTGGCGTCGGCCATGGCGCGATCTGTCGCGGCGTACACCTCCCGTGGCCCGATCGTTCCCCACTTGAGGTGTGCCGACAGCCGGGAGGTACAGTCGGCGGTGGGGTAGTCCCGCTGTTCGGCGTACTCGTATATGGGGCCCGCACAGAAGGAGTGGAGGCGCTCGCGGGCCGCCTCCGTGCTCGCCGCCGGGACCTCGGCCTCTGGCTCCGCAAAACCCAGATCGGCGGGGGTCGGGACCGGGTTCCCTCCCCCGAGATCCGCGAGGTCTTCGCGCTCCAGTAGATCGAGAGGCTCTGCCTTCGGCCGGTCGCGCCACTTCTTCCAGAAGTACGTGTACACCGAGTAGATGTCGCCCTTGTTGGTAGTGATCGATCCCGGCTTGTGGTGAATCGCGTCGTGGTGGGCCTCGCGATCGATCCCGGCGTCATCCAGTGCCTGACGCACTGCGGCGTCGCGCTCTCGCGCGAGCCCGGAGTAGTCGCGGTTCCAGACGACCCGGTCGACGCCGTGCTCGCGGGCGAGGTCGGGGATGACGTCGCGGGGATCTCCGTGTGCGATCAGCAGGTCGCCTCCCTGCTCGCGGTACGACGCCCGCAGCGAGTTCAGGGCGTCACACATGAACGCCACGCGCGGCGGCGAGGCGTGATCGAGAACGTCGCGGTCAATGACGAACACGGGGACGACCGGTCCCGCGCCACGCGCGGCGTCGAGGCCGACGTTGTCGGACACGCGGAGGTCGCGACGGTGCCAGAATAGCGCCATATTGGGTGATAGGACGGGACGGTATTAATTCACGGTTCCTCGCCGACATCCCGGAACACGCGATAGGACCCGCGCCCGACCGCGACCTCGCCTTGTTCGCCCGTCTCGGTCGTGCTCTCGACGGTGACCTCGGCGACGCCGACGGTCCGACCCACCCGGATCGCGTCGGCGGTCGCGACCATGCCCGACGTCGCCGGCCGGAGATAGGATACGTTCAGGTCGATCGTCGCCACCCCGCTTTTGAGGGGATCGGGCAGGTCGCTGCGCACGCAAAGTCCACCTGCGGTGTCGATCAGCGTCGCCGCCACGCCGCCGTGGACGGTACGGCCGTTCTCGACGCCCGACAGTCGCGGATTCGTAAGGTCGTCGCTGTAGGGGACCCGCATGACGATGTGACCGGGGTCGACGGCGTCGACCGTGACGCCGAGCCAGGAGAGAAAGCCGTGATCGTCGATGTGTGACTGGAGAAACTCGCGGGCGTCGGGGCCGAACTGGGTCATGGTGGGGGATACCGCGCCTGCGAAATAAACACACCGGCACGCGCCCGGTTTCCAGGGCGTGTGCGCCCCTATTAGGGCTCCGGTAGTTTCTCGAGGCCGTCTCGCCAGCCGTCGAGAACGGAGAACTGCTCCCCGCGGTGGCGCTCCAGCCATCGGAGCAGGCGCGCGGCCCACTGGAGTTTGCGGCGCTTTTCGGCACCCACGCCGGGGTCGTCGAAGTCCCACCCCGGAAAAACGAGCCGATCGGCACCGAGGTGGTCCGCGAGAAACGCTGCCCGGTCGCCGTCGGTGAACCCCCCGACGTTGATGACCGGTCGGCGGGGTTCGACCTGCGTCGTCGCGAGCACCCACTCGGTCGCCATCTCCGGAACCCATCCCTTGATCGCGCCGCGGTTGTCGCCGTGTGCGTGAACCGCGACAGGCGTGCCCGCGTGAGTCAGATCAGTGGCCGCACCTGGCGCCTTGTCGAGGTCCGTGATCATGCAGTCGACATCGATCCCGCGGCGAAGGAGGAGGTCCGCGGCGTTCGAGGCAGCAAAGACGACGTCGGCCTCACGAGCCCAGTCGAGCTCGTCCCGCAGGACGGGCGCCGCGCCCGCGATCGCGACCGTCTCGCCAGCCACGGCAAAGCGGTCGAGGTCGAACGGCTCCGCGAGGTCGGCGAGTTCGTCGCGAGCGACTTCGTCCTCCGCACGACCGTACCCGAAATCCGCGCGAATCGCCTCGTACACCGGCTCCCAGCGCTCGAAGTTCACGTGTTCATCCCCCTTCTCCGACTCGACTGTGCGCGACACGCCCCCGGCTGCATACCTGTGCTGACCGGGCGATAAGGAAAACTCGTCCGATATACGGGTCGACAGAACTGTTGATAGAATTAGCCTCCGCCGTACCCGGCGAATGTCTATCAGGACTTCTGTCGACCCGTATCCGGACGTGGGTTCCGGTGACCCCGGGCGTGTTGCTCCCCACTGGAGCCCTTCTGGCGCTCGGCTGATCTCTCCTGCGAACGGGCGGCTTTTACCCCCGGACCCGGTAGCACCGACCATGGCGAAAGTGAGTATCGGGCTTCGCGGCTGGCGCTTCGAGGAGGCGGACGTGTTCACCCCCGATGGTGAGGTCCGCCCGCTCGATGAGATGCCACCCGACGCCCGCGACCGCGTCCTCCGGCTCTCCGCGCTCGTCGGGTCGCCCTGTGACGCCTGCTGGTTGATCCACGGTGACGAGGACATCGAGCGGTGTCGGGCTGCCGAGGTCGTGTACGGCGAACCCATGGCGGAGGTCGTTCTCTGTACCTCCCACGAGCCGGACTTTCTCTACTGGTACCGCGAGGATGGCGGCAGCACCTACCGGGGAAGCGAGGATCTCGAGGACGCCTTCTACGAGTGGTTCGCCGACGGCGGGCGCGCCCCGGAGGGCTACGCGGGGATCGAACACGTCGACACGGATCCGGAGGACTTGCCCGAACCGCCCGACCCCGAGGAAGCAAAGCCGGCGTGTGCGCCCGGCGGCGCGGACGAGGAGGACGATGACGCCGGGGAAGGATCACCCCCGGACGACCTCGACCTCGGTGCCGACTATCCGACGGGGTGAGCCGTGGGGGAGATCGCGGTCGTGGTAGTTGGCGCCGAGACGCCCGGCAACGTCGGCACGATCGCGCGGGCGATGAAGAACTTCGGTTTCGCCGATATGCTGCTCGTCGACCCCCCGCATCTGAAGCCCGACGGAGAGGCGTACGGCTTTGCCGGCCACGCCCGCGAGGACGTGCTCCCGGGTGCGACCGAGACGACGTTCGAGGCGGTCGTGGAAAACTACTACACGGTGGGGTTCACCGCCATCACCAACGAGTCCGGCGCGAACCACGTCCGCTACCCGTTTCTCACGCCGGCGGAGCTGGCCGATGATCTTGCCGGGATCGACGCCGACGCCGCGCTCGTGTTCGGGCGGGAGGACACCGGCCTATCGAACGACGAACTCGCGCGCCTGGATCGGGTGTGCTCGATCCCCGCAAGCGCGGAGTACCCCGTGCTCAATCTAGGCCAGGCGGCGACGGTCGCGCTGTACGAACTCCGGGATCTTCCGGATGCGGAGTCACAGCTGCCCGACATCACCGACCGTGCCGATCCCGGGGCGATCGAGGCGGTGATCGACCAGTTCGAGAGCCTGCTCGCGGACATCGGCTACCGGGAGGTGAAACGCGCCAAGACGGCCCGGCTCTGGCGGCGAGTGGTCGGGCGCGCCCACCCGACAGAACGGGAGGTGACGACGCTTCGCGGGGTTCTCAGGCGCGCCGGCCAGCAGGCACGGGGGAGCAACGACGGCGATGGCAGTGACGGTAGCGGACCCGACGATGCCGAGTGAGCCGACTATACTGTCGGACAGAGACATTGATAATCGAACCCCAGGACGGGGGTCTTCGAATTATCAATACTTCTGTCCGACAGTATACGACCCACCGCCGTCCTCCACCTCCCGTCGCCCCCAGAACACGAGCGACTCCATCGACATGACGAGCGTTCCCTCGTCGTTCCGGACGCCGACATCCACGCGGACCAGCCCGCGATCCGGCCGGCTCTCGGAGGGGCGTTTCTCCAGCACCTCGGTCTCGACGGTCAGTTCGTCCCCCGGACGAACCGGTTCGTGCCAGCGCAACTCGTCGGCGCCTGGCGATCCCATCGCCGCCGAGTCGGCGAGGTAGTTCTCGACGAGGAGGCGCATGCACATCGATGCAGTGTGCCACCCGCTCGCGACCAGCCCACCGAACATCGACTCCTCGGCCGCTTCGGGGTCGGTGTGCATCGGTTGGGGGTCGTACTGCTCGGCGAACTCGACGATCTCCGATTCCGTGACCTCATACGAGCCGACGGTGTCCTGCTGGCCGATGGTGAGGTCCTCGTAGTAGATCATCCGGTGGCCGAATCTCGGGTCACGTGTGCTACCCGGTGTTTTTCATGCCCGCGGCGATCCCCTTCACCGTCAGGCGGAGGGTCTGTTCCTCGGTCTCGCTGCGGTGGGACTGTGCGAGCAGGTTCGCCTGCAGCAGGTTCAGGGGATCGACGTAAGGGTTGCGCCGTTCGAGGCTCTCCTCGAGCCAGTCGCGCTGGATGGGGCCGTCCCGCTCTGTCACCTCAAGGAGCAACTCGCGGGTGCGCTCGTACTCGCTGGTCAGGCGCGGGAAGAACGCCTCGCGGAGATCCGAGGAGGCGAGGTTCGCGTACTCCTGAGCGATCTCGAGGTCGGTGCTCGCGATCGCCAGCGCCGCCCGGTCGAGCGTCGTCTCGAAGAACGGCCACTCCTGGTACATCTCAACCAGCGTCTCGACATCGCCGCCGTTCTCGAGGTACGCCTCGATCCCCGTCCCCAGCGCGTACCAGCTCGGCAGAATACACCGACACTGCGTCCAGGAGAACACCCACGGGATCGCGCGCAGGTCCTCGACGTTGCGCTCGCCGGTCCGGGACGCCGGCCGGGACCCCAGGTTGAGATCCTCGATGACGGTGATCGGCGTCGCCTCCTCGAAGTACTGGACGAAGCCGTCCGTCTCCAGAAGGTCGCGGTACTCGACGCGGGCTGCCTCGGCCATCTCCTCCATCGCATCGAGCCACGGCTCCGGGATGTCCGGATCGGGATCGGCGAGGGCGCGCTTTCGCGCCCGGACCTGTGCGTTGATCATCTGTTCGAGGTTGCGCTCGGCGATCCGGCGGTTGCCGTACTTTTCGGCGATCGCTTCACCCTGCTCGGTGAACTTGATTTCGCCGGTGACCGTATCGCGTGGCAGGGCGAGCATCGCCTCGTTCATCGGCCCGCCGCCCCTGGAGATGGAGCCGCCACGGCCGTGGAACAGTCGCAACTGGACGCCGTAGTCCTCGGTGATATCCGCGAGCCGTCGCTGATTCGAGTACAGCGACCAGTTGGCCGCCAGAAAGCCGTTCTCCTTGTTCGAGTCCGAGTAGCCGATCATCACCTCCTGGAGGTCACCACGCGCGTCCAGTGCCTGCCGGTAGGCTTCGTTCTCGAAGAGGGTCCCCATGATCCGACGCGCCCCCGAGAGAGCGCTTTTCGTCTCTAACAGCGGGACGATATCGAGCCCACAGTAGTCGGGCAGGTGGACGACACCGGCCTGGTCTGCGAGAAACAGGACCTCCAGCACGTGGCTTGGCTCCTCGGTCATGCTGATGCAGTAGGTGTCGATCGCCTCGACGCCGTACTCCCCTTGCCAGTCAGCGAGGGAGTCGAAACGTTCGAGCACGCGGGCGGTCGTGTCTGAGACGCCGTCCTTGTCGCCGAGGTTCACGACCGACTCCTCCTGTAAGATCACCTCGGTCAGCGTCTCGACCCGCCCGGACTCGTCCATCCCGGCGTAGTCGATCCCCTCGCGGGCCAGCGCCTCCCCGACCGCCTCGGTGTGGTTCTCCTGGTGGTCCCGCAGGTCGAGACTCGCGAGCGTGAAGCCGAACGTCTCGACCTGCCGGCGGAGCGGGTCGACGCGGGCCTCGGCGACGACCTCGCCCCCGTTGTCCCGGAGGCTCTCCGCGATCGTCGCGAGGTCCTCGCGGAGTTCCGCCGACTCCTCGTAGCCGCCGGGGCGCACGTCCTCGACGCGGTCCAGGCGGGCGCGCATCAGCCCGAGCTTCTGGCGGTATGGCTCGTTCGGATACCGCTCTTCGGCCTCCTGAGCAACGCCCGGGAGGTGCTCGCGGTCCGCCTCGAGTGACGCATGGAGGTCATCGCCGATATCGGTTCGCTCGCCATCCTGGCTGACTACGCCCGACAGGCGCTTGAGTTCCTCCCGGTAGCGCTCGAGAACGACCCGCCGCTGGCGGGAGAGGGTGCTTGTAGTGACCTCCGGCGTAACGAAGGGGTTGCCGTCGCGGTCGCTGCCTGCCCACGAGCGGAACTCGAACAGTTTCGGGACATCGACCTCATCGAACTCCGCCTCGAGGGCGTCCTCGAGTTCGCCGTACACCTCGCCGACGACATCGAACAGCGTGTTCTCCAGGTACCACTGGACGTTCCGGGCCTCGTCCTCGGGCTCGGGTCGGCGTGCGCGGACCTGTGGCGTCTGCCAGAGGCTCGTCACCTCGGCTTCGATGTCGCGCTCGACCTGCGCACGTTCCTTGTCGGTGAGCAGGCGCTCATCGAGCGTCTCCAAGTGGTTCGAGATCATGCGGAGTTTCGATTTGACCGTCTTCCGGCGTGCTTCAGTGGGGTGGGCGGTGAACGTCGGTTCGACGAGCACGTCCTCGAGGACCTGCTGGACCGTCTCCGGATCAGCATCGGACAACTCCTCGACGGCCGACTCGAGTCCGTCCTCCAGGGTGCGTTCCTGTGAACTCCGGCGGATCGCGCGGACCCGCTCGCGCTCCTCAGCCAGGTTGATGAGTTCGAAGTACGTGGTGAATCCCCGCGCGACGACGCTCTGCAGCCCGGGCGTCAGCCCATCGAGAATCTCATGCAGCGCGGCCCGGGAGTCAGCCTCCTCGCGCCGGTAATCGATCGAGGCCGTGCGCAGCCGTTCGACCGCCTCGAACGCTGACTGCGAGGACTGTTCACCGATCGTGTCACCGACGAGCGCCCCGAGTTCACGGACGTCCTGGCGGATCGTCCGGTTGTTGAGTTTCATTACTCCCGGCGACGGGCCCCCGGGAATAAAACGTTGTGTGTCGGGAAGGCCTTGCCCCGCCGCCGGCACTACGTGATACTGTCGGCTGTGACTCGATGGAGATATTCGACACCCCGGGGTGGCGAATTCCTCCACGAACTTACAGCCGACAGTATGAGGCGGCGTTCGTGGCTCGTCGCGACCGGAATCGTGGCTACTCCTCGTACAGCCACGCCTCGTCGATCCGGCCGTACTCGACGAGTTCGGATTCCTCGAAGAACAGATCGATCTCGCGTTCGTTCGCGCCCGGATCCTCGTGGTCGGAGCCGTGGATCACGTTCCGCCCCAGATCGAGACCGAAGTCACCCCGGATCGTTCCGGGGTCGGCATCGGCGGGATCGGTCGCGCCCATCATCCGCCTGACCTGCCGGGTCGCGTCCCCGCCTTCCCACACCATCGCCATCACTGGTCCGGCGGTGATGAACTCCACGAGGCCCTCGAAGAACGGCTTGCCCTCGTGTTCGCCGTAGTGCTCCTCGGCGAGTTCCCGGTCGATCTGCATGAACTTCGCGGCGACGAGTTTGAGGCCGCGTTCCTCCAGCCGGCCGATCACCTCGCCGACCAACCCACGCTGGACGCCGTCCGGCTTGACCATGACGAAGGTTCGCTCGGTCATTCGTTGTCGTCGGTCCACTCCAGGTCCCGGGACTCCCGTCCGAGGTCCGCGTTCGCTTCGCACTTCGACGAGCAGTAGTGCGTGACGGTGCCGTCGTTGGCGACGAACATGGTTCCAGCTCCGGGCTCGATCTCCGCGCCGCAGTAGTCACACGGTCGCGTTCGTGGCATCACTGACCCCCGATGGTGTCCGCCTCGCGGGCGGTTTCGCGCAACTGGAGCACATCACCGACCCGCACGGGACCGAGACAGTTCCGCGTGATGATGCGCCCCTGGTTCGACCCTTCCTTGATCCGGCATTTGACCTGCATGGCCTCGCCGTGCATGCCGGTCTTGCCGACGATTTCGATGACCTCGGCCGGGGTCGAGCTTCCGGTTCCGTCGCTCTGGTCTTCCGCGCTCATGGGTTATCTGAGGTCCTCGATCGTACTCGCGATGTCCCTGACGTCGTCTTGGGCCTGGCCGGGGTCGGTGATCGCCGCGGCGGCGCTCCCGACCTCCAGCCCGGCGGCGTTGCCCACGTCGTCTTGGGTCGCCACGAAGACGTACGGGACATCCTTTTCGTCGGCGATTTCGGGAAGATGCATCACGATCTCTTCTGGCTGGACATCCTCGGCGATGAGCAGGAGATCCGCGTTCCCGCGCTCGACTGCCTTGGTCGCCTCGTTGGTTCCCTTCTTGATCGACCCCGTATCGCGGGCAACCTCGAGGGCCTCGATTGCCTCCTCTTCGAGCTCCGGCGGAACGTCAAACGTTACGTAAACTGACATTATTGGATCACCTGGGCCGCGCGCGAGCTCGCCCTTATTCCGCCGCCGAAGGTCCCTGGTAGCGGAACGGGTCATGGCCCCACGCGGGTCGTACGGTCAGATACAGGGTCGCCGCATAAAAGGGCTTCCAAACGACCGATGGCGTGTGAGTCGGGCCCACGCGACCCGGTAACCGCCGGCCCCGTGATCGACGCTGTCCACGCGGCGTCGCCGTCCGTACTCCTGGTCAACCGGGGAGGTGAAATGACCTTTTGGCTGACCGGCGGGTTTATACTGTCGGCTGTAAGTTCGTGGAGGAATTCGCCACCCCGGGGTGACGAATAT
>JBDGQL010000036.1:0-9480 GCA_042219105.1 Karumarchaeum halophilus (SeqCode) | reverse complement strand
GTGCTACCGATACTGGTTGAACACTACTGAATACTACTGAAAATCAGAACGGTGACTGGGACGACTGGTCTCGTCTCTTGGCGTGATCAGACCGGGGCGGTCGCTTCCGCGTAGCCGTGGTACAGCGCGAACGTGCCGGGGAGGATGAGAACGAGCGCGAACGGGAGCCGATCGGTTATCGAAACCGGCCCCGGCCAGAGCAGGACCACGAAACCCAGAACGGTCGCGAGGGCGCCACCGACGAGCCAGCGTGCCAGGTCAATGTCGGGTCCCACAGTGGCGTCACTCATAGTACCGGCCACGACGAGGGGGATTAAATGCGATGCGATCCGCGCTCACTCCGTACCCTCGTGAATCCTCTCCCCGCGGTTGAGACGCTCGGCGATCCGGAAGGTCTGCTCGCCCGACCGACGGGTCGGGGTGTGGGCGGCGAGGTACCGCGCGGTCGCGATCAGGTGGACCCGCGCTCGGGCCCCGTCCACGTCTCCGTCCACATTCAGTGTGCCGCTCCCGTCCGCGCCGGCGAGGCGGTCGTACCCCCGGAACGCCGCCTCGACGTTCTGTCTGGGGTGGAAGCCGGCGTCCTCCCGGAGGAGCGCCCCGCCGAGTTTCCGTTGTAGCCGATCGGGGTCGCCGCCGGATGCGAGGTACGCCGCGGCGTGGCGTCCGGCGCGATCGACCTCCGCGGCGCCCTCGACCTCGAAGGTCTCCATCAGGTCCGACAGCACCGTGTCCGGGTCGCGATCACCGTCGGGATCGGGCAGCGGGACCGGCGGGGTGTTGAGAAAGCGGTCGAGATACACGCTCATCGCGGCGTCGAGCACGGCCCGGTAGATTTCCGGGGCGTCGGTCCGTTCGGCCAGTCCGCGGACGGCATTCGCGTAGGTGTAGGTGTGGTGGACGGTGTTCCAGTCGCGGAACTCGTTTGCCGTCCCGAACTGCGCGACCCGGCGGGCGGCGGCGTAGGCCACGACGTCGGCGAGTTCGGTCGCCGCTGCCCCCGACCCGATCGCGTCACGGAGCGCGTCGACGATGGCGTGTGGGTCGTCCGACAGCAGCGTGTCGACGAATCCCTCGGGCTCGGTCCACGTTTCACCCTCCCCGGCAGCCAGGAGATTCGGGAGATTCTCGTGGGTCGAAAACAGTAACTCCGCCACGTCGACCGGCTGGCGCCAGGAGGAGTCCTCCTCGGCGCGACTCGCGGCGGCGAGGCCGGGAACGAGACTGGGGAGAACGTCGTCGGCGTGCGCCCAGCCGACGTGATCGAGTGTCTCGAAGGCCTTGTTGACGAAGTCCAGCCGGTGGCCCGCGTCCAGATACAGGTGATCAGTCAGGCCGGCGACGAACATGCCCGCGACCGCGTCTTCGTCCAGTCCCCCCTGGATCGCGGCCCGGAGGACCCGCTCGGCGCCGTCAGCGTCCCGAACCTCGATATTCTCGCGGAACCAGCGTTTCAGCCGCTCCGGCGAAACGTCCTCGGTGGCGAGTGCGTCCTGAACGAAGAAGGGCGGCTCGCCGGCGCAGTCGTCGGCGACCTCCGTCAGCCCGACGTACAGCGCCCGACGGCGGTCCTCCTCGGCCAGGTCGGGCAGGAGGTTCGCCATCACTCCGAGGGTCGTTAGACCACGCCCCCACCCGGACTCGCGGTAGTGGGTGCCGAACTCGACGCCCGCGGAGACGGGGACGGTGTACTCCACGCCGGCCTCCTCTAAGCCGATGACCGATTTCGCAGCGACCAGCGAGAGGTTCTCCTGGAGGGCGTGTTCCAGCCGGTGTTGCCAGCGTTCCTCGGGGGGTTCGTCGGGTTCGGGGTCGGGGTCGACGTGGATCGCGCCGTCCTCGACCGCCAGGGGAAACGTCGCAACGTCGTCAGCAAAGGGGTCGAACGTGTCCCCACAGGAGAGTTCGAATCGTGCGTGGTGCCAGTGACAGGTGAGAATGCCGTCTTCGACGGAGCCCTCCGTCAACGGAAACCCCATGTGCGGACACCGGTTGTCGACGGCGTGGAACTCCCCGTCGTGGTGGAAGAGGGCGATCGAGCGGCCCTCCGGACGAACGACGATCGGCCCCTCCTCGCGGACCTGGGCTGTCCGGGCTACCTCGACGAACCCCGCGAGCGGGGCGTCTGACTGTGACATGCCGCCACACATGGATCCGGAGGGTCAAAATAGTTGCCCGGGGTCGTCCGACAGTATATATTCCCGGCGTCCGGAACAGACGTATGGCCGATCGGATCGCGCCCGGCATCACACGGCTGGAGCTGGGCTTTCGTGCGCCGCTGGGCGCGACCGCCTACCTCGTCGACGACGGCGACCTCACCCTGATTGACGCCGGGATGCCGATCAACGCCACGCGGATTCGAATCGCGATCGCCGACGCCGGGTACGCGATCCGGGAGATCGATCGCGTGCTGATCACGCACTTCGATCTGGATCACGTCGGCGGACTGGCGCGTCTGGTTCCCGACCTGGACGCGCCGGTGTACATGGGACGACGGGATCTCGACCTGCTCGGTGGGAGGCACGACCCCCCACTCTTCCACCACAAGGGGCTGTTCCACCGCGCTGTTCGCGCCGTCTACGGGCTGCCGGCGTCGCTCTCATATCACCCGGTGGTGAACGGCGACCGGATCGGGGGTTTCCAGACGTTCCACACGCCCGGCCACAACCCCGGCCACACCGTGTACGTTCACGCGAAACTGGATGCGGCGTTTCTCGGCGACCTCGCATGGGGCGAGGACGGCGGGCTCACGATCCCGATCCGGTTTGACTCCTACGACATGGACGAGATTCGCGAGAGCGTCCGCCAGTTCGTTGCCGAGTCACCTCCCTTCGAAGTCGCCTGCGTCGCTCACGGTGATCCGATTCTGGAGGGGGGATACGAGGCGCTCCGGGCCCTCGGCGATCGGATCGAGGGGGAGTCGGGGCGGGCGTTTCGGTGACGCCACACACGTCGTGCCGGCCTACCGGGTCCGGGTAGGCGAGGCGACACCCGGCGGCGGACGACTCCGGGCGTACTCCAGTGACGACGGCGAGCCGGCCGATTCGGCGGGAAAGCCAGCCCTCAACGTGTTGACCCGGCGCGACCTCGAGAACGTCGCCGTCGTCGTGGTTCGCTACTACGGCGGAACGAACCTCGGCGTCGGGGGACTGGCTCGGGCGTACGGGCGGGCGGCGAAGGAGGCGACCGACGACGCGGGGGTCGGCGAGTGCCGGCCACACGAGACGTTGCAGGTCACGGTCGAGTACGACCACTCGGGTGCGGTTCGGGGAATCGTCGAGAGCGCGGGTGTGGAGTTCGAGGCGGGCTACGAGGAGCAAGTCATCTTCGAGGTGGCCGTCCCCCGGGCGGAGGCCGACGAACTGCGGGACCGGATCAGGAGCGCAACCAGCGGCCATGCGAGGATCGAGTAGCGACGCGACGCCGACCACCGAACGCATACCGACCGCGTGGCCGTGAGGAAAGAGGTTTACTCCTCGGTCGCATACGCCCACCGGACCGAATGACTGAGATCGAAGAAGGCGTCGCCGGGTTCAAACTGTCCGGCGACTGGGGTGAGATCATCGAACACGGCGAGCGGATCACACAGGCACTCAGAGAGGCCGGAGCCGACGAGGCCTATCCCGAGCCGTTCGCGGACTGGGACGACTGGCGTCCCAAGTCAAACGAGTTGATCGACGCCGAGATCCGCGAGAAGACGGCCGATCACGCCTCGGTCGGGGAAGGCAAGGGCGAGGAGGCGGGCGAATCCCCGAACGAGGACGTCCGCACTGCGGGCCAGCGCATCGCGGAGTCCTACGAGTCCCTCGAAGACGACCCCGAAGGGGCCGTCGAGAAGTGGCAGGATTCGGTGAACCACGTCGCGAGGGCGGCCGACTCCGCGGGCCGGAAGGCGCTCCGTTCGGTCGAGGACACCGTCTACCGCCGCGTGATGACACAGATCGCGCCGTACTACTTCGACAACGAACTCGTCAGCGCCAACGTCTCGCGAACCGGCGAGGAAGAGGCGCCGTTCATGCTCGAAGTGAACGTGAACGACGACGAGTTCAAGACGGAGGTCTCGGATCGGCTGGCGTCCTTCTCCGAGGAGATCGACCGCTGGCACGTCGACAGCGAGAAGCGCACGGAGAACGCCGAGGCGGCGGAGGGCGTGAATCCTCCCGATAACGAGGCAGACGCCGACGCCCGGACGACCTGATCAGTCCTCCGCGACCGTTCCGGCTCCCACTCCGCGGTCACCCGACTCCGCTTCCCCCCCGGCCGGAACGGTGATCCGGGCCTGTTTGATCCGGGTGTTGTCGACTTCTTCGACCTGGAGTTCCGTGCCGTCGTAGCCAATCTCCTCGCCCTCCTCGACGAGACGGCCAGCCCGGTTGAAAATGAAGCCTGCGATGGTTTCGAACTCCTCGCCCTCCGGGAGGTCGATGTCGAGTGTCTCGTTGACCTCGTCGATGTTGACTTCGCCGTTCACGAGAACGGTCTCGTCGTCGACGAACTCGATGGGTTCGTCTTCGCCGCCCTCTAGGATTTCGCCGACGATTTCCTCGACCATGTCCTCCATCGTGACCAGGCCCTCCGTCGTGCCGAACTCGTCGATGACGATCACCATCCGGAGGCGATTCTCGCGCATCTCCGCCAGCAGTTCGTCGACGTTCTTCGACTCGGGGACGTGTAGCGTGGGCTGGATGAGATCCTCCAGATCGGGCGTCTCGGCGGCACCGTAGTGGCGTTCCCTGATGAGATCTCTGACGCTGACGACGCCGATGATGTTGTCGAGGCTGCCGTCGTAGACGGGCAGTCGGGTGTGGGCGGACTGGATGCAGGCCTGGATCGCCTCCTCGATGTCGGCGTCGGCGGAGACGGCCTCCATGTCCAGTCGCGGGGTCATCACCTCCTTTGCGATGGTGTTGTTGAACCGGAAGATACGCTGGAGCATCTCGCGTTCGTCCTCTTCGATGACCCCCTCCCGTTCGCCGGTCTTGATCATGTTCTGGATCTCATTGCGGGTGACATACGAGGTCTCGATTGATGACCGGCCGCCCGTCACTCTGTTGACGATCCGGGTGAGGTAATCGAAGGTGACGATCAACGGCAGGAGGGCGTACTCCGCGAACTTCAGCGGTTTCGCGATCCGGAGCGCCCACGACTCGGTGTTCTCGACGGCGTAGCTCTTGGGCGCGGACTCGCCGAACAGCAGGACGAGCGCCGTGATGCCGAAGGTAGCGGCGATTACCGCCTGCCCCTGGGTGAGGTATATCGCGAACAGGCCAGTCGCGATGGAGGACATGGCGATGTTGACGAGGTTGTTGCCCACGAGGATCGTCACCAGGAGACGATGGGGATTGCTCTTCAGCCCCGCGAGCGTCTCGGCGCCGGGTTCACCGTCCTCGACGAGCGTCTCGAGGCGGTGTTTCGCCAGCGAGAACATCGCGATCTCGGAGGATGAAAAGAACGCCGACAGAACGATACACGCGAGTATGGCGACGACGCCGAGAGCCGTCACGACCCCATTAGAGAGGGTCACGCCGAGGACTTGCGAGGCGAGGAGGTGACTAGCGGGCGTGAAAGGCATCTGGTGCCCGGTATTATCATTCGTATGAATTAAGCCTTCTGGCACCTGGGGTTCCCGGTGTCAGTGTGACCGGGCCGTGACCGCGGGAACTTTACAGCCCGGACACGACCCCTGTGTATGACCAGCGGAGAGGGGTCCACGCAGGCCGGACTCGCCCGGTTCGGTTCGGGCTCCGAGGACCGCCCCGAGGCGGAGGCACGCGCCGTCGCGGGCGACGGCGACGGGAGCCACGCGATCGTCGACCCTGCAGACGAGCGTTATCCCGACGCCGAGAGACGGATCGACGTTGCCGTCACCCAGGTCGATTACACGCTCACCGGGAGCAGGCGCGAGGAACGCCCGATACTCCACGTGTTCGGCCGCACCGGCGAGGACGGACGGCAACCCGAGCACGTCCGCGTCCACGAGTTCAGGCCGTACTTCTACGCGCCGACCGACTCGATCGACGAGGCGGAGCTCACCGACGTGGACGCAATCACGGGCTGGGAGGAAACCGACGACGACGGCGAGCCCTACGAGAGCATCCGGGGAGAACGGCTGACGAAGATCTTCGGCCGGACACCCAGGGACGTGGGAGAGATCCGGGACCGTTTCGACCACTTCGAGGCCGACATCCTGTTTCCCAATCGCCTTCTGATCGACAAGGATGTCGGCAGCGGGATCAGGGTCCCCGAACGCCGGAGCGACGACGGCGCCATCGACATCCCCCACGACGAGATCGAAGCGGTCGATGCGACCGCCGACCTTCGCGTCCTCACCTTCGACATCGAGGTCGACGACCGCCGGGGATTCCCCGAGGACGGCGAGGAACCGATCGTCTGTCTCTCTAGCCACGATTCGTACCGCGAGGAGTACATCGCCTGGCTGTACAACGCCCCCGGCGGTGAGGTACCGCCACCGGAAGACGTCGCCGACCACGACCTGCTCGACGACGAGGCGACCGTCGAGGTGCGGGCCTTCGAATCCGAGGAGGGGATGCTGTCGGCGTTCATGGACTACGTCGAGGAGACTGATGTAGATCTCATGACAGGTTGGAATTTTGAAGATTTCGACGCGCCATACCTCATCGACCGCCTCGACGTTCTCGGTCTGGATTCCGATCGGCTCTCGCGGGTCGACGAAGTGTGGAGCGGCGGCTACGGCGGGCCCAACATCAAGGGCCGGGTGGTGTTCGATCTCCTCTATGCGTACCAGCGCACGAAGTTCACCGAACTCGACTCCTACCGCCTGGACGACGTCGCGGAGATGGAACTCGGCGTCGGCAAGGAGCGGTACCCGGGCGACATCGGCGACCTCTGGGAGGAGGATCCACAGCGCCTGCTGGAGTACAACGTCAGGGACGTCGAACTGTGTGTCGAACTCGACCGGAAACAGGAGATCGTTGCCTTCTGGGACGAGGCCCGGAAGATCGTCGGCTGCAAGATCGAGGACGCCACCACGCCCGGCGACGCGGTGGACATGTACGTCCTGCACGAGGCCCACGGGGAGTTCGCGCTCCCCTCGAAGGGCCAACAGGAAACGGAGGAGTTCGAGGGCGGCGCCGTCTTCGATCCGATCACCGGGGTGAAGGAGATGGTGTCGGTGTTGGACCTGAAGTGTTTCAGCGGCGACACGGAGCTTCTGACACCCAAGGGGGCGAAGAACATCATGGACATCGAACCGGGTGATCCGATCTACACGCTCGATCCGGACACCTTCGAGTGTGAAGTGACGTCAGTCGCCGAAACCCACGAGTACGACAACCAGTACGGCGAACTCCACCATCTGAGCGGGAACACCCACGACTTCAAGATCACCGAGAACCACCGATTGCTCACGTCGAACGAACGTGGCTGGGACGAGCAGACTCCCGAGGACTTCGCGTTCGCGGAGTACCGGGACCTCACTGAGACCGAACGGTACGCGTTCCCCCAGCACGAACCGATGCCGGGAGAGACGCCCGAGTCGTTCGACCTGATCCCGACCGGGGTGTACCGGGAACACAGCGACGTTATCGACAGCCACGCCGATGGACTCTTCCTCAAATACGGCGCCGGACACCGGGAGACACCCGTCTCCTTCGAGATGGCGGACTGGCTCGAATTCCTCGGGTGGTTCGTCACGGAGGGGAGCATCGACAGGAGCGCGAACCGGATCACGATCCACCAGCAGGAGGAGACTCACCGCGAGGCGATCCGCGAACTCCTCGCTCGGATGGGTATCAATCACAGCGTGAGCGACCCGGGGATCTACGTCTCGAATCAGTTCCTTTTCGACTGGTTGGAGGAGAACTGCGGCGCCGGGTACGCGAACAAGCAGTTACCGGAGTGGGTGTTCGATCTCGACGGCGAACTCCTGAAGCTCCTCCTCGATACGATGATCCGGGGGGATGGGAGTCGAGCCGACTCGGGACTCGGGAAGTTCTGGACGAAAAGCGACCAGCTCAAAGACGACATCGTCGACCTCGCAGTCCGGTGTGGCGAGAAGCCGACCGTCTCGAAGCAGGGAGACGGAACGTGGTACGTCTCGATCGGCAAGCGCGGATCCTTCCAGAAGAAGACGAACGCGACCGTCGAGAGCCACGACGGGACGGTGTACTGCGTCACCGCCGAGGAGAACCACGTCGTCCTCGCCGGCCGGAACGGTCACTTCCAGTGGATCGGCCAGTCGCTTTACCCCATGTCGATGGTCACTATCAACGCCTCCCCCGAAACACAGGTCAACCCCGAAAGTTATGATGGCGAAACATATCACACGCCGACGGGGATCCACTTCCGGAAGGAGCCCGACGGGATCATCCGGGAGATGGTGAACGAACTGCTGGACGAGCGAGAGGAAAAGAAGGCGCTGCGAAACGACCACGATCCGGGGTCGAGCGAGTACGAGCGCTACGACCGTCAGCAGGCGGCGGTGAAGGTGATCATGAACTGCTTCACCCCCGACACGGACGTGCTGACGCCTGACGGGGTGCGCAACATCCGCGACCTGGAGGTCGGTGATCCCGTCTATTCGCTCGACCCCGACTCGATGGAGATGGAGGTCAAGCCGGTGGCCGAGACCCACGCGTATCCGGACTACCGGGGCGAACTGGTCGACATCGAGACGAGCAAGATCGACTTCCGGGTGACGCCGAACCACCGGATGCTGGTGCGGAAAAACGACAGGAACGGAATCACGGAGGATGGGTGGAGCTTCGTCGAGGCGGGTGAACTCTATGACTACTGCCATTACGAGATGGCCCATGATTGGGATTACGACCACGCCGACGCTCTCGGGGAGCGTATCAACCTCGTAAATCTGGTTTCCGAGTACACGGATCTGAGCGTGACCGTCTCCGATGGCGGGGCGAAGATGGCCGCACAGGGCGGGAGTCCGAACGTGATGCGGTCCATCTCGACTGACGACTTTCTGGAGTTCCTTGCCTGGTTTATTACTGAGGGGAGCGTCTATCATGCCGAAACTGGAAACTATCGCGTTCAAATAGCACAGCAGGACGGGGAGATCAGAAAGGAGATCGAATCGTTCGTTAGAACGTTCGTGGACTACTATTACGTCAACGAGCAGAGGATCAGTTTCTCCAGCCGAGTGTGGGCTGAAATTCTCGAGTCTCTCTGCGGGGACAGCAGTGAAAACAAACGTATCCCAGAAGTAGTGTTTCAAGCTTCTGAAGAGCAGAAACGGAGGTTCCTTGACACGCTTATCGAAGGGGATGGCGACTGGCAGGAGAACGCTTGGCGATTCACCACAATTAGCGATGAATTGCGCGATGATGTCCTGAGGCTATGCACGCATCTCGGGCTGACTGCCAGCCACAATCACGATGGCGAGGCGTGGCGAATTTACGTCACGGAGAATGGCAAGAACACTTTCCGTATGCATCGGAGTGGTTCTCGGAGCACGGCTGAGAACGGCGTCTACTGCGTCACGGT
>JBDGQL010000020.1:3949-9542 GCA_042219105.1 Karumarchaeum halophilus (SeqCode) | reverse complement strand
GGAAGCCCTGCACTCCTTGAGGGTGGGGCCCCCGCCTCGTAGTGGGTGAAGGACATAAACGGGTTCAATCATCAGCCGTGTTATCGGTTTGAGACGGGAAATAGCGTTGATCTGGTGTCGTAGCTTCTTTACAGAGTCACGTCCGAGTGTATCTATCCGGGCCGCCCGTGCCGCCCGCGGACGACGGCACCGATCAGGGCGGCGACTCCGGTGGCGGCGCCGCATCGACGACGTCGAGTTCTTTACGGCGGCCGTCACGACCGAACGCGGCGATCGACGCCCGCTCCCAGGGCGGAACCGCGACGAACACCACCTCCCGGAAGTCGTCCGTGTGGGACAGCGATAGCGATCCATCCGGATGGGAGACGAACAGTCCGGGCGCTCGCCCGGAAGGCGTCGACAGGTTGCCCCCGAACACGGCATCGACCGAGCGTCCGGCATCGGGGAGGTAGAACGTTGTGAACACGGGCGTGTCCGCGGGGAGAGCGAGGTCCTCGAACTCCTCGGCGGCGGTGACCGCGAGCTCGATCGTGACCCCGCCCGGATCCCGATCGGCGGCCTTCTCGAGGAGGATGTCGATCAGCCCCCGCGTGACGTGGACCATGGCTCCAGTACGGTCCGGAGGCATAATAAGGCCGGCCGTACCCGCCTGCAGGTGATCGATGTTCGGGGATCGGCTAACGTCGGTTTCCGCGATCACGTTCCCGGATCCGCGGCCTTGAGGCCAGATCGGACCGTATCGTGTTGTATCGACTCGAGTATCGTCTCGTATTGACCCCCGTTTGTGCCACCGACACGCGCCCTATACCATCTGATACCATCTGATACCATTGAAAGCCAAAGAGTTAAGTAGAGCGGTAGCGTACGAACGAGTGATGACAGACGACTCGGCCGATCCCGTGTGGCCGCCCGCGCTGTTTGGCAAGGGACTCCAGCAGGCAAGCGAGCAGGCGATGGAGCAACAGTCGGAGATGGCTCGCCAGCTCCTTGCTGGATCCACCGGAGGAATGCCGGGCGCCCAGCTCGGCGCGATGAGTCGCAGCATGGCGACGTTCAAAACGCGCGTTCAGAGTGGGGGTCGCGTCAGCATCCCCGACGCGGAGCGCGAAGCCCTCGACATAGACGAGGGCGACATCGTCCAGACGGTCGTCATCCCGATCAGTGATTCCAATGACTGAGTACACCAACCCCGTCACGAAAGCGTTCGAGTTGCAACGCACCGCCGTCGAACAGAGTCACGAAGCCGTCCACACGAGCATCGACGCCCAGCAGACGGGCATCGAGGCCATGACGGACGGTCTCGACACCCTGGAGGACCTCCAGTCCCAGGGCACGGAGATGGCCCACTCGGGCCTGCACGCTTACCTCGACGCCGTCGAGGAGGCCCTTCCGGAGAGCGCCGAGGTCGACTTCGAGCCGGTCCGCGAGGCCGTCGACGAGGGCTTCGAGAACGTCGAAGAGGTCCAGGACGAAACCTGGGAGATGATCGACGAGGCCGTCGAGGAGAGTCTCGAGGCCTACGACGAGGCCGCCGACGCCTACGTCGAGAGCGTTGAGGAGAGCTTCGACGTCTTTCTCGACGCCCACGAGCAGGTCGAAGAGAGCGTCACCGAGGCCACCGAGCAGATGACCGAAGCCACCGAGGTCGCCGCCGACGCCGTCGACATCGACGTCGAGGCGGAGTAACACTGCCGGTCACGGCTCGACCGCGCCGAACCGCGCAGTGTCACCGCACTGAACACCGTACTACTAACACGACTGGAGTTCAATTCATGAGCATGTCAAACACCGATCCGGAGGCCGTACAGCGATACTGGCAGGAAGCGATCGAAGGAATGAACGAGCAGTTCACCGAGGCGGTCCAGCAGAACGCCGACGCCCAGGCGGAGTTCGTCGAGGCGTGGCTGGACGCGCTGGGCGAGGGTGCCGACGAGGAGCGCGTCGAGGGTGCCATCGATGGGTACAAGCGCGCCTACGAGACGTGGATGGAGGCAGCCGAAGAGACCGTCGAACGCACGAGTGACTCCTTCGAGGGTGAGGACGTCACCCCCGAAGAGATCCGGGACACCTGGCTCTCGGCGGCCAACGACTCCTTTTCGGAGATCATGGGCACCGCCGCCTTCGCCAACGTCACCGGCCAGACGATCGAAGAGGGCCTGGACATGCGCCAGCAACTCGACGAGCTTTCCCAGGAGACGCTTCACGATCTGGGAATGGCCACGAAGGGCGACGTCCACGAGGTCGGCGAGCGCCTCGTCGAGCTTGAGCGCCGCCAGCACGCCGTCGAGAAGAAACTCGACCGCGTCCTCGAACACCTCGAGGAGTGATCATGGACCCCTACACCGCCGCGTTCGACGTGAGCACCGACGCCTGGGAGGCCGCCGCGGAGGCGTTCGAGAAGGCTGAAGCCGCCCCCGACCAGGCCGAGCGGGTGGGCGAGGTCGACGTCGGTGAGACGCCAGCCGAGGTGATTTACTCGGAGAACAAGCTCGACCTGCTGCGGTACGACGTCGAGGCGGCGGGGATCACCCCCGAGAACGACCACGAGACGCCGATCCTGATCGTGTACGCCCTGATCAACCGGCCGTACATCCTGGACCTCCAGCCGGATCGGTCGGTCGTACGCCGCCTGCTCGAGGACGGATTCGACGTGTACCTCATCGACTGGGGCGAGCCCTCCCAGTTGGATGCCTCGCTCACGCTTTCCGATTACGTCGACCGGTACATCGACAACTGTGTCGACGCCACCCGCGACGATGCGGGCGTCGATTCGATCAACCTGCTCGGGTACTGCATGGGCGGGACGATGAGCACGATGTACACCGCGCTGCACGAGAAGAAGGTGAAGAACCTCGGGATGATGGCCGCCGGCCTCTGTTTCACCGGCAACGGCGGCGTGCTCGAACTCTGGGGCGGCGAGGAGCACTTCGATCCCGGGACCATCGCCGAGACGTTCGGCACGGTGCCCGCGGAGTTCTTCGAGGTCGGGTTCGATCTCATGGATCCGATCCAGAACACCGTCTCGAAGTACGTCCGGCTGTACGACAACGTCGAGGACGACGACTTCGTCGAGAACTTCGCGCGCATGGAGACGTGGCTCGCGGACAGCATCGACATGTCCGGCGCCACCTACGAGCAGTTCATCGAGAAGATCTACCAGGAGAACGCTCTCTACGAGAACGACCTGTACCTCGGCGAGAAACACGTCGACGTCCGGGGTATCGAGACGCCGATTCTCCAACTCGTCGCCGAGTACGACCACCTCGTCCCGCCGGCTGCGAGCAAGCCCTTCAACGACGTCGTGGCGAGCGACGACACCGAGGTGATGGAGGTGTCGGCGGGCCACATCGGCATGTCCGTCTCCTCGCGCGCCCACGAAACCCTCTGGCCAAACGTCTGTGACTGGTTCGCCGAGCGTGACACCCACGGAACCGACCTAAAGGCGATTCAGGGAGTCGGCCCGGCCTACGCCGACCGCCTGCGGGAGGCCGGAATCGAGGTCGCGGAGGAACTCGCGGAGGCAGACACGACCGCCCTCAGCGAGGAAACCGGCGTCGCCGAGGACCGCGTCGCCGAGTGGATCGACCGCGCGATCGATCTGACGGCCTGACCGGGCCTCCTGTCCCCGATGGTCATGTTCACCTGACTCACGCCAGCGTTAATTCGGATGCCTTCGAACGATGCATCGATGACTTCCTCAAACCGGACCTGCGTCGTGACCGGCGCCTCGCGGGGCATTGGCCGCGGAATCGCGGAAGCGCTGGGTGCGGAGGGCGCGAACGTGGCCGTGAACTACAACTACTCCAGCGACGCCGCCGAGGAGGCGGTCGCTGCCGTCAAGGATGCCGGCGGTGACGCGATCGCCGTCCAGGCCGACGTGGCCGACCGCGACGACGTCGAAGCGATGGCCGAGCGGACCCGCGAGGCGTTCGGACCCGTCGACGTTCTCGTGAACAACGCCGGCATCACCGAGGACACGACGTTTGAGTCCATGACTCGCGAGGACTGGGACCGCGTGATCGATATCAACCTGAGCGGTGCGTTCAACACGACGAAGGCGTTCTTTTCGGACGTCAAGTCGGCCGATTCGGGTCGGCTGATCAACATTTCGAGCATCATCGGCAAGCAGGGCAACTACGGCCAGGTGAACTACGCGGCCGCCAAGAGCGGACTGTTCGGGATGACCCGCTCGCTGGCGCTGGAGCTCGCGCCACACGACTCGACCGCGAACGTCGTCGCTCCGGGGTACACGAAGACCTCGATGATCGAAGGCGTTCGCGACGACATCAAGGACCGGATCCGTGAGGACATCCCTCTGGACCGGTTCGCAGAGGTCGAAGAGATATCCGCAGTCGTCCGCTTTCTTGCGAGCGAGGACGCCTCCTACGTCACCGGCGAGGTCATCGACGTCAACGGCGCGATGGATCTGTGATTCCGTCCGGGCGCGCTTCCCCAATTAGCCGTCACTCTCGCCGTCGGATCCGTCCCCGTTACCAGCGGACCCGTCTCCGTTCTCGGTGGACCCGCCTCCTGGAGGTGTCTCGCCGCGCATCTCGTCTTTGATCGATTCGAGTTCGTTTTCAACGTCGATCTCGACGCCGCCCCCGCTGGAGTCCTCGTCTCCGCCGGCGCCCCCGTCTCCACCGTCGTCCGGTGCGCTCTCGTCGGCATCTCCCTCGGCGCTCGACCCCTCGGTGTTGCCGGCGGTTTCGATCGTCGTGTCGTCGGACGTGAGCGCGTCGGCGACCTCGTCGCGGACTGACCTGATCTCCCGCAGGACGGACCTGGCCTCCTCGTCGTCGGGCATGCCGTTGCCCTCGATCGCGTCAGCGAGATCCGAAACCGCCCGATCGAGTTCCGTCACCGCCTCGCGGGCGACCGAGTCAGTTCGATCGCGGAGCCCCTCTGCCGTTCCCGTCGGATCCCGCTCCTCGGTTCGCCGGAGCAGACTGATCGCCCCGCGAAGTGCCTTCAGCGCCCGGACGTTCGCCTCCAGGATCGCGATCGTCGTCGGGATCGCGTGGTCGTCGACGAACCTGAGAACTTCCCCCGGCGTCGGCGGACGCGGCAGTCCGAACGGTCCTTCCGGCGGGGAGCGCAACTCCCCGGACAGTTCCTCGATGCGCTCCTCGAGTTCGGCGATCCGTTCCTCGGAGACGCCGACATCGTCGGACCCGTCGCTCATACCCTCTCGTCGGTGGCGAAAGAACAAAAGCCTTCGTCGAACGTCCGGGGAGCCAACACGGAACGCTTATAATTTAGGCATGCCTAATCTATGTCAATGAGTGAGAGCCAGCACGGATCGGACGACACGCCCGCCGTTGGAGAGGACACGCCAGCAGTGTCGCAGTTGAGTACGTCTCCCGATCGGTTCGTGTTCACCGAGGACAGCAACTGCGAGGGCTGGATCGCGACCGACCACGTCGTCGCCGTCGATCGCTGATACGGAGTGTCGGTGATCGACCACAGCAACTTTTTTATTCCACAGGGGAAGTCATGACATATGGCCCTGATAGCGACAATCAGCACTATCGCCACGATGGGCGTTCTCGTAGCGTTCGGCTGGGCGATCGATAGCCGCGGTGCCGTCGGC
>JBDGQL010000020.1:0-3849 GCA_042219105.1 Karumarchaeum halophilus (SeqCode) | reverse complement strand
CGTCGGCGTACTGTTACTCACTGCGGGACTGGTCCGGAAATACGATGATTTCTCCCAGTGACGATCGCCGATAAAAAGTGAGAGTAACTATTATCAGTCGACGACGAGCGTGTCGTCCTCGAGGTAATGGTCGATGGTGTGGGCGTGCTCCTCGAGATCGAGCAGGCCCTGCCGGAGAATCTCGGCGGTGGCGTGATCGCCGAGGTTCACCGCGAGTTCGACGTGCTCGCGAACCGTCTCGATAATGTCGCCGTACATCTCCAGGTCGTTCTCGAGAGACGTGCGGATGTCGTAGACGTCCTCGTCCTCGGGCTCGACCGGGCTGGCCTCCTGGAGCGCGGCGGGACTCGCGACCGGGACGCCGCCGATCGCCTGGGCTCGCTCCGCGAGTTCGTCGGCCATCTCGTCGATCTCCTCTGCTGCCTCCCCGAGGAACAGATGTAGATCGCGGTGTTCCGCGCCCTCGACGTTCCAGTGGTGCTTGCGGAGCTGGTGGTACAGGACGTACCCCGCGGCGAGGTCGGTGTTCAACGCGTCGACGATCTGTTCTGCCTTCTCGACATCGAGCCTGACGCCGTTTTCCTCCACGGTTCCGGCGGACTGCTGGAGTTGTTTCTGGGTGCTCATTGCATTCCTACGTACTACCTCTCGCCACATAAAGTTTGCTATCGAAAAATAATATTCTCAAATACAAAAGATCGATTCTCGATGTAGAAACTATGACAGCGTTTCCGCGACCTTCTCGATCGGGTGGGGTGGCTTCTCGCCGGCGTGATCCGACAGTTGCGTCCGGCAGGACGCGCCCGGCGCGACCACGGACTCGCCCCCAGAGGCGTCGACCTGGTCGTAGAGGATCCCCGCGATGGCCTTGCTCATCGAGTAGTGTTCGGCCTCGTAGCCGAAGCTGCCGGCCATGCCACAACAGCCCGAGTCGAGTTCGTCGACGTCGTATCCCACGGTCCGGAGGACGGACGCCGCATGACCGTCTTTCAGTGTCGCCTTCTGGTGGCAGTGGCCGTGGTAGGTCAGCGACTCCCCGCTCGGACCGACCGGGAGGTCGTCCGCCAGCCCGTGGACATCGAGGTACTCACAGACGCCGTAGCTGGCCCCCATCACGGCGGCGGCGCGACTTCCCTCAAGGAGGTCGGCGTAGTCGGACTGGAGCATGACCGCGTCGGAGGGCTCGATAGCGACGACGTCCCACCCATCCGCGACGCGGGGGGCGAGTTCGTCGATTAGTGCTTCGCCGCGTTCGCGGGCCAGGTCGAGGCGGCCCTTGGAGAACGCCGGGCGACCGGTGTCACCGTGCGTGGCGACGTCGAGAGCCACGCCGGCCGCTTCGAGGGTCCGGACCGCCGCCGTTCCGGCCGCTGGATGGGTGTAGTTCGTGTAGGGATCGGGAACCAGAACGGCCTTCTGGTCAGTGCGCTCCGAATCGAGCCCGGACTCGCGGCGCTCGAACCAGTCCCGGAACGAGTCGCGGTGGAACGCCGGCAGGTCCCGTTCGCGGGCGATTCCCAGCGTCTTCTCCGCGAGCCACCCCGCCCCCGGGAGGCGCTGGGCCCAGTTCGAGAGGGGTGCGAGGGCGCTCCCGACCGCCGATACGCGGGCGACGTTCGCGAACACGCGGTCCCGCAGCGAGACGCCGTGTTCCTGGTGGTGTTCGTGGGTCACCTCGGCTTTCAGCTTCGCCATGTCGACCTCACTGGGGCAGTTCTTCGCACACCCCTTACAGCCGATGCAGAGATCCAGCACCTCGTGCATGAACTCGTTGTCGACGCCCTCGGGAAGGTCGCCGCTCATCGCCTGCCGGAGCATGTTTGCGCGCCCCCGGGTCGAGGTGATCTCCTCCTCGGCGGCGCGGTAGGTCGGACACATGACGCCCCCGGTCGTCTCCTGGGGGCCGCGACAGCCGCCACAGCCGTGACACAGCTCGACCATTCCCTGCATCCCGTTCTCGTTGTCCCACGCGAGTTCGGAATCGAACCCGGCGTCGAAATCGTAGTCCGGATCGAACCGCAGGTTCTCGGTCATGTCGGTGGGGCTCTCCGGGGGGGAGACGACCTGTCCGGGGTTCAGGAGCCAGTCGGGGTCGAACGCGTTCTTCAGGCCGCGGAACGTCTCCCAGAGGTCCGCGCCGTACAGCTTCTCGTTCCACCCGGTACGCGCGCGCCCGTCGCCGTGTTCGCCCGACACCGACCCGCCGTACTCGATCACGAGATCGGTCACTTCATCGGCGATCGACTCCATCGCTTCGACGCCCGCTTCCGTCTTCGTGTTCACCAGCGGGCGGATGTGCAGAACGCCGGGGCCGGCGTGGGCGTAGAAACTCGCCTCGGTGTCGTGTGCGGAGAGAACCTCCTGCATGTCTGCGACGTACTCGGGGAGGTTCGCGGGCGGAACCGCGGTGTCCTCGACGAACGCGACGTGTTTGGCGTCGCTCGTCCGCGAGAGGAGGATGGGGAGTCCCGACTTCCGGAGTTTCCAGAAGCGCTCGCGCTCCTCGTCGTCGTGGGCCTCCAGCGCCTCGATCGCCCGGCGTGGCTCCCCGGTGACGGTCCCCGCCCCCTCCCCAGAAGCCGCCTCCGGGGACGCGTCTGCGAGTCGATCCGCCAGCAGATCCGCGACGGCTGTCTCACCGTCGGAGTCAGAGTCGGCGTAGAACTCCACGAGCAGGACCGCGCCCGCCTCGGCGGGGAGCATCGACTCCACGAGGCCGCCGAACTCCTCGGTGTCACGCGCCAGGTCGATGAGGACGTCGTCGAGCACCTCGACGGCGGCGGGATCGTGTTCGAGAATCGGCGCGACGTCCTCCATGGCGTCGATCAGATCCTCATAGGAGAGAAGCGCCATCGCCTTTGTCTCGGGAACCGGTTCGAGCGCGATTTCGGCCTCCGTGACGACCGCGAGCGATCCCTCGCTCCCACACAGGAGGCGCGCGAGGTTCACGCTTCCTCCCTCCGATTCCGCGACCAGCCAGTCCAGGTTGTACCCCGAGACGTTGCGCTTCAGATCCGGATACCGGGACTCGACCTCCGCGCGCTCCTCCTGGAGGATCCGGTTCACCTCCGCGTAGATACGCGCCTCCAGGTCCCCGTCGGGATCGGCCCGTTCACGGAGTTCCGACAGGGAGACCTCGCCGAACGTCGTGACCGTGCCATCGGCGAGGACGACCTCACACTCCCGGACGTAGGCGTCCGTCTTCCCGTAGTTCAGTGAGTGGGCGCCGGTGGAGTTGTTGCCGATCGCGCCCCCGAGAGCGCTCTTGTCGCCCCACGCGGGATCGGGGGCGAACTTCAGGCCGTGGGGTTCGAGCGCGGCGTTCAGGTCGCCCAGGTACGTCCCGGGTTGTGCACGCGCCTGCCGGCGCTCGGGGTCGATCGCGACCAGGTCAGTCATGTGGCGGGTGAAATCGAGGACGACCGCCTCGTTGACCGCCTGTCCGGCGAGGGAAGTGCCCCCTCCCCGCGGGAGAACCGGAATTCCCCGCTCGGCGCAGTACTCGACGACGGCGGCGACGTCGGCCGTCCGCACCGGAAAGACGACGCCGACCGGCGTCACCTCGTAGATGCTCGCGTCGGTCGCGTACAACTCCCGTGAGTAGTCGTCGAACCGCACGTCGCCGTCGACTAGTCCCTCCAGGTCTTCGACCAGCGCCGGGCGGTTCGTCGCGCCGCCGGCGTAGTCGTAGTTCGTCCGCGGATCCCGTTTCGGATCCGTGGTTGCATGTTCTCGGTTCGGATCCGTGGCCATGCACTGTATCCATGGCGGGTGGATCATAAGTCGCCCGGCCGTGTTGACATCCTCCTCCGCCTGAAGGCGGAGGAATCCCGAGCGGTGGGAGTTTCA
>JBDGQL010000180.1:4064-9580 GCA_042219105.1 Karumarchaeum halophilus (SeqCode) | reverse complement strand
TCTCGCTCCCAATCATGGGATGATCACGTTGACTGGTTCGTGTCCGGGTGTATATCAACAGTTCTGTCGACCCGTATACCCCGTGTCGAACCGATCACGAGCGCCACATGGCGGTCGAGCGAGTCGTAGATGTCGGGGTCTGGAATTGTATGTCCTGTCATTGATGGCCCTCGCTCCGCCAGGCCATTTGGCACACCCACACCCAGAGGACGCCCGCTCCGATCGCCTCCGGAACAGCGATCCACGTTTCTGGGATCTGATCGCCCTACAAACGAATTTCGCGGGTACTTCAAATATAAAATGACGCTACTTTTATCATCTCATGTGTCAGCCTGTTGTACACCCTGAAATTAGTTGGGAATTTGTGCACATGACTGTCCATTAGCGGATATGTATATTTATTATATGTGTAAAAAAGTCAAGACAGGGTATTTCGGCGACTAAAATTAGAGCGTGCAACAGGCTAATGTGTGGAAAGTGCCAACACAATCACGCTAAAATAATGGGTGCAAGCATAGCAGGATCATTGACTGTCCTTGGATACACTGCCATCCACATCGTTAGCGTCGCATTGGCGCTATGTGTGGCAGTGTATGCAGCTCGCAGACACTGGACCAAACAGCTCGGTCGGGTGTTTACCGCGTTGCTCGCAGCAGCAGCCATCTGGGCTGCTGGATCTCTGGCTCGATTATTCGTCTCAAATATCGATATATTCATCGCCGTTACCGTATTCAAATATATCGGTATCACCGGAACACCGGTGTTGTTTGTCCTGTTTGGATTGCTTTACGATGGTAAATCGAAGTGGGTCACACGTCCTGTCATCGTCGGGCTGTCTGTGCTACCAGTGCTTACCGTTCCTGTCATTGCGACGACACAGTCACATGGATTGTTCTACAGTGGCTACACGACAAAGATGGTGGACAGCGTCTCTATTCTTGCCATCGAGACTGTTGGGCCGTGGTATTGGCTGTTTGCCATCTTCAGCTGGATACTGGTAGTGGTAGGATCAGGGCTGCTCATCCACGCCGGAATCAAGGGATCCAATCTGTACCGGTTACAATCGCTCGTCGTTCTCCCGGCAATCGGGATTTCGTGGGTCACTAACGTACTTTACGTGGTCTGGAGCTGGCCTCATCCTGCCCTTGATCCGACCCCAATCGGCTTCACGGCAACGAGCCTCCTGCTTGGATACGGACTGTTCTCCACACAACTTGTCGACGTGTCCCCAACTGCGCGATCACTGGTGTTTGAGGTGACTGACAACCCAGTGCTCGTTGCGAATCAAAACGACCGTGTCGTCGATGTGAACGATGCGGCGCAACCGCTGTTGTCAGATGATGATCCGGTCGGCAAAGAGCTGACACAGGCTCTCGTGGGAAATCTTGCCCAGCAAATTGCGACCGATCCACGCACTGTCAGAATTGACACGAAGCAAAAACGCCAACACTACCAGTATCAGGAGCGATCTGACCCGGACAAACTGGATGGGCGAGTTCTCATCTTCACGGAAATCACCGAGTTACAAAATGCGCAGAAAGCCACAGAGCAGGCGCATGAACAACTTCGCCAGATCATCGACCTCGTCCCCGATCCACTCTATGTAAAAACGCTGGACGACGAGGTACTTCTCTCCAATGTGGCGAACGCTAGGTTGCACGGACTGACGCCGGAAACAATGGAGGGAACGCGGGAAGAATCGATTGAATCAGATGTCGAAAACATCGACAACTTCGACAAGTATCGGCAGCGAGAAATTGAGGTGATCGAAACGGGCGAGTCACTGACTAAAGAAGAAACACTCGTCCATCCCGAGGGGAACGAACATACGTTCCGAACAACGAGAATTCCGTTTGAGACTGCAGGGAAAGCAGAGGATGCCGTTCTGGGCTATGCTCGTGATGTGAGCGAGATCAAAGAATACGAGCAAGAGCTTGAAGAAGCCAAACAGAACCTCGAAGAATCACATGAGCAGATCGAACAGACAAATGATGAACTGAAGACGCTAAACCGGATCCTCCGTCATGATATCCGCAACGACGTGGTCGTGATGTCCCGTCTCGGTGCGGAGTTACAACAGCATGTCGACGAAGAGGGGGCGGAGTTGCTCGATCAACTGTTGGACCGTGGTGAACACATCAGAAATCTCACGATTGGGCTTCGTGATCTGATGCGGACACTGCTCGACGAGACGCGCGACCTGAGACCAGTTCAGCTCGATGCAACGCTTGAATCCGAGGTCAGGGATATTACTCAAAGTCATGAAGATGCCGTCGTCACCATGGAGGGTATTCCTCGTGTACACGTCCGGGCAAATCAGATGCTGTCATCGATCTTCCGGAATCTCATCGAAAACGCGATAGTACACAATGACAGTGAGATCCCCGAAGTCACTGTGTCGGCACGGGAGCGAACGGACCGTGTCGAGGTACGGATCAGTGACAACGGCCCGGGGGTACCTGAAGACATCAGGGAAGACATCTTTGGAAAGGGTGAGAAAGGGCTCGACAGCAAGGGGACCGGAGTCGGACTGTATCTCGTCACTCAACTGCTGGATGACTACGGTGGCGAGGTGTGGATTGAAGACAATGACCCTACTGGGGCTATTTTTGTGGTCGAACTACTGCAAGAGTCACCGACGGAACGACACTCGGTTGGGCCGTGAGTCATCGCTGCGTGAAAACAGATGGGTACATGTGCATACCAAGACTACATGCATATATTGCGATAGCATGAGTCGTTCAGCGATCATAGCAAGGCATGCGGTGTCATTGAGCTGACAAACCGAATATATGCCAGAAGACAACAAGGGAACGGCCACCACAACTGATACACGGGAAGTCCCTGTCGAACGGCAGAGAATGATTTACCATCGGCGGTCACCAATCCACGTCCTCCACGTGGACGATGCACCGCAACTTGTCGAGACGGGTAGGCAACGGTTAGAGCAGTACGATGACCGGATCGAGGTCGACTCTGCACGGAGTGCGGCTGAGGGATTAAATCGACTTGCTGATGAGCCGGTTGACTGTCTCATCTCAGATTACTCGATGCCCGGGACGAACGGCGTCGAATTCCTGCAAACCGTCCGCGAGGAGTGGCCGACATTACCGTTCATCCTCTATACAAGTAGTCAATCCGAAGCCGTCATAACCGAGGCACTTTCCTCGGGGGTGACCGACTACATGCAAAAGCAGGGTGGAACGGCGCATCTGGAGGTTCTTGGACAAAAGATCGTGACTACTGTCGAAGCGCGGCGACTCTCGCAGACTCAAAAACAGCTCCTCAGCGGAATAGAAGCAATCAACGTCGGTGTCGGTATCCTCAACAAACAGGGTCGGGTTGTCTATGCGAACGACTCCCTTGTCGAGTATCTTGAGACCGATGAACAGACGCTGCGAGGGACACATCTAGAGCGTCTCTATGAAAATATTCCACCCACTCATCGGGAGCGACTCGCCGATGTCGCCAAGACTGGGCTTCAAGCAACGACACTACGGGTTGAGGGTGATCAAACGATGGAGACGCACGTGCTAGCGAGCACTGCAACGGACGGAATGGCCACCCAAACCCCGGGGACTAAACAGAACAGTGCAGAAATAAGTGATGACGATGGCCGATGACCCAAATCAACCGAGATATGCTGACCAATTACCGCAGACTCCTCCACAGTTGGTGAGGATGATTAAATACCACCTCAATTTTATATAATACATAAAATAATTAAACACAATAATACAATATATTCAAACTTTCGATAAACTATCCAAACACTGTGCCAAACACTTTGCCCTGAGCCGCCCGGAGATGCCGAAGAAACGTCGAGTGACTAACATTCAGCGACTCGGCGATATCAGTGGCGGAACTCCCACGGGGCTGGTTGAAGTAACCGTGGTAGTAGGCTGCTTTGAGGGCTGTCAGTTGTTTCTCAGTGAGTGTGTTTATCCCCATCTGTTGGCGATCATTCTTAGCTTGTCGGTCGCGTTCAATAACCGACTGAACGGCGACCGTGCCGAACCTGTCCTCTAGCGGTTGGACGGTCGAACGAAGAGCATCCTTGCTTTGCAGTTCGAAGGTGATTATTGCCCTGTCAGCCTTGATGGATGTCGTGTTCACCACGACGCCCCGAGACGCTAGCCGCGCTTCCGGGGGCTGGCCATCGACAGTTACCTCGAGTCGACCCTGGGTTTCCTCCGAGATGACTGATACCTCCTGTACATCTGGATGAGCAGCGACTGCATCATGAACGCCGTCATCCGGGTCACCGTCGACCTCAACGTACTGAATGGCTGTGTCTTCATCGACCAGCACGGTTCCCGCAACTCTCGCCCCGTCCTCAAATACCCCGTCGCGTGCCAGATCGAGAAGATAGTATTCGGTATCCAACTGGATGGTGACAACAACCGTTTCGTCGGCAGCGAGTGCTCCCTGTGTTTCCTGACTGTGGATCGCAAACGCGATCGTGTCTGCCAGTTCTTCGAGCAGTTGTTGCTCAATGGCATCGAACCGACCACTCTGTTCGTGATACACTGCCAGTACCCCATAGGTGATATTATCGTACACCAGCGGGAGGGCTGCCCCGCTTCGATAGTTGTATCCGGAGGCTAGCTCAACCCAGGCGGTCGCAGGTCGGTCGTCAAAGTTCTGCAGGAACCGTGTTTCGCCCGTCTTTGCCGCCCAGATTGCCGGGTCACAGTTCATACCACGGTCCTCGACGCTCCGGTCGAGCGCTTCGATGTACCGTCTGTCACCGCCCACAGTACGGGGAACCACGACATCGCCGTCTCGTTCGGCGACCCACGCCAGGGCGTATCCATGGCGCTGTAACTGTTCGGTGACGTCCTGTTCAAGCCGTTCGCGGCTCCGGGATTCGACCAGTATCTCCTGTATCGTTCGGTTGAGATCGCGTTCCCACTGGAGTTCCCGCTCACGCTGTTTGCGCTGGGTTACGTCGCGGATTGAGACAAGCGTTGCTAGTTCACCTTGGTAGTCAACGGTACGGCCGGTGTACTCACAGTGCCGCATCGTTCCATCTGGGCGTTCGATTCGTGTTTCATGCAGTTGTGGCTGCTCGTCTGTTTCATACAACCTGTCGAGTACGCCCCTGACCTCTCTCCGGTCGTCAGCATAGATGCTCGTCTCGACAATCGATTCAGCTGTGAGTGCCTCACGCTCTCGGCCAGTCAATTCGATCAGTCGCTCGTTACAGAACACCACCTGCTCATAGCGAAGGATAGCGATGGCGTCCCGATTCTGTTCGGTCACCGTTCGGTAGCGTTGTTCGCTCGCTTCGAGAGCCTTCTGGAGTCGATAGTGGGTGACAGCCCGTCTGATCTTGTTGACAAACTTCGTCACCTGCTCGTCGCCGAACTCCTTGACGAGATAGTCGGAGACGCCAGCCTCAATGGCGCGAGCAGCGACAGTCTCACTTCCCTGACTGGTCACCAGCAGGAAAGGAAGTCGTGGATGACGCTCTCGGATCTGTTCGAGTAATTCGATGCCTGTCTGGCCGGGCA
>JBDGQL010000180.1:0-4022 GCA_042219105.1 Karumarchaeum halophilus (SeqCode) | reverse complement strand
TTGCTCGGCCTCGTGTTCAATATCGGTGGCGATGAGCCTGGCCCATTGAGTGTCGTCGTCAACTACCAGAACATGGATCGGTTCGGCAGTCAGATCCGGCGACTCTTTGCTGGCCAGTGAATAACTCATCGGTTATCCTCTGCCGTTGGCATTGCTCTTGTGGAACCCGGATTCATTTGGAACGCACGTGTGTGCATAATCTGAGTATACTCGGTTCATATAATCCCATGGGATGAAAAGCTATCCCTCTGTTTCTGACCCGTTTACTGCCGGATAACGCGGTGGCTGTATATGTATACTATCCCAGTTTGTAGTTCGTGTGGGTGTTCATTGGTGCACGCCAAAGAAGAGCGGCCTGGGAATATGGAATCCCAGCATACAGCAAGCGATGACAACAGTCGTGAGCGACGGGGGATGGAGAGTCAACCAGATTTTGTGTCTCGACTCCGAGTTGCGAGAGCCCGGAAATGTTCGTATGTGCGTATGTGATTTATACTAATGTATGGTGATTTGATGAATTATGACACGCGGGCATGGCGGATCATGGGGAACTCTTCGGCTAAGGAGTGAGAGACGAGGTGGGCGATCAACAGTCGGGTCTCAGAACGAACAAGCGGTATTTTGCTGCGCTCAGCAACCAGATTGTCACAGACTTGAATCCGACGGCAAAAGCCACTCCACCAATCACAGGATTTCCTTCATTTTCTGTGAGCATCTCAGCAAGCGGATGCAGACCACACAGCAGCCGAGTCGGTGCTGCTTCTCGGCCACCGGACCATCCACTGTGGGTACCAGAACTCGGTGAGAACGCAAATGAATTCAACACAATTGCGCCACGTAACGCTGCTCGCCATGTTGGGAGCGGTAGTACTGGCACTGATCAGCCTCTCGGCTGGTGCTGGTGCAGTTGGTGGCTCATCACCAGTCGTCGAACCCCCGGCCGAGGTCGGAGACCAGTCGGCCACAGTGCTGGGAACGCCCACCGCGGGTGAGCGTCCCACTGGCTCGCCACTTGCAACGAGTCTCGGCTCGCCCAAGATAGCGACGCGCGCGCACCTCCGTCCCGGCCGCGTTGGCGAGACCAGCGCGGGGACAGAACTCGCGGTCGTCGATACCACTGTCAAAGATCACGAAACGCTCGCGCGTGCGGCCCGCGAGGCCGGCATGGACGTGGTGAACGTCTCCAGTGCCGATGAGTTGACCGCGTCGCTGTCGGAGTACTCGAATCTGGCGGCAGTCCATATTCTCTCGCACGGAACCGTCGGGACGGTCCAGATTGGCAACGACACGCTCCAGCGGGGGACGCTCGACCAGTACAGCGGCCTGACGGGCGCGCTCGATTCGAGCCTCGCGGCCGACGGCGACGTGTTACTCTATGGGTGTCGGGTGGCCGAGAACGGGGCTGGCCGGGCGTTCGTCGGCGACGTGGCGACCGCGACTGGCGGTGACGTGGCGGCTTCGGATGATCTGACTGGAAACGAGAGTCGGGGTGGGGACTGGACACTGGAAGCGAACATGGGCGACGTTGGCAGCGCAACGCTGGACAACGCCGCGCTTGGTCAGTTCTCGAACACGCTGGCTCCCAGTTACTCCTCAGCATCAATTTCGCCGACGACGGTATATAAAGGCAGTATGGTCGATGCCAACATTACCGTGACGAACAACGACGGCGTTCAGCAGACCTACAACGTCTCGGTATCGGTCGACGGGACAATCGAGCAGTGGGAAAACGGCACCATCGCGGCGAACTCGAACACGGATCTCTGGATTCGGCAGACCCTCTGGGACGTTGGCGATCACACGGTCACGGTCGCGGGCGGGTCCACGAGCGCGACCGAGACGGTGACCGTCGAGGATGCCATGCCGAAGTACCACGGTGGGCCACGGAATCTGGGACACTACCCGAACCAGACTGGGCCGACCAGCAAACCCGTCGAGCAGTGGAACATCTCTGGCGGGGTACAGGTGATGCAATCGAGTCTCGTGAACGGGACGATATACACGGGATTCCACAGCGGCAAACTCTACGCTATCGACGCCGAGACGGGCACGGAGCAGTGGAACTTCACTGAGTCGAGTGGCTGGGGCTTCACATGGTCGACACCCGCCTACGCGAACGGCGTCGTCTACGTCGGGAGTAACGACCACAAACTCCACGCCATCGACGCCGAAACCGGAAACGAACTCTGGAACTATTCAGTGTTCACTGACGTTCGGTCGGCCCCGGCGGTCGTCGACGGGACCGTGTACTTCGGACGCGGTAATGGCAACTTCACGGCAGTGAACGCCACGTCCGGTGAGAAGGTATGGGATTACGAGCCAGCTGGAATCAATGCGAGCAAGTCGAATCCGGCGGTGGTGGACGGCGTGGTCTACTTTGGAAACTATAGTGGATATGTAACCGCACTTGACACGGCGACTGGAAATCCGATCTGGAACTTCTCGACCGACGGTGACCCCGTGGGATCGGACCCGACAGTCGTGAACGATACCGTCTATATCGGGAGCGGTTACTCAACTGCGCGTACGTCCGGTACGCACGAACTGTACGCGCTCAACGCCACCGACGGGACGGAACGGTGGAACCACACAATGTCGAACGAAATCAACGGGGGCGTGGCGTACGCCAACGGTCTCGTCTACGCGGCCAGTCACGGTGGGGACTTCGTGGCGCTGGACGCTGCCACCGGAAACGTGGTGTGGGATCAGAGTTCGGAAATAAGCGACGTTCAGGGATCGCCGGTGGTGGTCAACGGGACGGTGTACGTGATGGACCACGGCAATGCGTCGGTCCATGCCTTCGACGCGTCCGACGGTACCGAACTCTGGGCCTACAGTTCGCCCACGAGAACGCTCTACTCGACGCCGCTGGTCTGGAACGACCGCGTCTACTACGGGTCGGGCAGTGCCCTCTACGCGCTCGCAGAGCCTGCACCGTCGATCACGAACGTCAGCGTCACCAATCCCTCGGCTCGGAATCTGGACATCAGTTTCGACTCCTCGCTCCAGCTTTCGACGATTTCGGTCTCGATCAGCGGAGCCGAGTCCGCGACGCTGGCCGAGAGTGACTTCACCGAGACGGCAAACGGTGACGGAAGCTACACCTACACCGCCTCCTACAGTGGATCGACCGACGGGACCTACACCGCGACGGTCGACAGTGCCGTCGGCCCAGACGGCAGAGACGGCGCGAGTGGAGAATCCGACAGCGCCAGCGTCAGTGTCACCCAGATTACAGACTGGAACGACCTCGACAACGTCCGGAATGACCTCGACGGCGATTACGTGCTGGCCGCGGATCTGGACAAGAACAGTGCCGGCTATAGCTCGATTGCGAGTGATTCCGCCAACGGCGGCAGCGGTTTTGACCCGCTCGGCGACGACACCACCAGCTTCACCGGGTCGTTCGATGGCAACGGCTACACGATCTCGAATCTGACTATCAGCCGGTCCAGTACGGATTACGTCGGGCTGTTTGGTTACACCGGGAGCGGAGCAACGGTCACGAACGTCACGCTCGCGGACGCGGACGTGACCGGGAACAACTGGGTTGGTGCTCTCGTCGGGAATCACACCGGCAGTGACATCAGGAACGTCTCCGCAGATGGGACGGTAACTGGCAGGGACTACGTCGGCGGAGTGGTCGGCCAGATTCGGAACGCGAACCTCTCCGGCAGTAGCGCAAGCGGCAATGTGACTGCCACCGCCGAGTTCGTCGGTGGGCTGGTCGGAAAGATGGAGACAGGTGGGAGCATCAAGCAGTCACACGCAACCAGTACTGTCGTCGCGAATGCAACTGGGAATACGCAAAATCACGTCGATCGGATCGGTGGACTCGTCGGGAGCTTCACCGGAAATAGCATTACCGACTCGTCCGCGACAGGTACCGTCACTGCCAAAAGCGGCGAGATAAACGAAATCGGCGGACTGGTCGGTCTCTACGATGGGTCGGGGAACATCGTCAACGCGTCTGCGAGTGGCGACGTATCGAGCGAATACAAGGAGGTCGGTGGCCTCGTCGG
>JBDGQL010000098.1:0-9625 GCA_042219105.1 Karumarchaeum halophilus (SeqCode) | reverse complement strand
GTCACCCGCCACCCGTGTCCTCGCCTTCCTCCGGGGGCGCGAGGTGATCGATGAACGCCTCCGCGTCCGGTTCCTCCACGCGGACGCTGACGTGGACGTCGCCGAGTTCGTCGGGGTTGCCGACGGCGAAGTTGACCACGCCCTCGAAGGCGGCCGCCTTTTTCAGCGCGAACCGGAACGTGTCGCCCTCCAGCCCCCGGAAGAACACCGTTCTCGCCGTGGGGCCGATGCCCTGTTCCCCGAGTCGCTCCCCGAACCGCTCCAGGGAGTGGGTCTCGGCGATCAACTCGCCGTTGCGCTCCTCGATGTCTGCGCCCGGGAACAGCGCGTGGATCGCATCCTCGACGCGGTCGCGCACCTCCGTGGGGTACAGCGGCGTCGTAATCTCGACGTCGATGCTGTGGATCATCGGTCACCGGCCCCGGCGAGTAACTTGCGGATCTCCGCCCGGAACGATTCGAGGCTTCCGGTGTTCTCGATGGCGACGTCGGCGCGGTCCATCGCCGCCCCCATGCCGAACCCGCGTTCGCGCTTATCCCGCTCCCGCAGGGACTCCGCGCCCGTGTCGTCGCGGCCCCTCGCGTCGATGCGCTCCGCCCGAACGTCGAAGGGCGCCTCGATACTCGCGAGCGTGAACGCCTCGCCGAAGGCGTCTTCGAAAATCTCGACTTCTACGTCCGAGCGAATACCCTCGACGACGACCGTTGCCGCGTCCGCTAACGCCTCCTCGATCACGGGCAGGGACCGCTTGGCGATCGCGCCGGGACCGTTCTCCTCGCGGAGCGCTCCTGCCACCTCGCCGTGGTGGGTGGCCGGATCCAGGCCGCGCTCGCGACACGCCGCCCGGATCACGTCGCCCATGGTGACCACCGGAATCCCCTGCTCTCGCGCGACTGCCGCGGCCTCGCTCTTTCCGCTGCCCGGCAGCCCGACGATCCCGATGACTGTCATCGGACCATTTACCCGCGAGTGGCGCTTAAGCGCTGTGAATCAGTATCAGTACGTCGGGTTTTCCTCGGTCGCGCCGTCGCGGGCGTTCGCCAGCCGGGCGAACGTGAACAGCGCGTCCGACAGGCGGTTGATGTACCGGATCGCTTCGCCGTTGATCTCCTCGGCCTGCCCCAGCGCCACTGCCCTGCGCTCGGCCCGTCGACAGACGGCACGGGCGTGGTGCAGCGTCGCGCCCGTCTCCCCGCCGCCGGGGAGTATGAACGCCTCCAGGGGGTCGAGTTCCTCGTCGCAGGCGTCGATCCACTCCTCCAGTCGGTCCGCGTGGGCCGCCTCGACCTGGGGGTCCTCGGCGTCGGGAACGGGATTCGCGAAATCCGCCTGGACGACGTGGAGGTGGTTCTGGATCTCCCGCAGATACCCATCCAGGTCGTCGTAGCCGGTGGGGCGGATCGTTCCGATCAGGGCGTTGAGTTCGTCGACAGTCCCGTAGGCCTCGATCCGGGCGTTGGTCTTCGAGACCCGTGTCATGTCCCGGAGGTCGGTCTTGCCCTCGTCGCCCCGGCCGGTGTAGATAGTCATGCGAGCGTTCGGTCGACGTACTCGAGGATGCGATCGCTCTCGGCCATCGTCACGCCTCGTTCGTCGTCCACGAGGACCGGAACGGCACGCTGACCGCTAACCCGCTTGACCTCGTTCCGGGCCGAGTGCAACCCTTCGACCCAGATGGTCTCGTAGTCGACCCCGACGCCTTCGAGCGCGTCGTGTACTTTCTCGCAGTACGGACAACCTTCGAGCGCGTACAGCGTAATTCCCATACTTCGCGTTCGGCCCGGGGGCCTAAATACGCTTCCAGGATGCACCCGGAGACCGGACGATCCCCCGATCAGAATTTCGTCGCGCGCTCGCCGAGCCGGCGGATATCGGCCGAATCCGCCGGCCTCACGCGAGCGCATCGGTAAAGACTTACATCCATCCTTATCACGTTATCATATGACCATGGAACTCGACTACCACTGTCCCGACTGTGGCGAGAAGCGGACGTTCTGGCGGGTCGCGAGCACGCACCTCCACCTCGGCGAGAAGACGAAGTGGCAGTGTCCCGAGTGTGAGTTCACGTTCGTCCGGATCGACGGGATCGACTCGACCGGCGACGCGAGCGCGTAGAACTGCCTTGACAGAGTCGGTTGCACGTCAGTTCGGGATTGGCCACACGAAACATCAAGAATTATATCGGATTGGTGAGAGCTATCGACCGTGTGGACGGGCCGGAGACGACCGGGATGATCCCGTTGGCCGGACGACGTACCGAAGGAGTTGAAGTCAGTGTCGGGTAGTGGCCCGTGCCTAACAGCACCCCATCACGACGGAGACAGGAAATATGACACTCAAAGCAGGATTCATCGGCTACGCGTTCATGGGAAAGGCACACAGCAACGCCCTCAACAAGCTCTCGATGTTCTTCCCGGACGCCCCGGACGTCGAGCGCCACGTCATCGTCGGCCGGAGCGAGGACTCCGTCAGGGAGGCCGCCGACCAGTTCGGCTTCGAGAACTGGGCGACCGACTGGGAGTCCGTTCTCGACGACATCGATGTCCTGTACAACCTGACGCCGAACGACATCCATCCCGAGCCCTCCATCGAGGCGCTGAACCGCGACATCCACGTGATGTGTGAAAAGCCCCTCGCGCCGACCCTCGAGGAAGCCCAGGCGATGGCCGAGGCGGCCGCGGACAGCGACGCCATCGCGGGAAACGCGTTCAACTACCGCTTCAGCCCGGCGATACAGTACGCCCGCGAGTTGATCCAGAACGGCGAACTCGGCGAGCTCCGCCAGGTTCGTGGACACTACTTTCAGGACTGGCTGGTCGACCCCGAGGCGCCCTGGAGCTGGCGCAACGACGAGGAAGTCGCGGGCAGCGGTGCCCTGGGCGACCTCGGCGCGCACACCCTCGACCTCGCCAGGTTTCTCGTAGCCGACCAGGTCGGGGAGGTCGACCGGCTCAGCGGCCACCTGAAGACGTTCGTCGAGGAGCGGCCCGTCCCTGGTGACGGCGACGGCGGCCTCGACGCCGGAGGGAGCGAGGCCCGCGAGACGCGCCCGGTCACCGTCGACGACGCCTACTCCGCGCAGGTCGAGTTCGAGACCGGCGCCATGGGAACCTTCGAGGCTTCGCGGTTCGCGACCGGGCACAAGAACGACCACTCGGTAGCGGTGTACGGCTCGGAGGGTGCGCTCCGGTTCTCGCTGGAACGGCTCAACGAACTCGAGGTCAATCTCGAGGGCAACCGCGGGTTCGAGACGACTCTTGTGACCGATCCGGACGACCCGTACTACGACCACTGGTGGCCACCGGGCCACGTCATCGGCTGGGAGCATCTCTTCGTCCACGAGAACTACGAGTTCCTGACGTCGGTGTCAAACGGAACTCGGTTCAATCCGAACTTCCAGGACGGACTTCGCGTTCAGGAACTTCTCGAAGCCGTCGATCGGAGCGACGAGCGCGGCGAGTGGGTGTCGATATAACCGCGTCGGCGTCGGTCATTCGACGGTCAGAGCCAGGCCCGAAGCCTACGCGAGGTGGTCGCGCCCCCACGACACCATCTCCCGGAGAAGCGGTTCGAGTTCCCGGCCGGCCTCCGTGAGGGAGTACTCCACGCGGAACGGCTTCTCGCTGACGATGGTACGTTCGATCAGATCGCTCTCCTCGAGGTCGTCTAAACTGTCCGAGAGCATCTTCGCGGAGACTTCGTCGATCGACTCCTTGAGTTCATTGAATCCCATCGGGCCCTCCTTGAGGAGCCGCATGATGATGATCGCGTGCCACTTCCGCCCGACGATCGCCTGCATCGAGAGCAACACCGACGCGGAACCTCTAGTGCGGTCGCCGTCTTGCAAGGTACCTTTCCACTCTTCTCGTGATCGAAGTTTCGTGACCATTGTTCTCGGGGTCGCACCGACGCCGTCCGGACCCGGTTCCGTGTCACCGCCGGTTCGTGCGTCATCGGTTCTCGTGATAGCCTATTTAAACCGGTGAGCCTGTGGCATCGGACGCACAACGAGCGAAAGTTTTAAATATTAAGAGCGGTCGGCCGTCGGCGCGTCAGTACCGCGACGGCAGGTACGAGGCGCCGATGAGGAACACGCCCCCGAGCCCCGAGATGATCACGATTCCCCAGAGGCCGTCGGTCCGGTTCTTGTAGGATTCCTGCAGGGCGAGCTGTGACTGGTAGCCTCCGACGTCTGAGGTGAGTTCGACCGTCCCGTTGTTGGGGAAGTGTGCGACGTACAACCGTTCGTCAGGCCCGAGGGTGACGTTCGCTCCGTGTTCCAGGGTCACCTCATGCGTGACGGGACCGCGCCAACTGAGCAGGACCCGCTCGGCGTCAACGTCATCGACGGTGACGTTGACGTACGTGTAGGAGCTTCCGGGGGTGTCGTATCCAAAGGAGTCACCCTCGGTGAAGTTCTTCGTCTCGGGGTCGGGCAGGTACTCCGCGAGGGGCTGGATCGTGTCGTTGGTGTAGACGACGTGACTGGTCCCGTTGAACGTCTCCGTCTCGTTCTTTACCGCCGGGTCGTCTCTGAGGATCGCGGAGACGTTGAACGACTCCCGGAAGGTGAACGTCCCGTTCGACACGGTCCGCGTGCTCACGTTGTAGGAGTCCCCACCCGCAAGCGTCGCGCTCCCGTTTCCGGTGGCGATGACGGTCATCCGGGTGTCGCGGTAGGTGAGCGCGTCACCAACGGCGAACGTGAACGAAACGTTCCGCGCAACCAGGGTGACCGATCCGTTTTCGACGACCGCCGTGTACTCGTTGCCGTCGTACTGGATGGCCGATCCGTTCGCGAACGTCGACTCCGTGCGGGCCGTCTGTCCCGGCCACGTGACGTTTATTACCGGCAGTTCGCTGCCGTTATCGAGTGTTGCCGTCTGTTTCTCGGATGCGTTCGTCCAGGTGAGCGTCGCAGTGCGTCCGCCCGCGTCGGCACTCCCGCTCACCTCGCTGACGGTGTAGGTGCGATCACTGATCGTAAGGTCGTCGCCGTCCTCAAGCGTGTAGTCGGGGTTTTCGACCGTGACTGCCGGTTCCTCCGCGACGCCGACCATCACGTATGCCCCGACAGCGATGAGGAGCAGAAGTCCCGCATACGCCGCCGCTGCGCGTCGCTGCATGCCCGGGAGAAAGACGGCTCATCGTTTAACGATTCCGAAGCGCGCCAGCCCCTGGAGAGCGGTGGCTGGCCAAGAGGTCCGGAATGTGAGCGGTCCATATACACCCGGACGTGATTTGCGTATAACGGTGAAATGCACATTTCACCCAGCACAATAGCTATTGAAGTCCCGGTTCAACGTCGTGATAATGCGCCGTGAGTGGGGATAATGGCGAAGCTCTTTCCGTTCCGGGACGGCGAGACGGAGTCCTCGGGCGAGCCACGGCTCGTCGACATCGACGACGACGCCGCCGATGAGGTGTTCGCGGCCCTCTCATCGGACACCGCCCGGACGATCATCTCGCGGCTCTATGAGGGTCCGGAGACGGCCTCCGGTGTCGCGGAGTCGGCGGACACGTCGATCCAAAACGCCCGCTATCACCTGGAGAAACTCGAATCGGCCGGGTTAGTCGAACCCGTCGACACGTGGTACTCCTCACGTGGCACCGAGATGACGGTGTACGCGCCGACGAACGAGCCACTCGTTGTCGCCGCCGGCAACCAGGAGAGCAAGGGCGTCCTCCACCGGGCGCTCCAGCGGATCATCGGATCGGTGGGCGTCCTCGCGCTCGCGAGCGTCGTTATCAACCGGCTCGCGGACCGGTCTGACGTTCCGTCCGGAGACCCGGGCAGATTCGAGCCGAGCGGTGCCGCCGGGACGCCGGCCGAAACCGAGACTCCCGGGGAGACAGCGGGAGACGCGACCGGTGTGGAGACGGACGCCCCCGAGGCTACCGGAGACCCCCAGATGCCCCCGGACACCGAGGTGCAAGCGCCGGCGGACGTCACACCGCCTGCCGAGTCTCCGACGGAGGGAACCCCCACGGATCCGCTGAACGCCTCCCAGACCCCGACACCGACCGAAACTCCAACACCGACCGAAACCTCGACTCTGACCGATGCGGTGACCAACACGAGTGAGACGGTTACCGACGGTGCCGTCGATCCCCTCCTGGCGGCGCCCCCGGGTGCGCTCTTTTTCGCCGGCGGGGCGGTCGTAATAGCGGCCGCGACCACCTGGTGGTACTGGACCAGATACCGGCCGATGTACGGCGCGTGATCGGCGCGTTTATCAGGGCCGCGTGCGCCGCTGGATTCGATGCCAGACAAGGCGCTCATCGACGCTCTCAGGGACGCGGATGCGGTCAAGTACGGCGAGTTCGAACTCTCCCATGGGGGTACGAGCGAGTACTACGTCGACAAGTACGTCTTCGAGACGAATCCGCGGTGTCTTCGCCTGATAGCGGAGGCGTTCACCGAGCGCGTCGGCGGCGCCACGCTCGCGGGGGTGGCACTCGGTGCGGTGCCACTCGTCGCGGTAACGAGCGTCGAAACCGGAACGCCGTACGTGATCGTCAGAAAGGAAACGAAGGAGTACGGTACCGGCAACCGCATCGAGGGTGACCTGACGGACGGCGAGGAGGTCGCCGTTCTCGAGGACATCGCGACGACGGGTCAAAGCGCCGTCGACGCCGTCGAGGCGCTCCGGGATGCGGGCGCAGTCGTGGACCGCGTTCTCGTCGTCGTCGACCGCGAGGAGGGCGCGCGCGAAACCCTCCAGTCCCACGACGTGGCCTTCGAGTCACTGCTCACGGCAGAGGATCTGCTGGCGGACCGCGCCTGATCCGCCTTCGTTCCCCGGACGCGCATGTACCGGGGACACACAGGAGCGACCGGTTTTAGTACGTCGGGGCTTTACGACTGGCTGATGACGCTCGAACTGTACGAACTCAGCGGCTGTCCGTACTGTGCGAAAGTCAAGCGTAAACTCGACGAGCTCGACCTGGAGTACGACTCCCACATGGTACCCTCGGCACACTCAAAACGCACGGAGGTGGAGGAAGTGAGCGGACAGACCGGCGTGCCGGTGCTCGTCGACACCGACCACGGGGTCGAAGGGATGCCCGAGAGTGACGACATCGTCGCCTATCTCGAAGAGACGTACGGATCCGCCGCGTCCGCCTGACTCGATTACTACGAGACGCTCTGACCGCGTTCGCGGATGAGGTCGTCGAGGTCCTCGGGGTCGTCGATCGCTTCCGCCTCGTCGCGCTCGACGATCGCGGTGCCGTCGACCGCCTCGCGGCCGGCCGAGTCGACGAAGTACACCGACTGAGTCCGGACGACCCGCCCGATAGAAGCCATGATCCGGGCACGCTTTTTTGCCGTCTTCGTGAACTCGGAGTGTCCTGTGATCAGCGTCCGTTCCTCGTCGTTCTCGTCCTCGCTCACAGTTCTAAAGGGCGCCCGCGCGGTCGGGTGAACGACGAACCCGACCCGGGTGAGAACGCTCGCGGATTCGGGTTCCTCGCCCGTCGTGTCCTCCCCAGTCGGGTCGTCCCCTTCCCCCCGGACCGCGTCCTCACCGTCGAGGACATCGAGGGGGTTGGTGAGGTCGCCCCCGAACAGTTCCTCCAGTTGCTGGGCCACGTCGATGCTCGCGTCCATGCCGCCCTCGTACTTCGAGACGGTCCGCCGCGAGACGCCGAGTTCCTTCGCCAACCGGCCCAGGCTCCAGCCTCGCTCCTCGCGTTCGTCTTTCAGGACATCGCCGTCGATACTGACGTACAGCCCGCCGGGCGCGGCGTAGATCAGAGGCTCGATGTCCTCGACGAACAGGTTGTAGGCGGTGTCCGGGCTGAGGACTGGCACGCCGTGTCTGAGGTACATCACGCCAGGGTCGAGTTCCTTGTCACGGGTCCGCAGCCCGATCACGAGCGGCGTTCCGCCGAGGAACTCCCCGAGGCGGCGCATCGCGACGCCCGTTGCCCGGTCGAACGCGTCGATGTTCCCGAGGATCTTCACGAAGATGAGATCCCGGTTGCGGCGCGCGACGACATCGAAGCTCTTTGGACGGACTGCACACCGTTCGCTGACGGTGAACCCCGCGTCCTCGAGCATGGCGATGACGTTGCCGACCAGCGCGTCGTGTGACATACCCTATCACTATGCCTTAGGTTTGCCCTGGTTTAAATGTGTTGTGGCGAAACCGACGGCAACCACCCGGACGAGGCGCGGATGCCGTTGAAAAGGGTTTTGCCGGCTACCGGCCAATCCAGGGACGATGACGGTCGTTGCGGTCGATGACACCGACTCCCGCGAGCGCGGGATGTGCACGACGTATCTCGCGGCGCGGATCGCTACGAGGCTCCGTGACCGACAGTATGAGCACGCCGGCCGGGACGCCGTCGAGCGTGCCCTCCTGGTGCGCCTGAACCCCGCCATCGAGCACAAGACCCGGGGGAACGCGGCGCTCGCGGTCCACACGTCGGTGGGTCCCGACCGAGCCCTCGCCTGCGCTCGGGAGGAACTCGACGCGGCCGAAACGGACGATCCGAACACCCACCCCGGACTCGTGGTCGCCAGTGGGGATCCGGACGACGTGCCCGGGCCGGTCGGCCGGTTTGCCCGCGAGGCGATGCGTGACCGCCACGACCTCGAGGACGCGCTCGAACTGATCGACGCACACGGCTACCGCGCGGAGGGCTGGAAGACCGGCCGCGGGCGGATCGGCGCGCTCGCTGCCGTCGGTGCCTGGCGCGCGCTCGAGGACTGGACCTACGAGCACATCGCGTACCGCGAGCCCCGGCGTCGGGGCACGCCACGGGAGGTGGACCGCGAGTCCGTGTTCGCCGCCGCCGACCGGGGGTATCCCGACATCTGGGACACGGTCGACCGGATCGAGGGCGAGGCGGTCTGTGTGCCCCACACCCCGGGACCGGTGCTGTACGGCATCCGCGGCGACGATCCCGACGCCACGCAGTCGGCCGCGGCGGACATCACCTCCGAGCCGATCGAGCGCTCCCGGCTGTTCGTCACGAACCAGGGCACCGACGCACACCTCCGGGACGGCCACCTCGGCGACCTGCGGGACGGCCGCTCATACCGCGTCTCGGGCACGGTCAGGGAGTCCCCGGAGACCCGCGAGGGTGGCCACGTCTTCGTCACGATCGCGGAGCGGGCCGCGACCGACGCCGGCGCGACGCTCTATTGTGCCGCCTTCGAGCCCACGAAGCGCTTCCGGGACCGAGTGCGGGCGCTCCGGGTGGGGGACCGCATCACCGTCTGTGGCGAGGTGAGTGCGGGAACGCTCAAGCTGGAGAAGTTCGCCGTCCGCCACCTGTGCCGGACCGAGCGTGTGATCCCGACCTGCCCGGACTGCGGCCGGTCGATGGAAAGCGCCGGAGCAGACCAGGGTTACCGGTGTCGGGACTGCGGGACCGAGCGCGAGCAGAAAGCGACGCGTGAGATCGACCGCGGCCTCGAACCGGGGTGGTACGAGGTGCCACCCTGCGCGAGGCGTCACATCGCGAAGCCCCTGGTCCGCGGCGGGTTCGACGCACCGGTCCACCCCGAGCGGTAGATTCGGAATGACGAGTCCACGAGTACTCGTGGGTATACACCCCGACGTGACTCTGTTACGCGCCACGACACCAGATCAATGCGTTCGGCTCGTGATAC
>JBDGQL010000099.1:0-9684 GCA_042219105.1 Karumarchaeum halophilus (SeqCode) | reverse complement strand
GCTGTCTCTATCTCCCGTTCGAGGTCGCGCAGGCGCTCGATGCGGTTCTCCGTCGATGGGTGCGTCGAGAACAGCTTGCCGATCGTGCCTGCCTTGATCGGAATTATGAAGAAGGCGTTCATCTCCGACTGCTCGCGCAGGTCGTCCTCGGGGACGCGGTCGACGTTACCCGAGATCTTCCGGAGGGCGGAGGCAAGCGAGGAAGGCCGCCCGGTGATGATCGCCGCGCCGCGATCGGCGGCGTACTCGCGGTATCGCGACAGCGTCCGGATCAGGAGAAAGGAGATGACCCAGACCACGAGCGAGATGGCAATCGCGGCGATCATGCCGCCGCCACCCTGTCGGTCGCGACCGCCGCCGAACAGCCAGCCCCAGCGCACGACCATGAACGCGAGCGTCGACAGCAGGCCGGCGAAGGTCATCACCATCATGTCGCGGTTCTTTACGTGCGCGAGTTCGTGTGCGAGAACGCCCTCCAGTTCGTCCTGGTTCAGCGTCTGCAAGAGCCCCTGGGTCACACAGACCGCTGCATTGCTCCTGGAACGCCCCGTCGCGAAGGCGTTTGGTACGCCCTGATCGGACACGGCTACTTTCGGCTTGGGCAGGTCGGCCTGCTGTGAGAGGCGCTCGATCGTGGAGTGAAGCTGTGGATACTCCTCTTTGCTCACTTCCGTCGCGCCCATGCTCCAGAGGGTGAGGCGATCGGAGAAGAACCACTGCCCGATCGAGAACAGGCCGAACATGAAGATCAACATTACCGCGCCGCCGCCGGTGTACACGGCGATCGCGCCGGCGAAGACTATGAAGAGGCCGAACAGCAAAAACATGGTGACGAACATCCGGAGGCGGAGCCCCCAGTCGGTCTTCCATTCCATGTGCATATGTACGGTATGGAAAAGTAAAGATCCGTCGCACTGCCATCATCTAGTTACCATGTGGATACCTGATACTGTCGGCTGTAGGTTCGTGACGTGATTCAAATATCCTTGTCGAGTCACGGCCGACAGAGTGAAACGGCCACACGGAGTATTGCGACCATGTCCGGGCGAGTCGTCATCGCTGACGACGATGAGACGATCCGATCCATCCTCCGCCACAAACTCGGATCGGAGGGATTTGACCTGCAGGTGTGCGAGGACGGCGGGGAGGTCCGGGACGCTCTCGATGATCCGGAAGCGGACCCCGACGTGGCGATCCTGGACGTCATGATGCCCCGCCTCCAGGGAACGCAGGTGCTCCGCATGGTTCGCCGGGGTGAACTCGCCGTCGACCCCGAGATACCGGTCATCATGCTCACCTCGCGGGGCCGCGAGGACGACGTGCTCGAGGGTCTCGAGTTGGGCGCCGACGAGTACATAACGAAGCCGTTCAGCCCCGCCGAGTTGCTCGCCCGCGTCGAGAACCTTCTCGAAGAATAGCATGTCCGGCCTTATTTTACTTGTTTTCGCCGTCGGCTACCTTTTGTTTTTTCTCGCCGTCGTGGTCTCATCCGGGGGGCCGGATCCGATGTCACTCCGGATTGATCTCCCGGACCTGTTCGCTCCGGTCGTCGCAGTCGTCATTGGGATCCTTCTTCTGTCGGTTCTGTCTCTGACGGTCGGCCTCTCGCTGTTCCGGACCCGGAGGCGTCGGGGTCGCGACGCGGTCCGCGAGGATCTGCGCGCCGGACTGCTCGACCGGCTCTACGGCCCCGACGACCCGGCGTGGGCGGCGTGGGTCGACTCTCTCTGAACGCGAGCGGTCCGTTTGTGAGGATCTCCTCGAGGAGTACCTCCGCGAACTCGACGGCGCCGACGCACGACGGCTGACAGAGCTGGGGCCTGCGCTGGGTATCAACGACCGCGCCCGTACCCGACTCAGATCAGGCGACACGTACGCCCGGCTGGACGCGCTCACGTGGCTGGCGCTCCTCCGGGACGCTCCGGACGTGTCGACCTTCGAGAATCACTGCACTGGAACGCCCCGCGAGCGAGCGGCCGCAACCCGCGTGCTGTACGTCACCGAATTCGAGAACATCGCCTCCGTCGGCGTGGACCTGCTGTTGGGCAACTCGCCGAGTCCGTTCTCCGTGTTCGGCATCGACACGCTGTACCGCGTCGCGGAGACCGACCCCGAGCCGCTTTTCGCCCGCGCCGCCGCCGACTACCGGGGATGGGATCCCGCGCTTCAGGCGCAGGTCCTCCTGGTCGCCCGGCGGTTGAACACGGTCGTCGGGGACGCGGATCTGTCGTGGGTCGTCGATCTGGCCGACAGTCCCGCGGAACGGACGCGGATCGAGGCGATCCGCACGCTCGGTGGGTTCGGCTGGCGGCAACCGCTCCGGGACCAGGTCGACGTCGACGCGCTCACGAGCGATCCCTCCCCGGCGGTACGCACGAGCGTCTACCGGACGCTCGGGGAGTGGGGCGATCAGGACGCGACGGACGCCCTGCTGAAGACGGTAGCTGATGAGACCGACAAACGGGCACGCTTCACGGCAGCCCAGGAACTCGTCGGTCACTGTGACGACGACGTGATCCCCGAGTCGCTGTCCGATGCGTGGTCGTGGGCCAGTGAGCACGCCAGGTTCGACCGCCTCGCGAGGGACGTCTCCACGTCCCGACAGTCCATGGAGGTTGAAGACGGATGAGCCGGAGGACGGGGTCATGACGACGCTCACGGGGATCGGCCTGCGGCTGATCGCGATTTCCGGAGTGGCGGTCATCGCATACTACGCCGTCATCAGCGCCTACTACCTCCTTATCCACGTGCTCGCGCTGTTCGAACTCCGGGATAACGTCCGGGAGACGGACTGGAACCCTCCTTTTCGGCCCTTCGACAGTCCGTTTTATCCCGGCGTGGCCGTCCTCGTTCCCGCGTACAACGAGGAGGCAACGATCGTCGAAAGCCTGAATGCCTTGCTCTCGCTCAACTACCCCGACGCGGAGATCGTCGTCGTCAACGACGGGTCGACCGACGCGACGCTCCCGACCCTCAAAGAGGAGTTCGACCTCGCGCCCGTGGACGCGGAGATCCCTTACGACATCCCTAGCGAGCCGACCCGGGGAGTGTACCGCTCCGAGACCCACGAGGACATACTGGTCGTCGACAAGGAAAACGGCGGCAAAAGCGACGCGCTCAACGCGGGTCTCTGGGCCACCGACAAGGAACTGTTCTGTGCGGTCGATTCGGACACCATCATCGAGCGCAACGCACTGCTCGAGATCGTCCGCCCATTCCTCAAGGACCCCGAGCGGACCGTCGCCTCCGGCGGCACGATCCGGGTCGCCAACGACTGCACCGTCGAGGACGGCGAGGTCACGGAAGTAGCCCTCCCCAAGACCGGATTGCCCGGCCTCCAGGCGATGGAGTATCTGCGGGCGTTCTACTCGGGGCGGCTCGGACTCGCCCGGCTCAACGGCCTGATTCTCATCTCGGGTGCCTTCGGCGTGTTCCGGACCGACTACGTCCGGGAGATCGGCGGGTATCGCCACGACACCATCACCGAGGACTTCGACGTCGTCATTCGGCTGCACCGGTACCTGATGGACGAGGACGAGGAGTACCGCGTCGACTTCGTCCCCGAACCGGTCGCGTGGACGGAGGTGCCCGAGAGTTGGCGCGTACTGGGTCGCCAGCGCCGGCGCTGGTACCGGGGCATGCTCGAGACGGTCGTTGCCAACCGCGGGATGCTGTTCAATCCCCGGTACGGTCGAGTCGGAACCGGCATCCTGCCGATGTTCACGGCGGCGGAAGCGATCGGTCCGCTGGTCGAGGGCTTGGGGTACGTCCTGTTGCCGATCACGGTGTATCTCGGCGTGCTCGACTTCGAGTTCTTCATCGTGTTCTTTCTTCTCACGACCGGGTTCGGCGTGTTTCTGTCGTGGTTCGGCATCTTCAGCGAGGCCTGGAGCTTCAACCGCTACAACGACCCCCGGCAGATCCTCCGGCTGCTGTGGTACGGCGTTCTGGAGAACTTCGGATACCGCCAGTGGAAGACCTACGCCGCCTGGCGGGGTCTGATCGAGTACCTCCGCGGTGGGGGATCCTGGGGCGCGATGGAGCGCACCGGGTTCGGGACGGACGACGCCGAGGAGGACGACGCCGGATCGGACGGCGCGGAGGTCATCGAGACCGACGGGGGCCGGTTCCTCCGGTGATGGCATGGCGTAACCAAATCATGAGGACGGATGTAACTGTTTTCGTCGCGCGCTCGCTCGCCCCTCGACAGAGGAGTTAACTGCCGGTCGATCGTTATGCCAACAATGGCAACGAGCGAGCCGACTCGCTCGGCGTACTTCGAGGATCTCTACCGGCTGATCAGTGACAGGGAGGCGACGCTGAACGAGAAGATCGACCGCGCGATCGAGATCGGTCGCGACCGTCTGAACGTCGAGAACGGAGTCGTCACCTACACCGGCGACGGCGAGTACGAGATTCTGGACACGAACATCACTACGGGCAAGTACACCCCCGGCTCGGTGACGGACCTGGAGACCACCTGGTGTCGTCACGTCGTCGAGGATCGCGAGCCGCTGGCGTTCGGCGACGCGAGCCGGACTGCCTACGAAGACGACATCGCCATGGAGGAGACCGGCCTGCACTGCTACATCGGCGTGCCGCTGATCATCGACGGTGAGACCTACGGGACGCTGTGTTACTCCAGCGAAGCGCCCCAATCCGAGTTCACGGAGGAGGAACGACAGTTCGTGAGACTGCTCGCGGAGTGGATCAGTTACGAGATCGAACGGAGTAAACATTATCGCGAACTCCGGGCCCAGAACGAGCGTCTCGACGAGTTCACCGGCGTCATCGCCCACGACCTCCGGAACCCCCTAACGGGTGCGATGGGGTATCTCGAACTGGCCCTCGACGGTGCATCGGAGGAGCAACGCGAGTTCCTCATGGTCGTCGACGAGTCGCTGGACCGCATGGAGTCGATGATCAGCGAACTACTGTTGCTCGCAAAGCAGGGGTCGGACGTCGGCGAGCGGACGTCCGTTACACTCGCTTCGGTCGCCCGCGACGCCTGGGAGACGGTGTCGACGGGCGACGCCACGATCGACATCGAGACAGACATGACGATCTACGCCGACGAGACCCGGCTGCGCCAACTCCTCAAGAACCTGTTCGAAAACGCGGTCGAACACTCCCGGTCCGATGTTTCCGTGCGCGTCACGGAAGTCGAGGGCGGGTTCGCCGTCGCCGACGATGGCCCGGGGCTCCCGGAGGACATGGCCGACGCGCTGTTCACCACAACGCGCAAAAGCAATATCCGCCTCGGCTTCGGACTGATAGTCGTCGAGCGGGTCGTGTCGGGCCACGACTGGCATGGATCGGTCGAAACCGGCGAGGAGGGCACCCGCTTTGTATTCACCCGCGTCGAGGTACAGTCGTAGCGACGCTCATAATGTCTGTTGTAGTCTCTTACCGGTGCTCGCCGCCACCGGGGGTGGCGATCACCGGTAAACAGCTACAACAGACATTATCACGGATCGTCATATCGTCGCCCACCGGTCGTCGTGTCGCCGCCTGCGGAGCGCTCCATCCCGCGGCGTTTAAGCGCGCCACTCGCCAACGACGGCGTAATGAGCGAGTCCGCGCGCTTCTGTCCGGAATGCGGTGAGTCGGTCACGGTCGACCCCGCCGAGCGCGACCTCCCGGAGCATGTCTGCCGGACCCGCCGCCGGGAACGCGCCCTCTGTGACGCGTGTTACTTCGAACGGTTCGATCTGGTCTCCGCGCCCGACCGGATCGAGGTGCAGGTGTGTGGGTCCTGTGGCGCGGTTCGCCGGGGCGAGCGCTGGGTCGATGTCGACGCCCGCGATCACACCGACGTCGCGATCGAGGAGGTCACCGAGGCGCTCGCAGTTCACGTCGACGCCGAGGACGTCCGCTGGGGGGTCGATCCGGAGCAGGTCGACCCTACGACGGTCCGGATGCACGCTACCTTCTCGGGCATGGTCCGGGATACGTCCATCGAGGAGTCAGTCACAGTGCCGGTGAAGATCGCGCAGGGAACCTGTACCCGGTGTGGCCGGATCGCCGGCGACTACTACGCCAGCACCGTCCAGGTGCGCGCCGATGACCGGGATCCGGCCGGCGAGGAGATCCAGCGAGCGCGTGAGGTCGCCGAGGATGTCGTCGGCGAGATGGAGGCGACGGGGGACCGCGACGCGTTCATCACTGAGGCATCCGAGACGGACGGCGGGCTGGATCTCAAGCTGTCGACGACGAAGATCGGCCGCAAGATCGCCGACCGCCTGGTCGCGGAGTTCGGCGGCCACGCCGACGCCTCCGAGAGCCTCATCACGGAAGACGAGGACGGCGAGGAGGTGTATCGGGTCACCTACGCGGTTCGCTTGCCGCCCTACCGTCCGGGAGAGGTGATCGACCCCGGCAACGGCGAGGGACCCGTCCTCGTTCGCAGCGTCCAGGGCAACCTCAAGGCCCGGCGACTCGCCACCGGCGAGCGCTACGAGGCACCGATCGAGGAGCTAGGGGACGCGACCCGGCTGGGGACTCGCGAGGACGCCACCGAGACCACCCTCGTCGCGGTCGAGGACGACCGCGCCGTCCAGGTGCTCGACCCGGAGACGTACGAGGCGAAGACGATCGCCCGCCCCGGCGACCTCGACCCCGGCGCCGACACCGTCCGTGTGCTGAAACACCGCGAGGGCCTACACGTCTTTCCGGAGGAGTAGCATGGGGGACGACGCGTCCGACGGTGCCCGGGAGGCAGGCACGCCCGAGGGGACCGATCTCGCGATCGTCGTCCCGAAGGTCGACACCGGCGACGCCATCGCGCGACTCCGGGAGGCGGGCGTGTACGACGACACCCGCCGGGTCCGCGAGCACGACGACGGCGGAATCGAGATCCCGGTCGTCGTCGCCCCCGACGCGGTGGCGGGGCAGGTCATCGAGCAGTCTGATCCGGACCCCCGGGTCGCCGGCCTCGATGACCTGCTCGCGGAACGGGGCTTTTCGGAGACCGAGATCGCGGCCGCGCCGAACTCCTGGGCCGTGATCGGCGACGTCGTTCTCGCGCGGTTCGAGGGGTGCCCGCGCCGCGAGGCGGTCGGCGAGGCCTTGCTGGACCTCCAGAGCGCCGAGACGGTTCTGGATCGACGCGGGATCGCGGGCGAGCACCGCGAACCCGACGTCGAAGTGGTCGCCGGGTCGGGTGAAACGGAGACGGTTCACGCCGAACACGGGACGAAGTACGCACTCGACCTCGCGACCGTGATGTTCTCGCCGGGGAACAAGCGCGAGCGCGTCCGTATGAGTGAGGTCGTCGACGCCGGCGAGCGCGTTCTCGACACGTTCGCCGGCATCGGCTACTTCACGCTCCCGATGGCCCGCGCCGGCGCGAGGATCACTGCCATCGAGCGCAACCGGGTAGCATTCCGGTATCTGATCGAGAACGCCCCCCTGAACGGCGTCGACGAGCAGGTGCGGCCGGTCCGGGCCGACTGCCGGGACGCGGTCGATGTCTTCCGGGACGGGGGCGAAACCTTCGACCGGGTCGTCATGGGCTATTACGACGCCTTCGAGTATCTCGACCCCGTCCTGGCCGTGGTCGAGGACGGCGGAATCGTCCACATGCACGAGGCGACGCCCGAGGCGGAACTGCCCGAGCGCCCGGTCGAACGCCTGCGGGCGACGGCCAGCGCGATGGACCGGTCCATCGAGGTGCTCGACCAGCGCCGCGTCAAGACCCACAGCGAGGGGGTCTTCCACGTCGTCGTGGACGCCCGGGTCGGGTGAACGCACTGCCCCTCCGAACCCAATTAACCCGGTAATTGATACGTCCGGAGGGCCAATCACGCATGTGAGCAGCGACGACGCGGAGACGACGGTGAACGAGAGCTACGCGGTGACGATTCCGGCGGCGATCCGCGAGCGGGTGGACGTCGAACCCGGCGACCATCTCCGGTGGATCGTCGACGACGACGATCGGCTCCTCGCCGAGATCGTCCGCGAACGCTACGGCGCGGCGGAGGATCTCGACCCGATCGACATGGGGGAGACGAACGCCGTCGACGCCACCGAGAGCTACGACTGGTCCTAATGGCGGACGCACTCGTCGACTCGAACGTCCTCTTCGCGTTCCGGAGTCGGAACGATCAGTGGCATAAACCTGCGACGGCGATCGTCCGGGAGATGGATCGCGGCGACTTACCCCGGGGACTGGTCACGAATTACACGCTTCCGGAGGTACTGAACCCGATCGCGAAAGCCGCCGGACACGACCGGGCCGTCGAGACGCTCGAGTTCCTGACCGGGAGCGGCGGGTTCGAGATCCGTCATCTCGCCGGGGAGGACCTCCGCCGTGGCCGGGCGCTGTTCCGTCGCGAGGACGGCGTCGAGATCACCGACGCAATACTCGTCGCGTTCATGCGCCGGACCGACACCGGGTTCGTCTACAGTTTCGACGACGACTTCGACCGGTTCGAAGACGTTACGAGACTCGATGCGGCGATCGATCCGTTCGACCCACGTGAGTGACCACGGTACATCCGGACGCCCCCGGCTAGCGTATCGAATCCAGAAGGAGCCGCTGTTCGACGCGTTTTACCTCCCGCTGGACATCGCCGACGGCGTCGATGTTCGCGCTGATCGAGGTGATCCCCTCCCGAACCAGGGCGCGGACCATCTCCGGATCCGAGGCCGCCTCGCCGCAGATGCTCGTGCGCACGTCGGCTGTGCGGCCGGCCTCGATCACCGTCCCCATCAGCTCCAGTACGGCAGGGTGAGTCGCCTCGTAGTGGTCGGCCACGCGCTCGTTGTTGCGGTCGACAGCGAGCGTGTACTGGGTCAGATCGTTCGTCCCGAAACTGGCGAAGTCGATGCCGGCGTCGATCAGCCCGTCCATCGACAGCGCCGCCGCCGGCGTCTCGATCATCACGCCCCAAGACTGTCGGTCGGGGTCGAGACCGGCCGCTTCCATGGCCTCGACTAGCGACGTGACGTCGTTCGCGTCGTTCACTAGCGGGAACATCACCTCGACGTTGTCGTAGCCCACCCCGGCGAGTTTCCGGAACGCCGAGAGTTCGTGCTCGAACACGTCCGGCTCCGCGAGGCTCCGGCGGCTCCCACGGAATCCAAGCATCGGATTCGGCTCGACCGGTTCGTCGTCGCCCCCCTCCAGACTCCGGAACTCGTCGGTGGGAGCATCGAGGGTCCGCACCCGCACGGGCCGGGGATAGAATGCGTCGGCGACCGTCCGGATCCCCGCCACCAGTTCGTCGACGTACGCGTCCGTACCGTGGTCGTCGATGTACGTCGCCGGCGTCTTGCCCATTTCGAGGACCATGTGCTCCATGCGGAGCAACCCGACGCCGTCCGCGCCTGTTGACGCGGCGCGCTCGGCCGCGGAGGGCAGAGAGACGTTCACTTTCACCTCGGTGGCCGTCATGGGCTTCGCGCCGGCGTGGTCGCCCCCGGTAGCGGGCACTGCTCCGGGTGCGGGTGCATCCTCCGACCTGCTGGTCGTCTCCGGCTCGGGTTCCTCGCTCGCCTCTGTGACGGTCCCGCGCTCGCCGTCGACCTCTATCGGCTGCCCACGGTCGAGGCTCTCCGTCGCGTCGCCAGTGCCGGTGACGGCGGGCACTCCGAGTTCCCGGGAGACGATCGCGGCGTGGCTCGTCAGCCCGCCCTCGTCGGTGACGAGCGCGGCGGCGCGTTTCATCGCCGGCACCATGT
>JBDGQL010000130.1:0-9793 GCA_042219105.1 Karumarchaeum halophilus (SeqCode) | reverse complement strand
TGAAACTCCCACCGCTCGGGATTCCTCCGCGTTCACGCGGAGGAGGATGTCAACAAACGTGAAAATCCCCGTGTCTCTGGAGGTGATGTGTCGAATCCGTTGGGACACGATCCGTTTTTTCGCGGACGAACAAATATATCCGTCCACGGAGGGAACATATATCCGGACAAACACGGAGAACGACCGATGGACGACACCGCGAAGTACCGTATCACTGCGATGATCGCTACCGACGGCGTCGTCGAGCGTAGCGACGTCGTCGGAGCGGTGTACGGCCAGACCGAAGGGCTGCTCGGCGACGAACTCGACTTGCGGTCCCTGCAGCGTTCCTCGAAGGTGAGTCGGCTGAACGTCGAAATCGAAAGTGAGAACGGACAGTCGGTCGGCACCCTGGAGATCGGGAGCCGCCTCGACAGGCCGAAGACGGCGATCCTCGCGGCGGCCCTGGAGACGATCGACCAGATCGGGCCCTGTAGCGCAACCGTCGAGGTCAGGAGCATCGACGACGTCCGGACGGCGAAGCGACGCGAGGTCGCCGACCGCGCGAAGGAACTGCTCGCGACCGGGTTCCAGGACGGCCTCGACCCCGGGGACATCATCGCGGAGGTGCGCGAGAGTACCAGGATGGAGGAGATCACTACCTACGAGGGACTCCCCGCAGGGCCGCGCGTCGCGACCGGCGACGCGATCATCGTCGTCGAAGGACGCGCGGACGTGCGCCGCCTGCTCTCCTTTGGCATAAAAAACGCCATTGCGGTTGAGGGCACCGACGTCCCCGACGCGGTGGCGGCCCTCAGTCGGGATCGCACGACGACCGCGCTCCTCGATGGGGACCGCGGCGGCGAGTTGCTGTTGCGGGAGTTGCGCCAGGTCGCCGACGTCGACTACGTCGCCTTCGTCCCCGAAGAACGGTCCGTCGAGGACCTGGATCACCAGGCGGTGTCCGCCGCACTCCAGGAAAAGACTCCCGTCGACTCGCTGCCCTCTCCGGAGGAGTCGACGTCGGAGAATTCGGCCCGGGAAGACGACGCCGGAACGGGGGAGTCCGGAGCGGACGCCGACGTCGAGGCGGGCCAGGGAGCCCGGCCGGACGGGGACGGCGCCGAGACGCTCAGTGAACACGTCGTCGCGGTGCGTGACACCGGAACGATCCGCCTGCTCGGGTCCGGACACGACCGTCTCGGGGAACGGCCCGTAGAAGACGCCTTCGACGCGATCGAGAACGCGGACCCGGTCCCGACGACGGTCGTTCTCGACGGAACCCTCACACAGCGCCTCCTCGACGTGGCGTCACAGCGTGGGGTCGATCAGGTGATCGCCCGCAGCACCGGCGAGTTCGCGAAACAGCCCGCCGACGTCCGGGTCCGGCTCGCGGAAGAGTTCGCTCTCGCGGACGCCTGAACGCGGCCGAGCGTGTCTCGTCGGTCAGACCAGTGCAAACGCAACTGTGCCAGCGGCCGCGATGATGCCGCCGGCGAGGGTTGCGAGGAAGTTGACCGCCTGGTTGCCGATCCAGCGCCCCTCGATCGTGGCTCCGAGGATGCTGTCGACGAGCATTCCGAGAACGCCCGCGGCGACGATGACGCCGGCCGAAGCGAGCGAGATGCCGAAGGTGGCCGCCGGCAGGGCAATGACGGCGACGACGGCCCCACCGACACCCCCGACACCGACGCCCTTGAGAGTGACGCCGCCGTCCGTCCCGACGTCTACGGGTTCGAGCGTCGTGATCAGCCGTGGCGGGCCGAACAGCACACCGATCTCCGAGGAGAGGGTGTCGCTCATCGCCGTCGAGAGCGATCCGAGAAACAGAAACCGGAAGAACGACTCATCGAGCGCGGTCGCGTCCGTGGCAGCGAACCCGGTGACGGCGACCAGAGCGATCCCGGCGTTTCCGAGGACGTTCCAGCTGCCCCGGGCGCCCTCGTTGTCCTCGGCGACGCCCAGGTCCCGTTTTTCCTCGTACCGGTACTTCGAGGCCAGCCCGCCGATGCCGAAAAAGGCAATCAGGACGGCGAACCAGCCGTACCCCCCGAGGACGATCGTCGCCAGCGACAGGAGAACGCCCGCCAGCATGCCCGTGATGGAGGCCGTCTCCAGCCGCCATGAGAGGTATCCGACGGTCCCGGCGACGGCGACGGCGACGCCCAACCGGAGCGGATCGATCGTGAGATCTAGGCTGACCAGCAGGCCGAGGGCGGCCGCGACGGTCACTACCGTGAGCTGGTCGTCGCGGCCGAGGCTGATCGCGCGAACGAGCGCCCCGGTGATCGACCCCGCCAGCCCCAGAAACACCGCGGTCGGCGGGGAGACCATCGGATCGGGGATCGTCGAATCGGCGATCAGAACGAACGCCTCGATTCCCGCGCCCGTCGCGAGCGTGCCGCCGATCACGAACGCGGTTGCCCGGGTGATCTGTGTGTCCAGCCGGGAGCGGATCGTCTGTTCCGCCAGATTGCCGTATCCGAGAATCAGAATCGTCGAGACGAACACCGTCCAGGCGTTCGGCGGGTCAGCGAGCGCAACCAGCAAGGCGAGTGCCGTCGCAACGAGCGCGAATCCGACGAGACCGCGCAGTTCGCCGGCCCGCCGGTCGCTCGGGCGCGCGAACAGCTCGAAGAGACGTCCCTCCGAGACGGTTCGGCCGGCGACCGCGATGAGAGCAAACGGCACTGCAACTAACACCTCGATCGCGGGTGCGAGCAACGATACGCTCGCCACCGCCGCAAACGCTACTGCTCGCCGCACGCATTCCTCCACATGCGGAGTTTCCCCGGACGACCACTTAACCCTCCCGACGTCGTCCTATACTGTCGGACAGAAGTATTGATAATTCGAAGGCCCCCCGTTCCGGGGGTTCGATTATCAATGTCTCTGTCCGACAGTATACACCGTTCCACGGCGTCTACGGGTCGACGGAACTGTTGATAACATTAGCCTCCACCGTACCCGGCGAATATCTATCAGGACGTCTGTCGACCCGTATCCACACGCGCCGCCCCGGCGAGTCACAGCCGACAGTATTAGCACCCATCACGCACAATCACCCCTCGTGGGACTGTACGACCGCTATCTCGCCTTGCGACTCCCGCCGGTGGCGGAGCGACCGGACCACGTCGCTCTCGTGATAACGGAGCGGGATCTCCTGGGGCAGAACGCGTACGCGACCCTGGAGACGTTTCTCGGGTGGGCCTTCGGGTACGGCGCCGAGGAGGTGTCGCTGTACGTGAGCGTCCTCGATGAAGCGGTCGTTCCGACGCTCGAACGGGAACTCGCCCGGGTTACGGCGCCGGAGCCGATCGCCGTCAGGGGGCCGGCGGACACCGAACGCGCCGACACGCCGATCCGGGTGAGCATCGGTCTCGGCGGAAAACACGAGTTCGCGAGCGCCGTCCGGAGCCTCGCAACGGAGGTGCAGAAGGGCGACCTTACGCCTGAGGACATCGACGAGGCCGATGTCGAGGCCAATCTCGTCTTCCCGGAACCACCCGATCTCGTGATCAAGACCGGCGCCGAGCGGCTGTCGGATTTCATGATCTGGCAGTCGGTGTACTCCGAACTGCATTTCACCGACGTGAACTGGCGGGACTTCCGGCGCCGGGATTACCTCCGGGCGCTCATCGATTTTGCCGATCGCAAGCGCCGGTTCGGACGATAACGCGGCCGCCAGTCGCTCGCATCAGGCTTCAAATCGGGGCACGCGATCGGCGCCGACGACGCTCGCCAGTCCGGCACCGAAGGCGTACGCGAGGCGCGTCCCGGCCACACTGATCCGATCGGTGATCCCCTTGTCCGGTTCGAACTCCTCGACCGTAACGGGTTCGCCGATTTCGTACTCCAGTTCCGCCTCGATGTCCTCACGGCGGCCGAGTTCGTCGACGAGGCCGTGTTCGGCCGCCGCCTCCCCGAGATAGATCCTGGCCTCGGTGTCGCGGATCTCCTCGGGATCGAGGTCCCGGCCGTCGGCGACGCGTTCGACGAAGTTGGCGTAAAAATCGTCGGTGATCCCCTGGAGGTACTCGCGCTCGTCGTCTTCCAGGTCCTTCAGCGAGGTTAGCGAGTCCTTGTACTCGCCAGCCGTGATCCCTTCGTAGGTGAGCCCGGCCTTCTCCAGAAACCCCCCGGCAGTCACCTGCGAGAGGATGACGCCGATGCTGCCGACGATGCTGGCATCCCGGGCCCAGAACTCGTCACAGCCCGACGCGATCCAGTAGCCGCCGCTCGCGCAGGTGTCCGTCGCGTAGGCGATCGTCGGGCCGTCGAACTCCCGTGCAGCAATGCGGATGTCGTCGGAGGGAACCACCTCGCCGCCGGGAGTGTTGAGTTTGAGAAGTAACGCCTTCGCGCTGTCGTCCTCGTCGGCGCGCTCGATCTGGTCGACGATGTCGTCGGCGGGCGTTCCGGTATCGCCCGTGGGGACCGGACGGCCGCCGTCACGTGTGATCGGCCCCTCGACGGCGACTTCAGCGACGTTGTACTCGGGGAACAGCGACGTCCCGACTCGGCCCGCCGTGCGAGCGGCGCCACCGATCGTTCCGAGGACGAGCAACACGCCAGCCAGATCCGCGAGCGTGCTGGACCTCTCGAGAAACACGTACCATCCCGCGAGCGCACCCAGGAGGATGCCGGCGAGGAGGATGCCGATTCGACCGATGCGGTCAACGGTGTCTGCCATGCCGGAAAATCGGGACCGCTCGCGAGTAAAATCTTTCCCGTATCGGGAGTGGTCGAATCCGGCACAGGACGGCTATACAGCGTCGCGTCGGCAACGACTACAGCAGGCCTGCCTTCTGGAGTTTCATCAGATCCTCGGTCTCCAGCGTTTCGCCGTCCTTGAACTTCTGGTAGATCTCTTCGGCTTCCTGTTTTGCCTCTTCCTTTTCCTTTTCGCGTTCGGTGCGGCGCTGCTCGTCTTCCTCCTTGTCGAGTTCGCGCAGGCGCTTCTGGACCCGCACGAAGTCCTCGTGGTGGCGATCCGCAAGCTCCTGGGCCCTCACGAACAGCTCGTGGACCTCGTCGGCAGTGTCGCGGATCTCGTCGGCCGCACGGTAGGCCTCGATCATCTGGTTGTGGTGTTCCTGGGCCTCGTCGGCGAGCTGGGTCACCCTCTCGTGGTGCTCGGACGCCTCCTCGCGAACCTCCTCGGCTTCCTCGCGGAGCTCGTCTATGTTACTGGTGTCTTCGAGCTTTTTCTGTTTCTCGCGAAGCTTCTCGCGCTTGTCGTCGATCTTCTCGATGAGTTCGCGCTCGTCGTTGGGGTCGAGCACTTCGGTCTGCTGTTTGAACTCGAGATCCTCGATCTCCGATTTCAGTTCGTCGACGCTGTCGCCGTCGTCGAGTTCGAGCTCCTCCTTTTTGCTCTCGACTTCGTCGAACAGCTCGTTTGCCTTCGCGTTCAGCTCGTTGCGCTTCTCCTTGTGCGTCTGGACGTCTTCGTTGAGCTGGTCACGCTTCTCGCGATGGTTCTGTGCTTCGTCGACCTTCTCACGAGTCTTCGCGTTGAGTTCGTCGCGCAGCGTCGCCCGTCTGGATGCCTTCTGGTTGAGATCGTTTCGGCGATCCCGGAGCTTCCCGGCGAGCTTGATGAGCTGACCCTTGGATTCGTTCTCCAAGTCGTCGTCGCTCACCGAGACGTTGTTCGATTTCTTGATCTGTTCTAAGTCGTACTTCTCTTCGAGCCGTTCGCTAACTTGCGCTACCATGTGTGAGACCTCGGTGTCCGTACCGGTGCTGCAGGGGGAGAACAGCGGCTAGTGTGCGATGGTCCGTCTCCGAATATGGGCATAGTGCTTCGCACGCTGTTCTCTCCTGACCGCCGAACGCGGCTTCGGTACATCTGCCTACTTCCGCCGAAGTTTTAATAGTTTCGCTACGCCGGGTGTGAAAATCACTGGCAAGCGCGGGGATTTTCCTGGGACTTGTGACCGAGTGCCACACCGCGGATCGACCAGTCACAGACGACAGTGTTAGGCGAGGCGCCGCCCTCGTCAGGGTGTGCACGAGTGGATCCACGCGGAGGGTCACGAGAACGTCGCCGCGACCCACGCGAGTACGTTCGAAGTGACGACCGACGACTACCTCACGCCGGCCGGGGACTGCATCCTCGCCATCGGGGCGGATCGCGCGCCCTCGGACTTCGATCCGGGGTTCGTGTCCGCCTGCCGGGACGCCGGCGCGCGGATGGAGGCTATCATCCGGGCGGACGATCGTAAGGCGACCGTTACGGGCCGGGGCCATCCCGACCTGGCTTTCGCGAGCGATCGGAGCGCCGTCGTCCGCACGAGCGAGTACGTCGACGACCGCACGGTGATGATCGGGGCGGACGCCGCCGCCGCGGACCTCGATCGCGGCCTCGTCGACGCGCTCGCGGACGGCGCAGAGCTGACCGTCGAGCTGACGGTGCAGTCCTGATCGCGCCGGCCGGGTGACGGACGGCACACCCGTTCCTGAAGCGGGGCCTTGAAACCCGTCCCCATCTTCAGTCGGGGCATGGTTGACGGAGACCAGCTTCGGACGGTGATGGGTAACTTCGCAGCGGGCGTAACCGTCGTGACGCTTCCCGAACCGAACCACGGCATCACGGTGAACGCGTTCGCGAGCGTCTCGCTCGATCCGCCGCTCGTGTTGATCTGTATCGACCACGGTACAGAGACTCACGAGCGCCTCCTGGCCGACACGGAGGGGTACTGCGTGAACGTCCTCGCGGACGACCAGCAGCACCTCGGCGAGCACTTCGCCCGGATGGCCGAATACGGCGACCCCTTCGTCGACGAGTCCACGCGGACGGCCGCGACCGGGGCGCCGGTGTTCGAGAACTCGCTGGCGTACCTCGACTGTTCGCTCTACGACGCCGTCGAGGCTGGTGACCACACGATATACGTCGGGGAGGTTGAGTCGGCGGAGGCCCTCCGTCCCGACGCGCCGGCGCTTGCTTACTTCCGGGGCGAGTGGGACCGGATCGAGGGCTAGTCCCTCCAGGTCGGGGTCTCCCGCTCCCAGTGCTGGAGCGTGAACCGGTCGTACTCGGTTTCCTCTACCAGGCGCCACGCCGCGTCGTCCCATGCGGGGTAGAAGACATCGCCCTCGTAGGTGCCGGGAACGCGGGAGAGTACCATCCGGTCGAGGTGTGGCTGAAAGAGTTCGTAGATCCCCGCGCCACCGATGACGTAGGCACGGTCGGCGTCTAGGGACGTGGCAACCTCGATGGCCTCCTCGACGCCGGTGGCGTGGTGGGCGGTCTCCACGTCGAACTCCCGGACGGTTCTGCTCAGCACGATCTGTTCGGTCCCGGGGAGGTCCTCGTACATCTCGAAGGTTCGCCGGCCCAGGATGACGGTCTCGTCGGCGACGCGCTCGCGATACTGTCGTTCGTCCGCCGGAATCGGCTCCCAGGGGATGTCGCCGTCGTTTCCGATCGCACGATTCTCCGCGAGTGCGGCGACGGAGATCAGTTCCATGCGCACCCTTCGCATTCCGCACTCAAGAGTGACCTCCTCCACGAACGTGTGACCGACTCTCACCACCGGAATCCGACCGGGTCTGACGGCGGCGCAAGCGGACTCGCCGGCAGTTCCTCAGGGAGTTCCGGGTCGTTGTACACGCCCGGGGCGACGTCGTTTGGACCCTCCGGATAGAACAGGGAGGCAAGCGCCTGTATCTGGCCGCGCCCGACGCCGAGTTCGAACTGGCCGCCGCCGTACATCCGGACATCGTTCTCGAGGCAGTACGCGACGGTCTCGAACAGCGATTCGACCGTCCCGAACCGCGACGGCTTGACGTTGATCCACCGGGGGTCCCAGGGGAGCGCGTCGAGGTCCGCCAGACCCTCGACCGGGAGATCCCAGGAGAGCCGCTCCCGGGACTCCGCAAGCATCGACCGTGTCTCGCCTGTTACGCCGGGGTCCTCGATCACCGCTTCCGGGAACGCCGACAGCAGCGTCCGGTAGAGAGTGGGATCGACCTCCGTGTCCACCTCCGTGCCATCGTACCCGGCTTTCAGGTCCAGAATCCGGACGCGGTCGGTCGACGCCAGGTCGTCGATGAGATCGAGGCTCCAGGCCGGCGTCGGGTCGAGTTTGAGTTCCGTCTCCGGGACGTGATCCAGCAGCGTGTGGACCCGATCGGCGTTCGGGGGTTCGCCTAGGCGCATGCTCGCGACGAACCGCACCGGGTCGTACGTACGACTGATAATGTCTGTTGTAGTCTCTTACCGGTGCTCGCCGCCACCGGGGGTGGCGATCACCGGTAAACAGCTACAACAGACATTATGAGGGCTTCCGCGAGCGTCAGGTCGTTCTGCCGGAGCGCGAGATCAAGCGCGGCGCTCTCGAACGCCCACCGGCGATAGTGGCGGAACCGTTCTTCCTCGGGCGGCCCGGCCGGAAAGAGATCGATCGTCGAAAGCGCCTCGGAGAACGACGCGACGGTGTACGCGCCAGCGAGGTCGAAGTCGGCAGCCTCGAGCAGCCGGTCGTGTTCCTCGCTCTCGTAGGTAACGTCTTCGCCCATCCCGGCGTTGTCCTCGCTGTCACTCCCGCCCACGAGCGTCACGGTGGTCGTCTTCCTGGTGAATCCGCTTGAGGTGTCGCGCTCGCGGGCGTCCAGTTCCCACTCCTCGATTGCGACGGACAGATCCGCGACCTGGTCGAAGAGGTTCACAGAGATCACTCCTTGTGAGTGAAAATAGCCGGCGAACCTTCCGGCGTCGTCCCCACACAGAGGTCCATTCGCTCGTCGAGATTGAGCCTTGTCGGGTCCTCCTTGCACACCACGAGGTCGTCGAACGGTTCCTCGCAGGCCGGACACGCGATGGCCGTGGTGTTCTGGTACAGTTTGATCGCCTCGTTCTCCTCGCGGGGAGTCAGAAAGGAGACCAGTTCCTCGAAGTCGTCCATACCGGGACGGAGGCCGCGGCGGCGCATAAATCCCTGCCTGCCGTCGTGGCAGCTGCGACGAATACCGTCGAGACTGGGTGAAGCGCGGGCGCGACCGAGTGAGGGAGGCTTATGACCCCTCCCGACGGAACGCGGCCATGGGAAGCACGCGGACGCTCGACCGGATCGAGGAGAGCGGTGTCGTCGCCGTCCTCCGAGGGATCGACGAGGATGAGATCGTCCCCGTCGCAAGGGCGGTTCACCAGGGTGGTGTGACGGCGCTTGAGGTTACTGCCGACGCGAAGCGCTGCTCGGAGATGATCGCAGCGATCGACCGCGAACTCGACGGGACGGACGCGCTCATCGGCGCGGGAACGGTGATGGACGCCGCGGCGGCCCGCAACGTCATCGAGGCTGGTGCGGAGTTCGTCCTCGCGCCGAATCTCAACGAGGACGTCATCGAGGTCTGCAACCGGGCTGGCGTCGTCTCCGTCCCGGGGGTCATGACGCCGACCGAGGCCGACGCCGCGATGGCCGCCGGCGCCGACGTCCTCAAGATGTTCCCCGCCTCCACCGTCGGGGCAGGCCACATCGGGGCGCTCAAGGGACCGCTCGGAGACATTCCGGTCATGCCCACGGGAGGGGTAGACACCGACAACGTCGCCGAGTACCTCGAGGCTGGCGCCTTCGCCGTAGGCGCGGGGTCGGCGCTCGTGAACTACGACGCGATACAACGCGAGGACTGGGACGCGGTCCGTGAGTCGGCAGCGGAGTTCGTCGAGGCGGTCGAGGACGCACGGGCCTGATAGGGTCGGCTGTGACTCGATGAAGATATTCGCCACCCCGGGGGGCGAATTGATAATGACCGTTCTCGTCTCTTACCGGTGATCGCCGCCAACGGGGGTTGCGATCACCGGTAAACA
>JBDGQL010000090.1:0-9816 GCA_042219105.1 Karumarchaeum halophilus (SeqCode) | reverse complement strand
ACCTGGTGTTCGGCGCCATGCGCGACAAGGACCACGCCGCCATGTGCCGGGCGCTCCCGGAACCCGACGAGGTGTACCTCGCCGAGCCCGAAGTCGACCGTGCACAGGACGTCGAGACGCTCGCGGCCGTGCTGGAGGCCGAGGTCGATGCCGGGATAACCCAGTGTGTCTCGGTTCCCGGGGCGGTCAAGTGGGCGCTCAGGTCACACGGCGAGTCCGACTGCATCCTGGTGACGGGCTCGCTGTACACGGCCGCGGAGGCCCGCGACAGCTGGACGCGATCACCCCGGATCGTGCGCTCCGACACACCCTCGCGGGTGCGGTCGGCGATGCGAAGCGCCGACGTCCCCGAGTCGGTTCGTAGAGACCGCGCCGAGGCGATGGTCGATCGGACTGTTCGGTTTCACGCCCGCCGAGGCATGGCCGCTGATCTCAAGGAAGCGATGCTGGAACTCGGGGGGACGGGCGTCGTCTCGGGGATCACTGCCCCCGACGAGCACGTCGAGTTGCTCCTCTCGGGTAGCATCGCCCAGTTCCGGAACCTGATCAGGGAGCTTCGTGGCCGACAGGGTGGCGGGTACTTCGCGTCACAGCTGAACGACGCGCTCGGCATCGGGGCCGGGGAGTCGGCGATGGAGTACCCCTGGGACGACGGAACTGCAGTTATGGGAATCCTGAACGTCACGCCGGACTCGTTTCACGACGGGGGCGAGCACAACACGGTCGACGCCGCGGTAGCACACGGCAGGCAGATGGTCGCCGACGGCGCCGACATCGTCGACGTTGGCGGCGAGTCCACCCGGCCGGGTGCCGACCCGATCCCACCCGAGGTCGAACGCGAGCGGGTCGTACCGGTCGTGGAGCAACTCGCCGACCTCGACGCGATGGTGTCCGTCGACACCCGAAAACCCGGCGTCGCGGAGGCGGCGCTCGAGGCGGGTGCAGGGATGGTGAACGACGTCACGGGGCTGGCCGACGTGGCGATGCGGGAGGTCGTCGCGGACCACGGAGTTCCGGCCGTGCTGATGCACAGCCTCTCGGCGCCGGTCGACCCCGACGACCGGTACGCCTACGACGACGTCGTCGACGACGTGTTCGAGGACCTGCTCGAGCGGGTCCTGCTCGCGGAGCGCGCCGGGATCGACCGCGAGCGGATCGTCCTCGATCCGGGGCTCGGGTTCGGGAAACGAGCCACGGAGAGCTTCGAGTTGCTCGATCGGCTGGCTGAGTTCCGGGGTCTCGGGGCCCCAATCATGGTCGGCCACTCCCACAAGTCGATGTTCGAACGCGTGAACTGCGGCCCGGGGGAGCGACTCGCCCCGACCGTCGCGGCGACGGCCCTCGCGGCCGAGCGCGGCGCCGACATCGTCCGGGTGCACGACGTCGCCGAGAACGCCGCGGCCGTCGCGACCGCCGAGCAGACGACGCAAACGAAGTAACAGAGGCCGGCCTCGCAGACCGGGTCGTCACGCCGGGGCTACCGGAGCATCCGGTCCATCTCCGGATCGAACAGGGGCTCGTCGCGAACCGTCGCCTCGTGCCGGCTGTTCTCATAGGAGATTTCCACGTCCCGTCCCGGCTCCGCGTCCGCCGCCGGGAGGTAGCTGTAACAGATCCCCGCGTCGATGGTGTACCCGTAGTCGGACCGGCAGGCGTACCCGATCGGATCCTCGCTTCCGGGCCGGAACACCGGTCGCCCGGCGTCGACGACCATCCCCGGCTCGTCCAGCGTGATCGGGACGAGACGGCGGTCGATACCCTCCTCGCGGGCCTCCTCGAGTGCCGCCTTGCCGATGAACTCGGTGTCGAGGTCGACCGCGAACCCGATGTTGGCCTCGTAGGGGTTGTACTCGGGCGTGAGATCCGTCCCCCACAGGCGATAGCCCTTCTCCAGACTCGTCGAGTCAAGCGCCTTCCAGCCCATCGGGACGACGCCGTACTCCTCGCCGGCCTCCATGAGCCGGTCCCAGAGCCGGGCGCCGTACTCCGCCGGGGTGTACACCTCCCAGCCGAGCTCGCCGGCATACGAGAGCCGGAGCATCGTCACGGGGAGGCTCTCCAGGTAGGTCTCCTGGACGGAGTAGAAGGGGAAGGCGTCGTTCGAGAGGTCGGTCTCGACGAGGCCCTCGAGGAGGTTCCGCGCGTCCGGACCGAACACCCCGATCCCGCACCGCGAGGAGTCATGGACCGTGATCGAGACCGAACCGTCCTCGGGAGCGTGTTCGCGGATCCACCGGGAGTGAAGCGTCGCGGAGTTGCCGCCGCCGGTCGTCAGCAGGTACTGGTCCTCCGCGAGCCGCGCGACGGTTATGTCCGCGAGACACCCCCCCGCCTCGTTGAGCATCGCGGCGTAGGTCATCCGCCCCGGCGTGACGTCCACGTCGTTCGTGAGCAGCCGCTGGAGGAACGACTCGGCGCCCTCGCCCGTGACCTCGATCCCTGTGAAGGTGGTCATGTCGAACATCGCGACCCGGTCGCGGACGGCGTGGTGTTCTGCCGCCTGTGCCTTCGACCAGTTGCGCGCCAGCCAGTCGGGCCGGTCGGGGACGTCGTACTCCTCCAGTAGCGCCTCGTTGGCCTCGTACCACTGGGGGACCTCCCACCCGTTGGCGTCGTAGAACCGCGCGCCGAGGTCGGCCTGCCGGTCGTAGAAGGGGCTGCGCCGGAGCCCGCGCTCCGAGCGGGGCTGTTCGGTGGGGTGGATGAGCTGGTACACCTCCTGGTACTGCTGGGCGCCCCGGCCGTAGGTGAACTCGCGGCTGCCCGCGTGTGGCTGAAACCGGCTCACGTGTGCGGGGTCGGCGTTGACGCGCTCGCCGTCGAGTCTCGGGACGCCATTCTCCATCCAGCTCGCAACGATGTCCCCCACACCGCCGGACTGGGTCACCCAGACCGCAAGCGACCACCACAGACCCTCCGTGTCCTCGTCAGGACCGAGTACCGGCATCCCGTCGGGCGTGAACGAGAACATCCCCTCCATCGTCGTCTCCCAGTCGCAGTCCGAAAAGGCGGGGACGAGTTCGCTCGCCGCCTCGTGGGCGGTCTTGTCGTGGTCGGGGTGGGTGTTCTCATAGAAGTGCTCGTCGGTGAACTCCCGGAGCGAGGGGTACTCGAGACCCAGGTCGTCGAGTTTGTCGGGGCCGTAGATGTCCTCGGGGTCGACCAGGAGCGGCTCGTGGTTGTAGGAGCCGACGCCGTAGGACTCGCCGTGCTGGCGGAAATAAAGCGAGTAGTCCTGATGACGCAGGAGTGGCTGTTCGATCTCCCGGCTGGCGCCCTCCAGTTCCGGAATCGACTCGGAGACGAGGTACTGGTGGGCACACGGGACCAGCGGCACGTCCGTCCCGACCATGTCGCCAAACAGCGGCCCCCAGATGTTGGTGGCGACGAGGACCTCCTCACACGCGATCCGGCCCCTTTCGGTGACGACGCCGGTCACCTCGCCGCCGTCGGTTTCAATGTCGGTCACTTTCGTGTTCCCGTAGAACTCGTGGCCCGCCGTTTCCTCGGCCGCCTCGGCCATCCGTTCGCTCGCCTGGACGGCGTGGGCTTTCCCGTCGGTCGGGAGGTAGTAGCCGCCGTGGATCACCGAGTCGTCGATCTGCGGGATCCGGTCGGCGACCGCCTCCGACGAGAGCAGTTCACCGCCCTCAAGGCCGTAGGACTGTCCCCACTCCCGTTTGCGCTTGAGAAAGTCCCAGCGATCCTCCGTGTAGGCGACCTCGATGCCACCGCAAGCGCGGTAGCTGTCGAGGTCCCGGTACAGCTCCCGGGTGTACGCAGCCATGTGTGTCATCAGCTTCCCGCCGGCCGTCTGGAACACGAGCCCCGGCGCGTGCGAGGTCGATCCCCCGGTTTCGTACAGTGGTCCCTGCTCAACGACGACGACGTCCTCGCGCCCCGACTGCGCCAGATGGTACGCCGCGCTACATCCCACACACCCGGCCCCGATGATCACGGTGCCAGCGGCGTCCGGGATATCCGTTTCCGAACTCATACCCCGATCGCTCAGGCTCTTCCCCTAATAAGTACGAGGGTGACATTCCCCCCTCGTGAGGGTGACATTCCCCTCCACGAACGAGCGTTACATCAACGGGCGATCGTTTCCGGGATCGTACAGCGGTTCCTTGCGGACGGTCGCGGCGTGGCGATCGCCCTCGTACTCGATCACGACGTCGGTCCCCGGCTCGGCGCGATCCGGCGGGAGGTACGCGTACGCGACACACCTCCCGACGGTGTAGCCGTACTCCGCGGAGTGGACGTATCCGAGGACGTCGCCGCCGTCCGGAGACACCACCGGCCGGTCGGCCATCACCATCGCGTCCTCGTCGTCGAGGGTCAGGCAGGCGACCTCATGCGAGATGTTGTCACCGGCGGCGGCCGACGCGACGGCCGGCTTCCCGATGAAGTCGGTGTCCAGATCGACGGCGAAGCCGAGGCCGGCCTCGTAGGGGTTGTGCTCCGTGTGGAGGTCCTCGCCCCACAGGCGAAACCCCTTCTCGATGCGCAGGGCGTCCAGCGCGCCGTTGCCGTAGGGGCGGATCCCGTACTCCTCGCCCGCTTCCATGATGTGCTCCCAGAGCGTCTCGCCGTACTCCGAGGGAGCGTACAGCTCCCAGCCGAGTTCGCCGGCGTAGGACACCCGGAGGGCGGTGACGGGGACGTTGTTCACGAAGAATCGCCCGCTGGAGAAGTACGGGAACGCGTCGTTGGAGAGATCGGCGTCGGTCACCTCCGAGAGCACCTTCCTGGCGTTCGGCCCGGTACAGACCATCGCGGCCAGTTCGGAGGTAACGTCGTTGACGACCACGCCGCCGGGAGCCTTGTCGCGGATCCACGCGACGTGGTTGCTCCCGACCTCCCGGCCGGTCGTCAACACGAGATACCGATCGTGATCGAGTCGCGTGACGGTGATGTCGGCGCGGACGCCGCCGGCCTCGTTGCACATCAGCGTGTACCTGACTTGGCCGACGTCGAGGTTCATGTCGTTGGTGCAGAGCCGCTGGAGGAACGCCCCGGCCCCCTCGCCGATCACCTCCACCTTGTTGAAGGAAGTCATGTCGTGGAGGCCGACGGCGTCTCGCACGTTGAGCGCCTCTGCGCCCTCGATCGACGACCAGTACTTGCTCTCCCAGCCCTCCCGATCCGGGATCCGGTCGCCGTACTCCGCCAGCAGGTCCGCGTTCGAGTCGAACCACTGGGGTTCCTCCCAGCCGGCTTCGGCCCACAGCTCCGCGTCGCGGGCCTCGTGGGCGCCGTGCATCGGGCTCCGGCGAATGTTTCTCTGCGTGTCCGTCCACACCCACTTCGGGTGGACGATGTTGTAGACGATGCGGTACTCCTCGGCGCCGATGTCCCGGGCGAAGTCCCAGCTCCCCTCGTGTGGCGAGAAGCGGTTGACGTCACAGTCCGCGAGGTCGATCGGGCCGTCGGGCAGGCGGGGAACACCGTGTTCCATCCACTCCGCCAGCGCCTTGCCGACGCCGCCGGCGTGGGTGATCCAGATCGCAGCGGCCGTCCAGAGCCCGTCGATCCCCTGTACTGGCCCTATCGCCGGCAGCCCGTTGGAGGATTCGGCGAACATCCCGTTGTACTTGTGTTCGAGCGTCCTGCCCTCCGTCGCGGGAAGGAGTTCGTCGCTCGCCTCCCGGGGTGCCTTCTCGGGGCGGTCGGGGTGGGTCGCGGTGTTCAGGTGGCGCTCGGTGAACTCGTTGACGGAGGCCTGGTGACCGCCTTCCTCGTTGCCGCCCAGCTCCGTGGGGTCGGGCACGATCGGCTCGTGGTTGTACGACCCGATGCCGTACCGGTCCCCGTGGACCCGGAAGTACATCGCGTTGTCCTGGTCCCGGAGGATCGGGCGGTCGGGATTCTGGAGGAGAACGTCCGTCTTGTCCCCCGAGACTGACCGGTAGTTGTCGTACACCGGATCCCCGGAGACGTCCTGTTCGAGCCCGGCCAGTTCCTCCAGGGGCTCGGTGATGGTGTACTGGTGTTCGACGGGCGTGATCGGCAGGTGGACGCCGACTTTCTCGCCCAGCTGGCGCGCCCAGATGTTGGTGGCGACGACGACCTCCTCACAGTCCACGCGGCCGTTCCCGGTGACGACCGCCTGCACGCCCTCGCGGCCGGTCTCGATGTCCTCGACGCCGGTGTGGCCGACGAACTGGACCCCCATCCGCTCGGCCTTCCGAGCGAGCGCTGCACACGCCCGGACGCCCGAGGCCTGGCCGTCGGTGGGCGAGTAGTACCCACCCTCGATTGCGTCGGGATCCACCAGGGGGAGCTTCTCCTGGACCTCCTCCGGCGAGAGGAGCTGTGGATCCGGGATGCCCCAGGACTTGCCCCACTCCACGCGACGCTGCAGGTAGTCCATCCGTTCCTCGGACCGGGCGACCTCGATGCCGCCCGTCTCCCGGTACACCCGTTTGCCGTCCTCCGTCTCCAGCTCCGAGTACAGCTCCCGGCTGTACATCGCGAACTTCGAGAGCACCTTCGGTTCGTCGGTCTGAAACATGATGCCCGGCGCGTGCGTCGAGGAGCCTCCCGTCGTCGGGAGCGGCCCCTTATCCAGGACCAGCACGTCCTCGCGGCCGAGGTCGGCCAGCTGGTATGCGACGTTACACCCGACGATCCCTGCTCCGATGACGACGGTCCCCACTTCCGAGGGGAGGTCTTCAGTCATGAGTGGGAAGGTAAAGGGCCGGAGTTAGTTTATCCCCTCGATTCACTACCGCTCGAATCCGGGCCAGGAACGCTCGTTCCGACTCCATCGAGTCGTGACCGACAGTATCAAAGGGAAGACGAACCTCTACGTGTCGGATTTCGTATAGGAATAGTCACGATCAAAACACGATCGATCGGCGTAGCGTCCGCAGTTCCGCGCGGCGGCTATCGGATCCGCACGACCTTACGGAGTTCGCCGCGTTGCCGGAACAGGTTGGTGACGAAGTGCTCGACACGACCGCGGGCGGTCGACAGCGACGGCATCGCAGGCAGGTACACGTCTGGGGCGATCTGTTCGTTGGACTTTGCCTCAGTTTGGCTCTCGTATGGGTGCGCCATGTAATTTTACCTTAGGCCCGGTGCTTCTTAAGAATTCTGCCTAACATAGATAAAAACAAGCTATATTTTGACATAGATAACCCGTCTCACGGGGCGTGTTCACACGGTCATAGCGGGGAGACGTACACTGTCGGAGGGAGATGTTGATAGTTCGAACCGCTGTCCCTCATACTATCGGACAGAAGCATTGATAATCGAACCCTCAGGACGGGGGGTCGTTCGAATTATACACCCAGACGTGATTTGGTTAAGCCGTGCCGTCACAAAACTAGGGTATCATGACCCGAACGCACTAATCTGGTGTCGTGGCAGTTAACAGAGTCACGTCTGGGTGTATATCAATGTCCCTGTCCGACAGTATCAGCCGGTCGGGGAGAATCCCGTTGACTGGTTCGTATCCGGGTGGACACGTTACGAGCGTACAGCCGACGGTGTGACGCCTCGCCGCCCAAGTTTTAATACGAACTCACGAAAGTTGTTCACTCATGACCTTCGTTCTCCAGGCGGGGGAGACGACCACGCGACCGACGTTCTGGAAGATCAGCTCGGTCGGGAAGGCGGTGTTCTACTACCTGGCAGCGGTAGCCATCGTCATCCTGTTGGTGGGGAGCTACCAGCGGATGAAGCGGTACACCCAGGGAGGAGAGGACCCCTTCGAGCGCCTGAATGACCTCCCGCGCCGGGTGCTGTCGGCGGCGAAGACGGTCGGATCCAACGAGACCCTGTTCGATCGTGACTTCGTCGGCGGGGTGATGCACGCGTTCATCATGTGGGGGTTCCTGACGCTCCTCATCGCGACGACGATTCTCGGCATCGACATGGACTTCTACCGACCGCTCACCGGCGAGTCCTTCTTCGTCGGCGACTTCTACCTCTCCTATTCCTTTGTCGTCGACGCGATGGGGCTGCTGTTCGTCGTCGGTCTCGGCGTCGCGCTGTACCGCCGGTACGCGGCCCGAAGCGAGCGTCTCTGGGACATCCACACCAGCATCGAGGACGATCTGTTCGTGTGGACGCTGTTCGCGCTCGCCGTCGGCGGCTACTTCACCGAGGGGGTGCGCATTCTCGGGCAGAACTATCCGGATTTCGAGACGGTGAGCTTCGTCGGGTGGAGCATCGCCGTGGTGCTGGAGGGGGTCGGGATGACGCCCGGGATGGCCGAGGCCGCCTATCCGGTCGTCTGGTGGTCCCACTCGCTTCTGGCGTTCGCGTTCATCGCCGCCATCCCGATGGGCAAGCCGTTCCACATGCTCTCCTCGTTTGCCAACGTCGTCACCCGGGATGAGGACGCCGGCAAGCGACTCCCCGGGATCCCGGCGGATCTGTCGGCCACGAACGCCGAGTCGATCGAGGACTTCTCCTGGAAGGAACTGCTCGACCAGGACGCCTGCACCAAATGTGGCCGGTGTTCGTCGGCGTGTCCAGCCAAGGCATCCGGACGACCGCTCGATCCCCGGAACGTGATCCTCGATCTCAAGAGCTACCGCGAGGAGCAGGCCAACGGCGGCGAGGAGACGCCGATCATCGCCGACGGCGGGACGAGCGTCATCGACAGCGGCACGATGGAGTCCTGTATGGCCTGCATGGCCTGTATGGACGCCTGCCCCGTCGAGATCGAGCACCTCAACTCCTTCACGAAGATGAACCGCCAGCTCGTCGACCAGGGTGACGTCCACCCCAACCTCCAGGACACCTTCGAGAACGTGATGCGGGAGGGCAACACCTTCGGCGACCCCCGGCGCAATCGGGGCGACTGGGCGGACGACCTCGGCTTCGACGTCGCTGACGCCCGCAACACGGAGGTCGAGTACCTCTGGTACGTCGGCGACTACCCCAGCTTCGACGACCGCAACAAGAAGGTGGCCCGATCGCTCGCGAAACTGTTCGAGGCCGCGGGCGTGGAGTACGGCATCCTCTATGAGGACGAGGAGTACGACGCGAACGACGTCCGCCGCATCGGCGAGGAGTTCCTGTTCATCCAGCAGGCCGGCGCGCTGGTCACCTCCTTCGAGGACTGCGATTTCGATCGGATCGTCTGTACCGATCCCCACTCGTTCAACACGTTCAAAAACGAGTACCCGGACGTCGACTTCGAGGAGTTCGCCGACGACCCGATGATGGAGGTGCCCGAGGAGTCCTGGGACGGCGCCCCCGTCTTCCACTGGACGCAGGTCGTCGAGGACCTCGTCTCCGAGGGCCGTCTCGGTCTGCGCGGCGACGAACTCGACTACACGGTCACCTACCACGACCCCTGTCACCTCGGCCGGTACAACGACGAGTACGAGGCCCCACGGGATCTGATCCGGGCGACCGGCTCCGACCTGGTCGAGATGCCCCGCAACCGGAAGGAGTCCTTTTGCTGTGGTGGCGGTGGCGGCGGCCTCTGGATGGAGTTCGACGAGGAGCCCAAGCCGAGCGAGGAGCGCCTTCGGGAGGCCACGGAGGACACCGAGGCCGGAAGCGCCGTCGAGAAGTTCGTCGTCGCCTGCCCGATGTGCATGACGATGTACGAGGACGGCCGCAAGACCGGCGGCTACGAGGACGACCTCGAGATCGTTGACGTGGCCGAACTACTCGTGGAAGCTCTCGATGCGGGTGGAAACGAGCCCCGCGACCCGACGGGGGTGTCAGCGTGAACTTCCGGCACCCCGTCTGGCGGAACGCGCTCGGGACGGTCGTCGGGTACACGCTAATCCTCGCCCTGATGACGGCGTTGCTGTTCGTCCTTCCGTATCTCGTGGTTACGAACCTGAT
>JBDGQL010000204.1:0-9875 GCA_042219105.1 Karumarchaeum halophilus (SeqCode) | reverse complement strand
TGACGGTGTAGTCGGTGCCCCCCTCGTCGCCGAGCGCGCTCACCGACAGGTTGAGGCCGGTGGTCCCGTTAGCCAGTCCTTCGACGGTGATGGATGCGATGGTCACCGTCCCTGTGTCGGCGGTGTCCATCAGTCCGGCGTCGATGTTCACCGAGGAGTTGTCACTCGCGCGGGACACGTCCGAGAGGCCGGGACCCCCGGCGAGTTGGACATCCGTGATCTCCGCCACCGACGAATCGGTGAGTGACACCTCCGTCGTGTGGGCTCCGACACCGCCGTCGGCGCTCTCGACGACGACATCGAACGTCGTCGTGTTCGAGACGTCCACCTGCGTGGAGTCGGGCGATAGGCTCACCGCCGTCTGGCCCGCTGCCCCGGCTGGAAGCGTGAGTACCGTCACGACCGAGAGTACCATTATTACAGCCAGTGCAACGGCCCGAAGTTTTCCCCGTATATTCCTGTCGTACATAAATGTCGCTATGCGTCTCACTCTCACCAAACTAACTAAACGTTTTCGGATTGAATCCCGTCCGACGCGAACGATCGATCCGCATCCCATCTCGTCCGATCGCGATGCCGTTTCCGGTCCCATTCCGTACGAACGATGCTTATACTGTCGGCCATACACCCGGTCACGAAGGTATAGCCGACAGTATCAGTTGCCGGCCGACGCGTGGACGTCACCGAGATCGTCGACTGTCGGGGCGTTGACGATCGTCACCGTGTCGCCGTCTTGCTTGACGTAGAAGGCGTCAGCGAAGCCGTTGCCCTCCGGGATACGATAGGTGTTCTCTCGACTGTCGACCGTTTCGGCACCGTAATATGCGAGGAGCTGTTTGTACCCCTCTATGAACTCCGTGGCGTCCGCCTCGGAGTCCCAGTTGATCTTCCAGACGTAGGCCGTCTCGTTCGTCTCCGCGGAACTCTCGTTGGCGTACGGGATGAGGCGGTCACCGTCCCAGCCGTTTGTGACTTCGATACCGTAGTTGAGGGGGTCGAAATCGCTGATATTTCCGCTCGGTGTGAGATTGTACAGTTCGCGAGCGGTAACGACCGGCGTGTCCTCACCTCCGGACGCGAGGACCGGACGCATCATCATCGCACCCAGGCCCGCCTCGCCGAACGCCACGTGGTCGACCCTTCCCTCACCCAGGTCCGGAACCTGCCACTCCTCGGTGCTCGTGTCGGTGATCGAGACGTCGGTCGGTTCCTCGTCGGGATACTTCTCAGGATGGATGACCTGTTCGGTGCTCTCGGGGGGGTTCTCGTAGACGTCGTTGACCGCCTCCCAGCCGTCCTCGTTGTAGATCTGTCTGACGAACTTCGGACCGTCGCTGTAGGGCTGGAACTGTGTCAGATAGATCCCGTAGTTGATGTCGCTGGATCCACCGCCGCCTCCGGAGGCCTCGGGCAGGAGGCAGTCCCACTCGGCCTCACACCGCTGTTTGTAAAACCGATCGACGAGGTTACCGTCACCTTCGATGATGCCCAACGCGGCGTTGTTTCCTTCCGTCGTCATGCGGCCATACGAGATGCGGAGTTTCTGATCCTGGAGAGCGTGGAACAGTTCCTGGGCGAGGGTGATCTCGTCCATCTTCGGCGAGGAGGTGTTTTCGGAGACGATCACGATCTCGTCACGGGCGTAGTTGTAGAATCCGAGAACGGTCGCGGCTCTGTTTGACTCCTGGGTCCGGAGCGCGTTGGTCGACTCGTTAACCGCGAACAGCGCCTCCCACTTCGTATTCTGGTGGAGGCGCTCCTGTGTCGTGTACTCCCGGCCAGTCTGATCCGACGCGAACTGCTCGCGGGAGATCACGTTCACCGGAACTCGCTCCTCGAACTCGAGTTGGCGGACCTCCTCGACGCGAGCCATCGACCGGGCGACGACGGCTTCGAGTTCAGTCTGGTTGAGTCCGTCGCTACGATCGACGGACACCGGATCGTCGTACCGGTAACCACCCTCCCGGCCGAGTTGATCATCGCCGGGATCCGGCGAGGGTGACGTGATCTCGGCGAACAGTGCCTGCACGTCCACGATGTCGACCTCATCGTTGCCGCTGAAGTCGAACAGCTGCGGGTTCTCCGTCATCGCAGGATCGTCGCGGTGGACGAACATCGCCTGGACATCCACCACGTTGACTTCGCCGTTACCGTTGATGTCCTCGTGGAACCCGTCGCCGTCGGGGTCGGTCGGCGCGTTGTCGAAGTTACCGATCGCCTGCACGGCAGTGACCGTGAGCGTCGCTCCGTCGACGTTCGTCACCTGGTAATCGTTCCCGGTCTCGTTACCAAGTGCCGAGACCCCGAGATTGACCGCCGTCGTTCCGGAGGCGTTCCCCTGCAAGGTGATCCTGGCGATCGTCACCGGGCCGGTGTCGGCGGTGTCCACTAGGGCCGCGTCGATCGTGACCGACCCGTTGTCGGCCGCGATGTCGACGGTCTGCTGGCCGGGGTTCCCGAGAAGCTGGATGTCGGTGACGCCCGCCACACTCGGGTCCGCGATCGATATCTCCGTCGTGTGTGCTCCGACGCCGCCGTCGGCGTCCTCGACTACGACGTCGAACGTCGTCGTCCCGGACGCCCCGACCGTTTGGGACGCTGGAGTCAGCCGAACGCTACTCGCCGGCCCCGACGTGTCACCCGTGTCCGACGTCTCGTTGAGTGTGACGGTGATCTGGTCGTCCTCCGTGACAGTGAGGGTCCGCGTTTGGGTCGGGTCCACGGGCTGGTCGTCACGCCCCGGCGGAGCCACGAGCACGGTCACGTTGCCCGCCACCTCGAGACCCGCAACGCCCCGGGCGGTGGTATTGAATCTTGAGATGTCGGCCAGTCCGTTAGCGTTCGTCGGAAGCCCCGGCAGTGAGGCGCGCGCCGGATCGTCGGGGTCGTTCTCGGTGTGGACGTACGTGACCAGTGCGCCCTGAACGGGGTTCCCGGACTCGTCGACCACGGAGACGTTCAGGTCGTGGCCCGCTGGCGGGGCCTGATCACCGAGCGAGACGTCTGATTCGCCCACGGCGACGCGCTCTATCGCAAAGACGTCCGGGATCCCATCCCTCGGGATCAGATTCGCCAGGTTCTCCGTAGCCAGGAAGTTACCCTGCCGGTAGACGATGTCGTAGGTTCCATTGGACAGGACCCCGAGCGTGAAGTTCCCGTTCGCGTCTGTGGTCGTCCGGGCTACTTCCCTACCCTCCGACGGGAACTCACCGTCCGTCTCACGCACTACCGCGAACACGGTCTTCACTCCCGCTGAGCTCCCGTCTTCGAGGGAGCCGGTGACGTTCACGCGGTCGCCGCTCGTGTCCAGTTCGAGGGTGTCGGACTCCGCCTCGGCGCCGTTGCCCGCTTCGTCCTCTGCGAAGATCCCGATTGAGTACGAGCCGTCCGGCTCGGCGTCCCGTGCGTCCACGCGGAAGGTACCGTTGTAGACCTGGTCACCGGCGCTTGTGAGTTCTACATTACCGACGCCGAACGCGATGGGGGACGCGAAGACCTGTTCGACGCCGCTGTCGTCATCAGTGACGGTCGCCCGGATCTCCACGAGATCGCCGTTGGAGACGACGCCATCATCGTTCTCGCGGTCGACCGCGGTGACGCCCGTGATCGTCGGGGGCGTCTCGTCACCGACCGGCCTTTCGCCACTGCCGTTCACTTCGAGTGGCTCGGTCTCTACGTCAGCGAAGTTCCCGGCGTCGTCCTCGGCGACGATCGGAATCTCAAAGTTCCCATCGCCCGGGGAGTATTCACTCCCGACGACGAACGTCCCGGTGTAGCGGTCTCCACCGGCGCTGGTGAGCTCCACCTGTTCGACACCGAAGGGCTCGGGGACTGCGAACACTCGGGCCAAGTCGCCATCGGCATCGGTGACGGTCACTCTGAGCTCCACACGGTCGCCCTCGGAGACGACGCCGTCACCGTCCTCGCGGTCGATCGCAGTGGCGTTCGTGATCGTCGGGGGCGTCCCGTCACCGACCGGCTCTTCGTTGCTCGCGTTCACTTCGAGGGCGTTGGTGTTGACATTGGCAAAGTTCCCGGCGCCGTCTTCGGCAACGATCTGAATCGGGTAGCTCCCCCCGATTGCGGGGAAGTCACTTCCGACGACGAACGTCCCGGTGTAGCGGTCTCCACCGGCGCTGGTGAGCTCCACCTGTTCGACACCGAAGGGATCGGGGAGCGCTCCCACGCGGACCACGTCGTTATCAGGATCGGTGACGGTCGCTCTGAGCTCCACACGGTCACCCTCGGAGACGACGCCGTCACCATCTTCGAGATCGATGGCGGTGGCGTTCGTGATCCTTGGCGTCCCCGTCTGGTTGAGTGTGACGGTGATCTGGTCGTCCTCCGTGACAGTGAGGGTCCGCGTTTGGGTCGGGTCCACGGGCTGGTCGTCACGCCCCGGCGGAGCCACGAGCACGGTCACGTTGCCCGCCACCTCGAGACCCGCAACGCCCCGGGCGGTGGTATTGAATCTTGAGATGTCGGCCAGTCCGTTAGCGTTCGTCGGAAGCCCCGGCAGTGAGGCGCGCGCCGGATCGTCGGGGTCGTTCTCGGTGTGGATGTACGTGACCAGTGCGCCCGGAACGGGATTCCCGGACTCGTCAACCACGGAGACGTTCAGGTCGTGGCCCGCCGGCGGGGCCTGGTCACCGAGCGAGACGTCCGATTCGCCCACGGTGACGCTCTCTATCGCGAAGACGTCCGGGATTCCATCTCTCGGGACCAGGTTCGTCTGGTTCTGCGTAGCCAGGAAATCACCCTGGTAGTAGAAGATGTCGTAGATGTCATTGGCCGGAACCTCAAGCGTGAAGTTCCCGTTCGCGTCAGTGAGCGTCCGGGCTACACCCTCACCCCCCGGACCCTCCGGCGGCAACTCACCCCCAGTGTCGTGGATCCTCGCAAACACGGTCTTCACTCCCGCAGAGCTTCCGTCCCCGAGAGAGCCGGTGACGTTCACGCGGTCGCTGTTATCGGTGTCGTGCTCCGTCGGCGTGACCGTCTCTGATGTCGTATCGCTCGTCTCCCCATCTCCGGAGGTGTCCGCTTCTTCGACGGTCGTCGACGCGGTGTTCGCCGAAAGCGAATGCCCCGCCGCTGGAGCCACCACGGACGTGATCATCAGGACTGCCGTCAGGATTATCAGCACATGTCGTACGGTTTTCGTGTAATTTTGTGTCATGCGTTCTAACGTTCGGAAGTAATACTGTCGGTCACAAGTTCGTGGCGGAATTCGTCACCCCGAGGTGTCGAATATCCCCATCGAGTCGTGACCGACAGTATCAGCCTCGTGTGTCGGTTGATCGTCCTGCACATGTTTCTGGTTCTCCTCGCCAGGTCGCGCTCGGCTCGTCTCATGTGACGGTGCCCTCTATCGGGAACGAACAGTGGTGGGTATAAAATACCTGTCGCTACGTAATTAGTGAGCCCCCCGGTCAACTCGCCTTCCGGCGATCGTGATCCGATCGCGGTTCCGTCTCGCTCGATATGCCATCCGGTGTGGATGCCACGACCGGGGAGACTCACGGGCACGCGGTCCGCCCGGATCGGACGGTCACCCTCGCGCTTCCGGAGACCGTGTACGAGCGACTCCTAGTCGACGCCGCCGCGATGGATCTGATCCGCCGCCCACAGGAGTTTGACGTGGTGGTCGCCTCGAATCTCTTCGGTGACATCATAACCGACATCGGGGCCCAGGTCACCGGGAGCATGGGGCTTGCGCCCTCCGGGAACGTCCACGCCGGCGATTCGAACCCGCTTGCGACGGTGCTGTCGTGGTCGATGCTGTTTGACGACCTTGGCGAGATGGCTGCCGCAGACGCGCTGTGGAGCGCGGTCACCGATCAGCTCGCGGACGAGTCGGCCCCGCGAACCCCCGACATCGGCGGGGAAGCGGGCACCGGGGACGTCGTCGCCGACCTCCGGTCGCGGCTGTAGCTGCCGGACGAGATCGGATCAAGATTGGTTTTTTGACGCCATCGAGTCGATCCTCGCCGACAACTACGAGAGCGTCGACGATACACCCGGACGTGACTCTGTAACGTGCCACGACACCAGATCAGCGTGTTCGTATCGTGAAAGACGTACGTCCGTCCTTATCAGTAATCCCGATTCACGACTATCACGGGGTCACCCGTCCTGTTCCGGATGCGGTCCGGGAGCGTCCCGAAGATCCGGTCGCCGAGGCGGGACTCGGCCTCGTACATCACCACCGCGTCGTACTCCGAGGCGACGCGGATGATCTCGTCGTCGTGGCTCCCGGTGTCGCTCAGGCGGACGTCCACCTCGTCCGGATCGAAGCCGGCATCGATCAGCCCCCTGCGGGTCTCCTCGACGATCCGTTCGCCCTGCTCGCGGTTCTCCTCGCCCTCGATGACGTGAAACAGGGTGATCTCCGTCGTGGAGTCCTCACAGAGAACGTCCACGAACTTCGGGAGTCGCTCGAACTCCGCGATATCGGGCAGCGGGACGAGAATGCGTTCGACCTCATCGGTCGGTGCCGGATCGAGTTCCGCCGCGCAGTTCTCCTCGGTGGCGATCCCGTCGATCGCCGCCTGACGGTCCTTCCCGAACACGAGTCTGGTCCGGACCGACGCCCCCGCCTGCGCGAACGGTTCGGCCAACTCCTCGAGTTGTATTCTCGCCTCCGTCTCGAACTGTTCGCGGGCCGACCTGACCGGCGTCTGCTCTGGGAGACCGTAGTGGCCGAGCAACACCACGTCGAGTGACGACAGATCGTCGATCAGCACCTGCGACAGGGGCTCCGGATCCGGTAACTCGAACGGAACGAGAATCGTATCGGCCATACTGGCCGATTGACTGGCAATGCACAAAACGAGTTGGGTCTCGCCCGTCGGACGTCCCACGTCCGGGTGTGTATCAGAACTCCCCGGGTTCGGGCACCACGCCCTCCTCCTTGCCCTCCAAGTCGAACTCCTCGCGCAGGTCGTAGATCCGGTCTCTGATGTCCGCTGCGAGTTCGAACTCCAGGTTGGCTGCGGCATCGTCCATGCGGTCCTCGAGTTCCTCGACCAACTCGGCGGCGGCGTCGGCGTCTTCCGGGCCGTCCCCGCCCGCCACGCTGCTGGTGTCGGTTTCGGAACCGGGCAGGTCCGTCTGGCCGATCTCCTTCTCGATCGTCGTCGGCTCGACGCCGTGTTCCTCGTTGTACTCCCGCTGGATGCGCCGGCGCCGCTTTGTCTCAGCGATGGCCGACTCCATGGCGTCGGTGCGCTCGTTGGCGTACAGCACCACCTCGCCGTTTTCGTTTCGTGCTGCCCGCCCCATCGTCTGGACGAGGGTGGTCTCGGATCTGAGAAACCCCTCCTGGTCGGCATCAAGGATCGCCACCAGTGACACTTCCGGGATGTCCAGACCCTCCCGCAGGAGGTTGATCCCGACGAGAACGTCGATCTCGCCCAGCCGCAACGACCGGATGAGTTCGTGTCGTTGTAGCGTATCCGTTTCGTCGTGCATGTAGGCCACGTCGACGCCCGCCTCCTCGAGGTAGTCGGTGAGGTCCTCCGCCATGCGCTTGGTGAGCGTGGTGACGAGCACGCGCTCCTCGCGCTCGACCCGGCCGTCGATGCGATCCAGGAGGTCGTCGATCTGGCCCTCCGCGGACGCGACCTCGACGGCGGGATCGACGAGGTGCGTGGGACGAACGATCTGTTCGACCACCTGGTCGCTGGTCGCGCGCTCGTAATCGGCGGGCGTCGCGGAGACGTACAGCGTTTTGCCCGTGTGCTCCTCGAACTCCTCGAAGGTGAGTGGCCGGTTGTCGTACGCCGTGGGGAGCCGGAACCCGTTCTCGACCAGCGAGTCCTTGCGGGACTTATCGCCCTCGTACTGGCCGCGAATCTGTGGCAGCGTCTGGTGGGACTCGTCGATGACAGTGAGAAAATCGTCGGGGAAGTAATCGAGCAGCGTGTAGGGGGGCTGGCCGGACTCCCGATCGGAGAGGTGCACGGAGTAGTTCTCGATGCCCGAGACGTGGCCCGTCTCCCGGAGCATCTCGATGTCGAAGGTGGTGCGCTCCTCGATGCGCTGGGCCGCGACGAGGTCACCCTGGCGCTCGAAGTGCCGGACCCGATCCTCCATGAGGGACTCGATCTCCGCGATCGCGCCCTCCAGTCTGTCTTCGGGAATGGCGTAGTGCTCGGCGGGATGGAGCAGGACGGCGGGGTCCTCGCCCTTCAGCTTCCCCTCCAGGGGGTCGAGTTTTGCGAGACGATCGATCTCGTCGCCCCAGAACTCCACGCGGACGGCGTACCGGCCGTACATCGGGTAGATCTCGACGGTGTCACCGCGGACCCGGAACCGTCCCTGGGTGAAGTCGACGTCGTTGCGCTCGTAGTTCAGGTCGACGAGGCGGGCGAGGAGTTCGTCGCGGTCGATCCGCTGGCCACGCTCCAGCCGCAGGGACAGGTCCTCGTAGTTTGTTGGGTCACCCAGACCATAGATGGCCGACACGGAGGCGACGACGATCACGTCATCGCGGGTGAGAAGCGACCGGGTCGCCGAGTGGCGGAGGCGATCGATCTGGTCGTTGATCGAGGCGTCCTTCTCGATGTAGGTGTCGGACCCCTCGACGTAGGCCTCGGGCTGGTAGTAATCGTAGTAGGAGACAAAATACTCGACGGCGTTGTCGGGAAACAAGGACCGAAACTCCTCGTACAGCTGGGCCGCCAGCGTCTTGTTGTGGGCGATCACGAGGGTGGGTTTCTGGATCTCCTCTATCACCCACGAGACGGTGTTCGTCTTTCCCGATCCGGTGACGCCGAGCAGGGTCTGTGTGTCCATCCCCCCCTCGAACCCGGCAGCGAGTTGCTCGATAGCGTCGGGCTGGTCGCCCGCAGGCTCGAAGGGCGCGTCCACTCGAAAGGGGCGTTCGGCGCCCGGGCGATCCGGCGATAGCGGTCCGGAATCAGCGTCACTCACAGTATCAGTGGTTGGTGTGGTAGACACTTTACGACCACGGTCCCGCCGGTAGCCACCGCGCTGGCGTCGCCGATCACTCCTGACCGCCAGGCAGGGAATTTTATCCGCCGGCCCCGTTTCGTCCGGCGTGGACGCAAAACAGGACTCGCTCCGGAACCCGTTGGGGCTCGATGAGGCCTGTCCGAACTGCCCGGCTCTAGTCGAGCGTCGTGAGCGCGTAATTCATGGCTACGGCGACGTCGGGGCCGATGTCCTCGTCGTCGGTGAGGCGCCGACCGCGGGAGCCGAGGGGACCGCCGTCCCCTTCACCGGTGATGAAACCGGCCGCGGCGTGCACGCCCTGCTCGCCGACCTCGGACTGAGTTCCTCGCTGCCGACGGCCGACCACCCCGAGGTTGAGAACGTCTACCTGACGTATCTCGCCCGCTGTCGCCATCCCGACCGTCCGCCCTCCGACGGGGAGATCGCGACGTGTGATCCGTTCCTGAACGCCGAGGTGCGGATGATCAACCCGGAGATACTCCTCCCCGTCGGCGAGCGGGCGCTTGAGGTACTCGCGGCCGAACACACGACGCTGGGAACGCCGCCGGACATCGGTGACGCCCACGCGACGGAGATCCGGGGGCGGGGCTTCCTGCTCGTCCCGATGCGCGATCCGGCCGACCAGACCGACGCGGAGGAACAGGCACTCCGTGAGACGATGGCGTCGCTTCTGGGCGGAGACTACCGCCAGTCGAAGGGTCGACGGGGGCAACAGGAACGGAAAGAGCGATCCCGCCGCGAGATGGGGTCGGACACGGGGACGGACCGCTGATCGGGCGGGGGTCACGCTACAGTCGAGCGCGGTCTCCCCGGGTTTAACAGGCCGGAGGACTGTGTTCCAGACATACGGGTCGACAGAAGTCCTGATAGATATTCGCCGGGTACGGTGGAGGCTA
>JBDGQL010000163.1:0-9960 GCA_042219105.1 Karumarchaeum halophilus (SeqCode) | reverse complement strand
GGCCGGAACGTGTCGGTCTGGATCACCGCCGACTGCAGGCCCTTGGTCTCGAACCACCACGCCATTTTCGCGGCGGTAGTAGTCTTCCCCGATCCCTGGAGGCCGGCGAGCATGATCGTCTGGGACTCCAGAGGGAGGTCCGTCGAGTCGCCCACGAGGTCGACGAGTTCCTCGTACACGATCCGGAGGACGTGATCCCTGGCGGAGGTACCTGGGGGGGGCTCCTCATCGAGTGCGCGGTCCTTGATCGAGTCCGAAAGCGCCATTACGAGGTCGACGTCGACGTCCGCCGAGAGCAGCGATCGCTGGATTTCCTTGACCACCGCGTCGACGTCTTCCTCGGAGATGCGGGATTTCCCCCGGAGGTTCGACAGCGCCCCCCGGAGCGAACTCCCGAGATCGTCGAGTACCATTTGATCGAGCTAGGAGGTGTGCCGATTAAAGCCTTTGTCAGTCGTCTTCCCCGTCGAGAGCCGCCTCGCGGAGTTCCCGACACCGGTCCGATCCGACCTCGAGCTCCGGCACTGACGTCGGCTGCATCTCCTCGTCAACAGCCACGAAAACGAAATACGAGTCCGTCGTCCGCTCGCGCTCGCCCGTCCGGGGGCCCTCGCGAAACGCACGCAACCTGACTCGGATGCTCGTCCCCCCGGTCGCGTACGCGTAGGATTCGATCACACAGACGTCGCCACGCGGGATCGGCCGCTCGAAGTCGAGCCGGTTGATCCGGGCGGTCACGCAGGTCTCTCCGGCATGGCGCATGGCCGACATCGCGCCGACCTCGTCCATCCACTTGGCAACGTTGCCCCCGTGGGCGGTGTCGTGGTTGTTCGTGTCGTTGGGCTGGACCCGCTTGCGGTTCTCGATGTATGTGTCGCTGATGGTTGCCACACCTGTTGTTGTGGCGGGGACCGGAAAACACTGCTCCCACGGGCCTGGTCCAAGATGCCTCACAGTTACGTTACCCCCCATCGGCGTGCTTCAAGGGCTCGCTCTCCCAGTAAGGGTGGTCATCGATTGCCCGAAAACAGGCGGCGGCGTGGGTCGTGTCTACGGGCACGTCCCCGGGTGACGTCGACCGACAGGCCTCACGAGCGTATGGACACCGGGTGTGAAACCGACACCCGTTCGGGGGATCGCGCGGTGAAGGGACGTCACCCTCCAGGGCGTCGACCCGGCGGCCCTGTTCTTCGACGCCGACGCGGGGGACACTCTCCAGGAGCGCCTGGGTGTAGGGGTGGGCGGGGTTCTCGAAGATGTCCCTGACGGGGCCGGTCTCGACGATTTCGCCGAGATACATCACTGCGACGCGGTCGGAGATGTGCCGGACGACGCTCAGATCGTGTGCGATGAACAGGTACGTCAGGTCGAACTCCTCCTGTAAGTCCTCCAAAAGATTGAGCACTTGAGCCTGGACCGAGACATCTAACGCGCTGACCGGCTCATCGAGAACGATGAACTCCGGTTCCAGGGCGAGCGCACGAGCGATCCCGATTCGCTGGCGCTGGCCACCGGAGAACTCGTTCGGATAGCGATCGATCTGATCGGCCGCGAGTCCGACCCGTTCGAGAAGTTCGATCGCGCGCTCGCGGCGCTCCTCTTCGTCGCCGATACCATGGACCCGCAGCGGTTCGGCGATGATCTCCCCTGATGTCATCCGCGGATCCAGACTGGAGAAGGGGTCCTGGAAAACCACCTGTGCCCGCCTGCGAAACTCGGTCAGTTCGTCGCCACTCATCCCGAGCAGGTCCGTTCCGTCGAACTGGATATCGCCGTCGGTTGCCTCGCGCAACCGGAGAACGGTTTCCCCAGTCGTGGACTTTCCGCACCCGGACTCGCCGACGAGCCCCAGCGTCTCCCCCTCGTAGATGTCGAAATCGACGCCGTCGACGGCGTTCACGCTCACCGGATCCCGACCGAGCAGCCGGTCGAGGATCGTGTCCCCGTCGTAGTAGTACTTTTTTAGCCCCTCGACCGAGAGCAGGGGATCCTCCTCGCTCCTGTCGGCGGCGGTGTCCGGGTCCGGCGACGCATCCGTGTTCACCCCTATCTCGGACCCCGAATCGGTGCTGTTCACCGCTCCACCCCCTCGAAGTGGTCTTCTCTCAGCGCCCGCGAAGGGTCGTACTCCCGGTCGGTGAGCACACACCTCGCGTGGTGTTCCGTGCTCCCGTCCGCGGGCCGTTCGGCAGGTCGCTCCAGACAGGCCTCCATGGCTTTCGGACACCGGTCGGCAAAGTAACACCGGTCACCCATCTCGGAGTCTATCAGGCTAGGGACGTTACCTTCGATGGGCTGGAGACGGGACTGTGAGTCCTCGATGTCCGGGAGCGAGCCCAACACCCTACTCGCTTGTGCTTCCGCCAGGGCCGGAAGCCCGGTACTGTTTGAGGGTGAGGCCTCCGCCTCGAATTAGACCCAGGCGTTGTGACTGGTGCGTCAACCGTTTTATCACACCCGGTATGAGAGAGTACACAAAGGGTTTCGGCAAGCCGATTCGGAACTGACCGCCAACGCCACGACCGGGCCGCGCTCACACGATTCCGACCGCCCGCATGAGACCGAACAGGGCGTCGCCGTACGAAAGTGCGACCAGGAGGCCGACGAACAGGGGCACCAGAAACGGCAGTCCCGGGGAGACCCACACCGTCTCGTTTCCGGCGATACGGTCCAGGCCCGCCCGGAGCGTCTCGGGGTCGGTGCCGTACGCGGAGCCGTCGATCGCCGCCAGAAAGGTCGCCGCGCCCCAGGGGTCGTCTTCCGGGGAGTCGGCCGCGCCGTCACCGTCGAACGCGGCTACCGACGCTCCGCCGGGCTGGGGATCCACGTCGACATTGACTGCGCCGCCGGTCGGCGGGTTCGGATCGCCGGGTAGCGTCGCCGGGTTCCGGAACGTCCCGGGGTTCTCGCGCAGATCTGACAGGCTGAGTCCGCGCCACCGGAGGTACATCCGGAGGGCGTCGAGATCTAGCCCCGAGAGCGTGAGCCCCGACTCGTCCTCGATGAGTCTCCCGTGTGTCGAGAGCAGGGCCGAAGAACGAACCGGCAGCGCGACGAACATGGCCACCGATCGGCGCCCGGCGAGGGCGTTCCGGACGCTGACGGCGAGGGGGTACAGCGCGCCCGCCAGCACGCCGTTTGTGAGGATGGTCAGCGAGAACACGCGGGCGCTCGAGGCGACCACCGGGAACGTCGTCCCGGCAATCTCATACGCCGGGTACACCGGAAACAGGATCGCGAGCACCGCGACTGCCTTGGCGTCGGCGCCGCCGAATGCGCCGATCAGATGGAACGCGTACGCGAGGAGCGCGACCACGAGGCTGAACGCGACCCGGACGAGAAAGAGTGGGGTCGGGCCTGTTCCCCCCACCGCCGCGACCACGTCCACTCCGAGGGTCACGACCCCGAGTGCGAGGATCGGATACCACGCTCGCTCCGGGACCCGCCGGGTGCGGTAGTCCCGGAGCGCGATCCAGCCGAACGCGGGCACCGCGAGCAGGCGAAGGAGATCGGCCGTCGTCACGGATCCAACGCGACCCGCCGGTGAAATAGTAGTTGCGCCACGCGTCGACGGAACGATTGATAGTATCAGGGCTTCCGTCGACCCGTAGAACACCCGGGTTTATGTTCCGATCGGCCGTGTGGCTACCCATGTTCGGAACGAGCGGAATCCGTGGCCCGGTCGGTGAGGACGTGACGGCCGAGCTCGCGCTGTCCGTCGGACGTGCGCTCGCAGGCGACACCGACCGCGTCGTCGTCGGCCGGGACCCACGCGAGAGCGGGCGCTTTCTCGCCGACGCCGTCGCCGCCGGCCTGCGAGAGTCCGGTACCGACGTCGTCCGGGTGGGCCTGGCGGCGACGCCGACGGTCGCCCGGTCGGTCGCCCACCGGGACGCCGGCGCCGGGGTCGCGGTGACGGCTTCGCACAACCCGCCCGAGGATAACGGCCTCAAACTGTGGCAGCCCTCGGGACAGGCCTTCGATGAGTCCTGGCGGGACGCGATCGCGGAACGAGTCCGCGAGGAGGCGTTCGATCCCGCCCCCTGGGACGGCACGGGGAGCCAGTCTCGATGGGGGGGTGCCGGCGATCGCCACGCGGCAGCGATCGTCGAGGCGGTCGCCGGGAACCGCACACCCCTCGACGGCCTCTCGGTTGGGGTCGATCTCGGCAACGGCGCCGGCGGCGTGAGCGTCGACGCCCTGCTTGGACTCGGCGCGTCCGTGGAGACGCTGAACGCCCAGCCCGACGGGTCCTTTCCAGGGCGACCCAGCGAGCCCACGGCGGAGAACTGCGAGACGCTCCGGGAACTCGTCGCGGTGGGGGAGTTCGATCTCGGGATCGCCCACGACGGTGACGCCGACCGGATGCTGGCGGTGACCGAAAAAGGTGAGTGGGTGCCCGGGGACGTCCTGCTGGCGCTGTTCGCCCGCAGGGCGGTGAGCAAGGGTGAGACGGTGGCGGTGCCGGTCGACACCAGCCTCGCTGTCGCGGACGCGGTCGCGGCTGAAGGCGGGTCGGTCGTCCGGACGCGCGTGGGGGACGTGTACGTCGCCGAGCGAGCGAGCGAGGCGGGCATCGCCTTCGGCGGCGAGCCAAGCGGCGCGTGGATCTGGCCCGGGGAGACGCTGTGCCCGGACGGGCCGCTCGCGGCCGCGAAACTCGCCGCGCTCGTCGGTGAGCGGGGGCCGCTGTCGGAACTGGTCGGGAGCGTCGAGACCTACCCCATTCGAAGGACGAGCGTCGAGGTCGAGGAGAAGCGGACGGTCATGGAGCGCGTGGTCGACCGGGTCGGAGCGGAGTACGGGGACGTGACGACGCTCGACGGCGTGCGGGTCGATCTGGGGGAGGCGTGGTTTCTGGTGCGCGCAAGCGGGACCCAGCCACTCCTCAGGGTAACTGCGGAGGCACGCGAGGAAGCGCGGGCCGAATCGGCGTTCGAGGAGGCACGGGGGCTCGTCCAGGCGGCGACGGACGAAACCTGATAATGTCTGTTGTAGTCTCTTACCGGTGCTCGCCGCCACGGGGGTGGCGATCACCGGTAAACAGCTACAACAGACATTATGAAGGAGAGCGGTCACCGATCCCGCGAGACCGAAACTCGCCGGAGTGGACCGGTCACCGGTTCCGGGCCGCGTAGATGATCGTCGGCGGCACCGTCGCCATGAGTTCGGGCTCGAAGCTCCCGAACTCCGAGACGTACTTCGCGGGGTCCGCGTAGCCGGGTTCCCGGAGTTCCTCGATGGTGAACCCGGCATCGATCAGGCGGTTGACGGTCTCGGCGACCCCGCGCCGGTGGATGATCATCTCCGCGTCCAACTGATCGCTGTACTCCCGGCGGGGAGTGGCGTCGAAGTAGCTGCGTTCGAACGCGTTCGTTTCGGGGTCGATCAGCTTGTAGTAGGGATGATCGACGCTGAAAGCGAGCCGACCGCCGTCGGTCAGAATCCGGGACGCCTCCACGAAACACGACTCCAGGTCCGCGACCCACTGGAAGGCAAACGCGGAGACGGCCAGATCGTAGGTCGCGTCCTCGATCATCGACAGGTCGGTGACGCTGGCCTCGATGAGGTCGACGTCGGCATCGCGTTCGTCGGCGTTGGCCCGCGCGTGTGAGAGCTGTCTTGCGGAGATGTCGACGCCGGTGACGTCGGCGCCCCGCTCGGCGAGAGCGAGTCCGAACTGCGCGCCGCCACAGCCGAGTTCGATCACCCTCGCACCCTCATACTGTCGGCTGTGACTCGATGGAGATATTCGCCACCCCGGGGTGGTGAATTCCTCCACGAACTTACAGCCGACAGTATCAAGATCACCGAGGATTCCGAGGTCGTCGCCCTTCGGCGCACCGGGGCCCCAGTCGATCCCCACCTCTATCTCCCCGCCGCCGTACTCCGTCTCCCGATCAAATGTCTTTGGGCGTATATCGGGGGTCGCTGATCACCGATACACTGTGAGAAAAGTCAGAATCAGTACACGTCCCGGCGCGAGAACCACGCCGCCGACCCCGCCACGAGCGCGAGCGCGGCGGTAGTCAGGACTGCCCCGCCGACGATCCCGGGGTCGCCCTCCACCAGGATCGCCGAGGGGTCGTAGTACCGCGACGGCGAGGCGGTTCCCAGCCACGCCACCTCGGTGTCAGAGACGACGGAATCGATCAGGAACAGGCCGAAGACGATCGCTATCGCGGCGCGCTGGGCGATGGCTGCGCGGTCGAGCGCGACCGAGCAGGCGAGTCCGATCCCGGCCGTCGTCAGCAGATAGGGGATCGAGAGGACGTGGACCGCGAGCAGGTCGGGGACCGACAGTGACTCCCCGATCAGGACGACGGCGGCGTAGACGGCGACGGGGACGACGGCGTTGAGGAAAAACACGGGGACCAGCAGGGAGGCGAACCGCTCGACCACGAGGCGGCCCCGCGAGATCGGCAGGGCCAAAAGCAGGTCCATCCGGTCGCGCTCGACGGGGCCGGCGATCGTCGAAGCGGCGGCGTACGCAAGATAGATCCCGAGCAGGATCACCCACACGAACGCGTACAGTTCAGCGGCGAGGAACCCCTCGATCGAGCCGAGTTCCGTGGCGCCGAACGCCTCCCGAAGCGCCGGCGGCCATGCCTCGACGTACTGGTCGAGATCGACGCTGTCGGTGATGCGCGGGAACATCCAGACGTACAGGGCGGTCAGAAGGACGATCCCGATGGCCATCGCGAGGCTCCCCCGGACGCGTTTCGCTCCCTCATAGCGGGCGATCTCAAGCATCAGAACCCCCCTCGTTCGGCCCGGTTTCGCCAGCGTCGTCGATCTCCCCCGTGTAGAACCCCCGGAACACGTCTTCGATCGGCGCGTCCGCCACGTCGAGTTCGAGCAGGTCGAGACCGCCGAGGAACGCGACGAGGTCGTCGAACCCCCCTGTGTAGGTGAAGGACAGTTCCGTGGCACCGGGGCCTTCATTCGCCGGCTCGTCGTGTCCCGGTTCGACGTGTCGGAATTCGAGATCATGGACCCCCTCAAGATTGATCGCTCCGGCGCTGACGGCGCCGGCGACGCGCAGGCGCACGACCTTCCCGCCGCGATCAAGCAGGTCGGCGACGCGCTCGACCGCCACGAGGCGTCCATCGCGGATGATCCCTACCCGGTCACAGACGCGCCGGACCTCGCTCAACACGTGTGAGGACATGAACACCGTCGTCCCCTGTTCGCGCTCGGCGCGGACGAACGCGTTGAACTCCGCTTGCATCAGCGGGTCGAGGCCGCTCGTAGGCTCGTCGAGGACGGCGAGATCGGGGTCGTGCATGAACGCCTGGACGAGACCGAGCTTCTGGACGTTCCCCCGGGAGTACTCCCGGACCTCCCGATCCAGCGGCGGTTCGAAGTGATCGACGAGTTCGTCACGGCGCGATCCGCCCTTGATCGACTCGTGCAGGTCGAGGATCCGGGCTCCGGTGGCGGTCTCGTCGAATGCGGGATCGCCCGGGAGAAAGCCGATCGAGCGCTTGGCGTCGATCAAGTCGGACTCCTCGCGGACGTCGTGGCCGAGGACGGTCACCGACCCCGAGGTGGGCGACTGAAACCCCATCAGCGTCCGGATGGTGGTGGTCTTGCCCGCGCCGTTGGGCCCCAGATAGCCGAACACCTCCCCCGGCTCGACGCGAAAAGAGAGGTCGTCGTTCGCACGCACCCCGCCGTAGTCTTTCGTGAGTCCCGTGACCTCGATCGTCGCCATCGGCGGCAGTTCGCCGCCGGGGATATTGAAACCCGGCGCCCTCCGAGACGGTCCGTCCGGTTTAGATCAGCGACTCCAGCGAGTCCCGGTACTGGATGCCCCAGTACGCCAGCCCGGTCGACACGAGACCGGCGGCGATCAGATACAGGAACAGCCGGGATTCGACCAGCTCCCCGGCGTTCCGCGTGACATACAGCGCTCCCTCGCCGCCAAGCAACAGGATCCCGAAGCCGACGACCGAGAGCCCCGCGGCGGTCGCGAGAATCCCTACCCCGTCCCGACGTAGTTGATCGAGGCCCACGATGGCCCCCACGAACGTCACCGCGCCCCCGAACGCATACACCGGGACGCGAAGCTCGAGCCGTGGCGTCTGGCCGGTCACGAGTGCCAGTACACCGAAAAAGCCCAGCGTGAACACCGCCGTAGACACCACGATGGGCAACCCCACCCGGACGACGAACCTCTCGGTTGCATCTCCCTGACTGTATGACATACGTAACGGGCCTTGCCCCCCGACGACAAAAGCTATTAGGTTTTTGTCACACGGCCGTCTGACGGTCCTGGCGTGATCAGCCGTTTCGCTCGCCGCCGGCTTCGCGCTCGACGCGAGTCACGTCCGACATGGTTTCCCGGCGCCTGACGGCGCGGGCCTCGCCGGCGTCGAGCGCGACTTCGGCGGGGCGGGGCTGGGAGTGGAACTGGCTCGCGAGTTCGTATCCGTATGCGCCGGCCATGCCGACGGCGAGCAGGTCTCCCCGTTCCGGCCGGGCGACCGGGCGGTCGGTACAGAACACGTCCGCGCTCGTACAGCAGGGACCGCCAACCGACGCCGGGACGGGCTCCCTGTCGGGCGCGGTGACGTTCCGGATCGGGTGGTATGAGTCGAACATGGCGGGCCGGACGAGCGTCGCGAGCGAGGCGTCAACGCCGACGACGGTCGCCTCGGACGTCTCCTTCGCCGTGTTCACCCGGGTGAGGATCACCTCGGCGTCGGCGACGACGTACCGCCCGGGTTCGAGTTTGAGCCGTGCGTTCAGGTGGCCGACCGCCTCGCGGACCTGGTCGCCGACCGCCGCCATGTCCAGTGGGTCGACGTCCTCGCGGTAGGGGACGCCGAACCCCCCGCCGATGTCGACGAACTGTAGATCGTCGTCGCCAACCTCGCGAGCGGTGTCGGCGATCGTGGCGATCGCGCGGCAGTGATCGTCGAGGTCGTCCCCGAGGACGCCGCTGCCGACGTGGGCGTGGAGGCCGACGAGGTCGAACCGCTCCCGGACGTCGGCGGCCACCGCGGGCACCTCCTCGTCGGGAATCCCGAACTTCGCGTCCTTGCCCGTCGCCACCTTCTCGTGGTGGCCGGTACCGATTCCCGGATTGATTCGGATCGCGACGCGGCCCTCATAGCCCCGTTCGGCGAGGCGGTCGAAGGTGTCCCGCGCGCCGCCGGTGATCGTCAGGCCGGGGTGCCCGGCCGCCAGGTCGACCGCGTAATCGAGGTCGGCCCCGGGGGGGTTCACCGCAGTGTACTGGAGCGTATTCGGGTCGGCGCCGGCCTCGATGGCCCGCTTCAGTTCGCCTGCCGCGGCGCACTCGATGTCCGCACCGGCGTCAAGGAGCGTCGAGAGGACCGCCTGCCCGGTGTGAGCCTTGGCGGCGTACATGACGTGGGCGTCGGGGAAGGCGCCGGCAAAGCGCCGGTAGTTCGCCCGCACCCGGTCGAGATCCACGACGTAGAGGGGGGTGTCGTGCTCGGTCGCGAGCGACTGGAGACGCTCGTCGTCCCAGTCGGCGAGTCGCCGAACCGGCGAACGTGGATGCATTACCCTAACTGGGGGTGTGGCGGCTAACAAGGGTTTCCGTTCGGGGGCGCGGCGTGTCGATCCTCCAAGACGGCGTCCCGGTGACCGGTGAACCCGACGGTGTCGTGGTAATTCATCACACGAGAAACCGCCGGACGCGAAAGCGATGCGCCGGGTACGTATCGAAATGGTTTTAGTTGCACCTACCGAACAATTTTAGCAGTAGCGCCACCTGGCGCGGATCCCACCATGGCAGACCAACAACACCAGAATCTGGCCATCATCGGCCACGTCGACCACGGCAAGAGTACGCTCGTGGGCCGGCTCCTGTTCGAGACCGGGAGCGTCCCCGAGCACGTGATCGAACAGTATCGCGAAGAGGCAGAGGAAAAGGGCAAGGGCGGCTTCGAGTTCGCCTACGTGATGGACAACCTCGCCGAGGAG
>JBDGQL010000168.1:2457-9967 GCA_042219105.1 Karumarchaeum halophilus (SeqCode) | reverse complement strand
ACAGAACTGTTGATAGAATTAGCCTCCACCGTACCCGGCGAATATCTATCAGGAGTTCTGTCGACCCGTATATCTGCCTGTTGTCGGAGACTCCCGGCCGAACAGGAGGACGGCGCCCAGCAGACCCACCAGCCCGGCGAGGAGCAACACCACTCCCCGGGCGTCGCCGAGTCCGACGGCCGCGGGAACGACCAGGTACAGCGCGGCCGTCGCCAGCCCGATCCCGACGGCGACGGCGACGGCGCTCCCGAGGAGGTGGACCAGTTCGGCCGATCGGGCGTCCACCGAGGGGCCGAGCCGGCGCGACAGCCGCGACGATCGCGATCCAGCTTCGAGGGCGACCAGCGCGAGACCGACAGTCACGAACACCGTGATCGGATGGGCACCCGTCTCCGACCCGATCACCGCGGCGACGAACAGAAGCGCCGCCCCTACGGGAACGCCCGTGACGTAGGGGGCGACCGCGTGGCGGACGAACCGCCCTCCTGCGCCGAGAAAGACGGCGAACACTGCTACACCCCCCGCAACCGACAGGGTGGCGTCGCTGCCGTCCGAGGGCCCGCTGACATCCGGGAGGCCGACCGCCTCGGCTATCCCCGTGACCTCGATCCCGAGAGCGGAGAGGACGGCGGCCGCGAACACGCCCGCCGTGACGACCAGTCCCCCCCCGAGGAGACCGATCACCGTCGGCGGGTGGTAGCCGGCGACCCGGATGACGAGATTCCGGAGCGCCTCGGACGCGACGACGCCCGCGAACAGCACGATGAGGGCGATCAGTGGGAGGTGCAAGACGCCGCCGGTCAACAGCACGTACAGCGCCTCTCCGGGCGCCGTCTCCCGGAGAGTCACGGTGATGACACCGGGTAACAGGAAGATGAGAACTACCTGCACGCCGAGGAACGCCCACAGCTCTCGGGGAATCTCCCCCGGCTCGACGCCCAGTCGGTCGAGGGCGGAGAAGCCGTCCGTCCGTCCTTCGGGGATCCACCGCGTTAGCACGCCCTTCGCCCGGTCGATCGTGAGCGACAGGACGACGATCAGCACCTGGAGGATCACGAGCGACGGCAGGACGCCCCCGAACTGGCCGCCACGGATCGAGAGTCCGCCGGTCGCGGCGAGACGAACGTTCTCAAGGAGGGGGGCGATGAGGAGGAGACCGACGCTGGCAACCAGGAGGACGCCGGCCGATCCGACCAGGCTGTACAGCGCCGGGCGAAGCGACGGCAACCGCTTTCTCGGGAGCGCCTCGGCGGCGACGGCCAGCACGCCGAGGGCGCCACAGACCACGAGAAAGAGCCCGGCATCCCCGTCCGGGAGCGTCACGGCGCCGATGAAAAACATCGCGCCGACCACCAGTGCGACGCTGCCGATCCCCCGGGAAATCGCGTCGGCGTCCGCGACCCGGACCATCCCCACGATGACCGCGACCGCGCCGGCGACGCCAGCGGCCATCCCGAGGAGGGGGCCACTCGCCACTCCGATCAGGAGCGCGGCCGCCGCCGCGATCAAAACCGCGGCGGTCCCGCCGTCGACGGTCGCGTCCCGGCTCAGAAGCGGGGCACCGGACGACCGGCGCTCGTCGGGTGCGGTCATGCGGTCACCACCTCCCGGCGCGGCGACCGCGCGAGAGCGATCGACAGCGGTTCCTCCGGGCTCCACGGAAGGACGACCGCTCCGCGCCGCCGGAGTGAATCGATCCGATCGCCGCGATCGAGTCCGTCGATCCGTCCACCCGGCGTGTCGGGCAGGACGTCCGGCATCGCGACGGTCACGTCGTGGCCGGCTGAGAGAAATCGGGCGAGCGTGTCCACCTGGCGGTCATCGAGCAGCGGCGTCAGCGCGATCACCTGTGTCTCTTCGGGCAGGCTCCGGACCACCCGGTCGGCCCCGTCGTGTTTGAACCGGACACACCGGTCCATCCCTCCGGACGCCCCGGGGAACGGATCGCTGTTGAGCGCGGACCCGATATCGTCTATCTCCGTGGCGAACAGCCGCTCGATCCGGGTGGACTGGAGGTCGTCCGCCAGCGGCTGCAGGTAGTCAATCGTCGCGCGGCGCCCGAACGCCGCCGTGTCGAACCGGTCGACCCGCGCGGCGCCGACCGCGTTGTTCGCAGCGAGCAGCCTCGCGACGATTTCCCGGCCGGCCGACCGTCCGAGCGTGACGGGGTCGGCAGTCGCCGACCGGTGGACGTCGGCGGGCGAATCCGCGTCGAGGACGACGAGCACCTCGGCAGCCCTGTGTTCGCGAAACTCGATCGTCGTCGGATCCCGGGTGGAGGCATACCGGTTCCAGTCGATCCGGTTGGGGGGATCCCCGGCCCGGTACTCCCGTGTGGCGTAAAATTCCGTCCCGGTGCCGCCCGAGTCGGCGGGAACCCGCCCCTCGAGGGGCGTCGTCTGATCGCTCAGCGGCACCACGTCCGTGGTGTGGTCACAGGAGAGCCGGGTCTCGATCGTCACGTCCGCCCGGAACCGGGCAGTCCCGGAGACGTTCTCTGCGACCAGTTCCGTCTCGCCGAAGTGGTGGGTCCCCGTCGTAGCCTCGACCCGGTAGGACAGCGCTGCCGTCTCCTCGCCCCCGAGGCTCGTCGCCAGCGCCGTCTTGCCCTCAACCACCGTCAGGTCTTCCGGGGGCGCATCGCGGACGCGGAGGTCCGGGATGGCGGTTTCGCCCTCGTTGGTCACGGTAACGGAGACGGCGACGTTCGTGCCCGCCGCAGGCGACGCCGTCTCGATGCTCCGCTCGACGCGAACGTCGGCCTCCGGCTCCGGCATGGCGTACCCGTAGCCCGCGTACGCGAACCCCACGACGGCCGACAGAAGCACGGCACCGTTGCCAAGCAGCGTGCCGACGACGACTGCGGCAACGCCAACCACGAGGCCGGCCTGCGCGCCGTACCCTGCGGAGCGTTCCGCCGACTGTAGCTCGACCCGCGTCCCGCGTTGCACGCTCCGGGATCCGGTGGCGGCCTCGCTGGCGGCGTGGCTCACCCCGGTTCCGTCGCTTCCGGCGGGATCGGCCTCGCGTTCTCCGTCCCGGTCGTGGGGAACGCCGTCACCGAAGTCGACGCGGGAGGCCGTCGTCGCGCCTCTGGCGTCGGCGATCGCGTCGACCGTGTGACGGATCCGGCGCGTCAGGTGCCGACCGCGGAGCCAGTCGGCGACCCTGACTCGGGCCGGGAGGACGGGCTTGCTGAGATCCTGCAGGAACGACGCCGCGTAGGGATCGTCGGTCCATGCGCCGGATGCGACTCGAGTGGAAGCGACCGTCCTAGAGCAGCCGTCGCGTTCGGCGACGGCCTCGACAGCCAGTTCGCGCAGTTCTCTCCAGACGTTCTCGGCCTCGGCCGTCACGACATCCCCGTCTCCCCAGGGGATCGCGTCGGACTCGACGTGCTCGAGCAGGTCGTCTACGCGCTCGCCGGTCGATCCCGCGTCGTCCCCATCCGGATACGTTTCGCTGACCTCCACATCGTCGCCCGACTCCCCATCGAGCGCCGGACGGCCGGCGTCGATCACACCGGGCGCCCACAACACCAGACCGGCGACCACGAGACCGAGGAGAGCGACCCCGACGACAGCGGCCGTGCCCACTCCCGAGAGGACACCGGCGAACAGCGACGTGGGCACAGTGACGGCGACGACCGCGAGCACAACGGCGATGACCGCGAGCCCGACGCCAGCGGTTCGCGGATTGGCGACCCGGGCCAGGCGTTTCCGGGCGCCGTTCGGCGTCGACGCGAGACGTCGGATCCTGGCCCACGCGTCTGCGGTCGGCCCCTGGGACACCTCCTCCTCGCCGGACGTGTCCTCGCCACGGTTTCCACTCATCACCTCTCACCCCCGATCGCGTTCCGTACCGACCGCAGTGCCTCGACGGCGGTTTCCCTGATGCCCTTCGGGTCCGCCCGCCCGTAGGTCACCTCGCGGAAGCTCTCGGTCAGCCGCATGACGGGTCCCTGAGGCAGCCCCTGGTCGACGGCGGCGCGAGCCACCTCCGCCGGGGTTCGTGCGGAGACGTTCGATATCGACACGAAACGGCGCATCTCGGCCCACGCCTCGCCGACCGAGAGCCCGGATTTCTCCTCCCCGCCGGACGCGTCCTCGTCGCTTCCGGAGGCGGTCGGCCGGACCTCCCGGAGGTCGTCCCGGCCGAACTCCGGGGTGAGATCCGAGAGCGATGTCGAGAGTCCGACCCCGGCGCCGCCGAGCGCCGACGCCAGGGCGCCGAGCGCGCTCGCCTGCATCCGCCCGGCGCGGCGGAGCGCGCTGGCGGCGCTCCCCAGTGCTGATCCCGTCCCGACGACCGCCTCCTGGAGGGCGTGCCCGAGGCGGCCCGCGGTCGAGGGGATCGACAGCGTCACCGCCGTCGTCCGCGCGGCGATAGCCCGGAGCGGGTTGGAAATGTTCAGAGCGGGCAGACCACCGAACCGGTCCGCCCTGTCAGCGTCAAACAGCTTCGACCCGACCGTGTTGCGTGCGATGCCCACCGCCACAAGCCCCAGGACGACGAACCCGACGACGAGCAGTACCGGAATCAAGCTGGATCCATCGGACCCTCCCGAACCTCCCGGATCATTCGGCTCTCCCCTCACTGGCGCCGGAGTTTGTGTCTCCGCTGGCGTCTCCATCGACGCTGGCGTCTCCGTTGGCGTCTCCGTCGACTCCTCGTTCGACCCCAGGTCCAGGGAAATGTCGCCGAGACCACCGAACCCGGCGGAATCGGAGGACCCCGCCACGTCGACCTTCGAGCCGGGGACGTCGCCGTAACTCGTCGCCGGCAGTGCCACCCCACCGACGGCGACCGCGACGACACACCCCATCACGATGAGCGCCCGCCGCGGACCAGTAGCCATGAAACACACCAACATTTTTATTCGAGCCTGATAAATTTTGTCGGTACATGCCGCCCGGAAAACGAGGACTGTTCCCGCGGATGATCGCCGCCCTCGTAGCCGTGACCGGGCTGAATCTGCTCTTTTTTGGCCTGCTGGCTGCGCTGTCGGTCCCCTGGTTGCTCGTCGTGGGACGGGCGGCCGGCATCGATGCGGGCTGGCAGGCGTGGGTGGTCGGGGCCGCGGCCGCGTCAGTCGTCGGCGCTGGCGTCGCAGTCTGGCTCCAGGCGCGGTACGCGCGCCGGTGGATCCTGTCGGCGGTCGATGGCGTTTCCACCACCGAGGAGACCCATCCCGAACTGGTCGATCGGGTCCGGCGGCTGGCCGCGCTCGCGGAGGTTCCCACCCCCGATATCGTCGTCGCCGCCAGCGACGCGCCCAACAGCTTCACTGTGGGCTCGGGCGAGGCGGCGACGGTCGTCGTCACGGAGGGGTTGCTGTCGAAGTTCGACGGGGAGCAACTCGACGCGGTGCTCGCCCACGAACTCGCCCACCTTCTCAACCGCGACGCGGCGGTCATGACGCTCGTCTCCCTGCTCCCGTCGCTACTGACGGGTGAGGGCGTGTTCGGCAGGAGCGGCCGGTCGCGGCTTCTCGTGCTGGTCGCCGGATACGCGCTGGCGTCGCTCGCCATCGCGGGTCTGGCGCTGGACTCCGCCGTAGCAGGTGTCCTGCTCGCGGTGCTCGTCGTCGGCGTGCTCGGGAGTCTCCTGCTCGGTGCCGTCGTCGCCCCGGTGCTCGTGGTCGGGTATCGCCTCTCGTGGGATCGGGAGTTCGTCGCCGACAGGGCTGCGGCGCGGCTAACTGGCGATCCAGCGGCGCTCGCGGCGGCGATCGAACGGCTGACCGACGACTCGGTTCGCCCGGAGACTGACGCTCGCGTCCACGACAGTCAGTTGCGCCCGCTGTGTATCGTGCCCTTCGACACCGGCGAACCGGCCCCCGGAGAGGCCGGCCCCGTCGTCGACGCGCCGACGCACCCGCCGGCGACGCGGCGAGTGGAGAACCTCAAGACGGTGTCGGCGGACCTCGAACGCTGATAGGGTCGGTTGTAAGTCATCTCCGGATCACCGCACGACGGCGTGCGGTCGTCCCGGTAAACAGTTCCAACCGACCACATAGGGTCAGTTCACATGATCTCATCGGGCAACGCGACCAGATTTTCCCGGCCCAGCTGGAGTTTTTCAACCGATTCCTCGTCTGCCATCCGCCCGATGACGCGGGATGTTTTCGATGCAGACCAGTCGAACGTCTCGGCAATCGCTGCCTGCCGCATTCGGCCGCCGTTCGCTTCGAGGAGTTCGAGGACTCGCTCATCGTCCGTCAGGACCGTCTCCTGACTTCCCTGGGCATCGGAACTTATCTCATCGTCGGTCGCCGATGGTGTCCCGGTCCGTCTCTTGTCCCCCTCAGCTGGTCCGGCTGGTCCACCAGCCTCGTTGTTGCGCCGCCCGTACGCTACGGCGCCCCCGAGTCCGAGGAGTATCACGACGACGGTGCCCACGACAGCAGGTCCTCCGATGTTTTCGAGGAGGGAGCCACTCCCGGTCGATGGAGCGTCCGAGGTCGTGGCCGGGATGGTCCCATCAGTTCCTTCCGCCATCGGGGTGAACACGACGCGTGGCTGGGCGTCTCCGAAGTCCTCTCGACCGTTCCACGTCACCATCCCGTTTTCTCGGCTGTCCGGGTCCGGATCGGCCCGGGTGATCTCGTGACCGTCGGGGGCGACGACTTGGAGCGTGTCGTTGTTCGCGATAAAAAACCCACCCTGGAAGGTGTCGCCCACAGTCACCTGTCCGTTCTCCTTGGCTGCAAAGTTCGTCCACATGAACTCGTAGGTGACGACCCCCCACCGCCGCGGGACCTCCTGAACGCTGGTCGAGGCGGTGAAGTTCGTCGCCCGCATCTGGCGGCCGGTCGCATTCCCCGCGTCCGCGACGACTCCCTCCATCCGGTTGTGAAACGGTCCGAGATACCTCGTCACGTTGTTCCTGAACTGTCGCTGGAACGCGGTGTAATCCTCGACGCGCTGGTCGGTGTCGAGTCGCGTCCGAATCCGGACTGTCCAGCGTGCTGACCCGTTCTCGAACGCCTCGATCCGTGTGACGGTGTTGTCCGTTTCCGGCTGTGCCTGCTGGGCGGCGGCCTCGTCGGTCGCGACAGGGGTCAATATCCCACCGACCAGTAGGCCGATGACGGCGATCAAAACGACCGCCCGTAGACCGCCACTCGATGACACAGCCATTCAGATACGGGATATTCTCACAGTGGTCATATGAACTTTTCAATCCACCGCTTGCCTGTCAGTACATTGATTACTCGTTCGATTCCGTGTTGAGGACGGTCCCATCGTTCGCGTGGATGATGACCTCGGTTTCCGAACCGTCCGATGTCGTGAGTTCGACTTCGTAGACGGGGCTTCCATCCTCATTTTCGAGTTCGATCTCCTGAACGCTCCCGCTGGCCTCGGTAGTGGCGATGTTTGTTGCGTCCTCCTCTGAGAGGGAGACCTCACTTGCTGCGCTCGATTCGTTTTCGTTCTCGTTCTCCTGCTCGTTTTCGTTTTCGTTCTCGTTCTCCTGCTCGTTTTCGTTTTCGTTCTCGTTCTCCTGC
>JBDGQL010000168.1:0-2357 GCA_042219105.1 Karumarchaeum halophilus (SeqCode) | reverse complement strand
CCTCGGAGAGGGAGACGTTACTTGCCGCGATAGAGTCGTGCTCCTCGTCCTCGTTCTCCTGCTCGTTCTGGGTTTCGAGGACCGTGCCGTCGTTCGCGTGGATGACGACTTCGGTTTCCGACCCGTTCTCCGTCACGAGTTCGACCTCGTAGATCGGGGTGCCGTCCTCGCTTTCGAGTTCGACCTTATCGACGCTACCGTTGACCTCGGCGGTGGCGACGTTCGTTGCGTTCTCCTCGGAGAGGGAGACGTTACTTGCCGCGATAGAGTCGTGCTCCTCGTCCTCGTTTTCCTCTTCGTACTCGTACTCCTCCTCGATCAGGGAGAGCGAGCCGTTCTCGACGTTGTACTCGAGTTCGGCGTTGAACTGCCCCTTCGTGAATTCGACCTCGAGGGAGGTAACGTTCCGTGACTCGTTTTCGGAGCTGAGGGCAAAGACGACCGTCCCGTTTGCATCGGTCGTGCCGACGCGGTCGTACTCGTCTTCGCTCTTCTGGTCATCATACTCGCGCTGGTGTTCGCGTTCGACATCGACGGTCGCGTTCGCGACCCCATCGCCTTCATCGACGAGCGTCAGCGTCACCGTCCCGTTTTCCTGTGTCGCGTGAACGTCAGCGTTCGTTGTATTGCTCGCACTGTTCGCCAGAGCACTCGTGTCATCGTTCGCCACCGGAGAGCCAACTCCGCCGGAGGCAACGACGCCGCCGGCCGCGAGAACCACCACGAGGCCGGCCGCGAGGATTTTTGTCAGATCCATTGCGTCCCTTTCTTGTCTCCGGGTGATAGTAAACCCATAAGACGTTCGTATCGATTTGCGGCGTGGAACCGATGAAAAGACAAAAAATTGACTGCAAACGTCCGCAAATCACTCTAAATGTACATCGCGCACGGACCACTCCACACCCGAAGCCCGCACGAAGCCCGCAAACGAGCGCAAACGTCCGAAAACCGCTCGGAATATGTTCCCGATTTATGAGTCCGTGGGTCGTACGTCCTGGCAATGATAGATCGGACGGCGCTCGGCTCCATCCTGTTCGCGCTCCTCATCGTGGTCGGGATGGCCGTCCCGGCGGTGGCACTCTCGGCGAGCACCGGCGAGCCATCCACGAGTGATCCCACGGAGACGTCAGCCGCGGTGACAGCACAGAACGACTCGACCGCCAGCGCCCGGAACGGCTCGAGCGTGAACGTCACGATCGGCCCGCAGCTCTCGACGATCGTCAGCGTCTCGAGTGACGAGGTGCAGACGGGGTTTGAGAACACCGTCTTCGATATCTCCTTTGAGAACGCCAGCGAAGAAGGCAAAGCCGAAGCGATCGCCGACCGGGCAGACGAACTCCGTGACCGTGCGGAATCGATTCGCGAGGACTACGATGAGGCCACGGAGGCGGTCGAGGACGGCGAGCTCACCAAGTCCGAGTACGCCCGGCAACTCGCAGTCCTGAACGCCCGCGCGACCAACCTGTTGAACAGCTACGAGCAACTCAGCCAGCGGGCTGTGAACGTCTCCGCAGTTGAACTCGGGGCTGCCGGCGTCAACCAGACAGCTCTCAACCAGTCCGTCGAGAACCTGAGTAGCGTCACCGGTGTCGGTGCCAGGGCGCTCCTCGAGCAGTTCACCGGCGAGTCCGAGGGCGAGGTCCGGCTCGATACCGAAAACGGGCTCTCGATCAAGGTCGAGAGCGAGGACGGCGAGAGATCCCGCGAGTTCGAGCGGCCACGCGACAGTTCCGACACCCTCGCCGTGAGCCAGGCCGCCGCCCTCGAAACGGCACGTGGCACACTCTCGTCCGGTAAGGGGAACTGGACCCTCACCAGTTCGGAGGTCGATGAGGACGATGGCGCCTACGAGTTCGCGTTCGTACTCCGGAACGCCCCCAACCTGACCGGCGAAGCCAAAGTCTCCATTGACGGCTCGTCGGGTGATATCTTTTCCTTCGAGGAGGAGATCGAACCCCGGGATGGCGAAGACGACGACAGCGAGACAGCCGACGACGACCGGGAGCTGGCAATCGTCGTCGTCGAAGGCACACCTGGCCCGAAGGAGACGGTCACCGTCCAGGTTCTCGCGAACGATGAACCAGCCGAGAACGTGGCCGTCTCCCTGAACGACCGGGCAGTAGGCACGACCGACGCTGACGGCCGGGTCACGGTGACGTTCCCCGCCGCCGGCGATGTCGAACTCACCGCCCAGACGGACGACGCCGAGGACGAACTCGACTTCGAGTTCGAAACCCCGGACGAAGCGGAAAACGAGTCCGAGAGTTAACACTATAGGGTCGGTTGTAAGTCATTTCCGGATCGACCGCACGACGCGTGCGGTCGTCCCGGTACACAGTTCCAACCGACCCTATACC
>JBDGQL010000117.1:0-10128 GCA_042219105.1 Karumarchaeum halophilus (SeqCode) | reverse complement strand
TCGAAGGTATTATGTTGAATTTATACTCCAGTGTTGAGTTATGGGTAAGAGACAGAGAGGCAAGTCGGGGGGTTTCTCGGTGCTTGACAACTCTTAATACCGGATCGCGGCTACCCAGAGATAATGAGAGTTGTCGTCTCCATTGGCGGGAGCGTTCTCGCGCCGGACCTCGATGCGGCCCGAGTCGGGACCTACGCCGGTGTCGTCGAGGACCTTGTCGAATCGGGCCACGAGGTCGGCGTCGTGGCCGGTGGCGGAACCACCGCACGCGAGTACATCGAAACGGCCCGCGACCTGGGCGCAAACGAGATCGAACTCGACGAACTCGGCATCAGCGTGACCAGGCTGAACGCCCGTCTGCTGATCGCGGCACTGGGCGGGACGGCTGCCCCCTCGCCCGCCGAGAGTCTGGAGGCCGCCGAGATCGCGCTCCGGCGCGGCGAGGTCGCCGTCATGGGAGGCACCGCCCCGGGCCACACCACCGACGCGGTCGGGACGGCCCTGGCCGAGTCCGTCGGTGCCGACCTGATCGTCTACGCAACCAGCGTTCCCGGCGTGTTCGACGCCGATCCTAAGGCGACGGACGAGGCGGGACGCGAGGCGACGAAGTTCGAGGAGATGACTGCGGGTGAACTCGTCGACGTGGTCCGCTCGATCGACATCGAGGCCGGGAGCAACGCTCCGGTGGACCTGCTCGCCGCGAAACTCCTCCAGCGATCCGGACTTCGGGGGATCGTCCTCGACGGAACCGACGCCGACGCTGTCCGGCGAGCCATCGAGACGGGCGACCACGACGGGACCGAGATCGCCCCCGAGTCATGACCGGTACGGACGACCACCGCGCCTTCTGGGCCGAGGAGATCGCCGACGAGATCGAGGCCCGCGACCCCACAGAGCCGGTCGTCATCAAGGGCGCCGTCTCGCCCTCGGGCATCCCCCACGTCGGCCACTTCAACGAGATCGTTCGGGGCTACTTCGTCGCGGAGGTGCTCCGTGCCCGGGGCCACGAAGTCCGCCAGGTGTTCACGACCGACGACAGGGACGCCCTCCGCAAACTTCCCCGGCGGCTCGCCACCGCCGACTGGGAGATCGTCGAACTCGGCGACGTCGACGCCGGCGTCCTCGGGCGCAACCTCGGCGTGCCCTACACTGACATCCCCGATCCCTTCGGCGACTGCCACGACTCCTATGGCGATCACTTCACCGCGCTTCTGGAAGACAGTGCCGAGATGGTCGACGTGTCGATCGAAATCGTCTCCACCACCGACCTCTACGAGTCGGGCGCGTTCGACGACATCGTGGGGGAGATCCTCTCGAAGGCCGACCTCGCCCGGGAGGTGCTGGGGCGCCACCAGGACGGCGTCGACGAGTCCTACGTCCCGTTCATGCCCAACTGCGCCGACTGCGGTGGACAGCTCACCACCGACGTGCGGAGCGTGGACCTCGAAGCCGGAACCGTCTCGTATACCTGCGTGGGCGGTGAGGCCGCAAACAGGGCGGTCGAGGGCTGTGGCCACGAGGGCGAGGCCACCCTCCGGGAGGGCAAACTCCCCTGGCGTTTCGAGTGGCCCGCCGGCTGGAAGGCCCTCGGCGTCGATTTCGAACCGTTCGGCAAGGACCACGCCGAGGGATCCTGGCCCTCGGGGAGAGAGATCGCCCGCGAGGTCCTCGACATCGAGCCACCCGTCCCGATGACCTACGAGTGGTTCACGCTGAACGGCGAGGCGCTGTCATCCTCGGCGGGCAACGTCGTCACCGTCGCGGAGATACTCGAGGTGATCGAACCCGAGGTGCTGCGGTACTTCTTCGCGAAGGACCCCAACAGACAGCGCGACCTCGACCTCGAACGCATCGACCAGCTCGTCGACGAGTTCGACCGCTTCGAGGCGACGTATTTCGAGGAGATCGACACCACCGAACGGGAACGATCCTTCGCGGACCGGGCATATCCCTTCGTCGTCGGGGAGGTCCGCGAGGAGCGCGTGCGCTTGCCCTACACCTTCGCCGCGGTGCTGGGGATGACCGACGACAGGAACCTGCGCCTGCAGATGGCCCGTAGGGAGGGCCACGTCACCCCCGGAACGTCGGATCGAGAGATCGATGCCGCGATGGAGCGCGTCGAGCGCGCCAGAAACTGGGCCAAGCGCATGGACAATGAGTACAACTACCGCCTGCAGGAAACCCTTCCGAAGGTTTCGTTCGACCCGGACATCGAGACTGCGCTGGACGAACTCGCGGCGTTCGTCGCCGGGGTGGATCAAGAGAACATCGAAGACGACCCGGGTGAGACGATCCAGGGCGAGATTTACGAGACGGCGAAGCGAAATGATATCGAGGTTGGGGAGTTTTTCGCCGCCGGCTACCTGCTGTTCTTTGGCAAGGAGCAAGGGCCGCGACTTGGACCGTTCCTCGCTGCTCTCGACACGGAGTTCGTCGTCAGTCGGCTCCGCCGGGAAGAGTATACGGGTCGACAGAGGCCCTGATGCCAAGTCAAGCATCAACTAGCTCGGTCAGCGGGGTGTCATGCACCCGGTCGGGATCGACGTGCTCCCCGGGATTGACATCCTCCCCGCCCTGCTCGCGCCCATTCGGGCGCTCGCTGAGGACGGGGATTCCCGAGCGGTGGGATATTACCCCGCCGGCGTGACGTCGGTGACAGTGCCGACGCCCTTCGACTGGCCCTCCCGGAAGACGAACCGCTTGCCCTCCTCGACGATGTAGGATCGGAACTTGAACCGGATCCGGGCGTTCCCGCGGTCGCCGGGCAGGAGTCGGCCTTCGTGTGGGTAAAACGTAGCCGCCTCGCTCACCGTCTCGAGATGGACCACGGGTTCGTACCCCTCGCGGATCCGGGTGGGGTGGTTGAGCACCATCACCTCTGCCTCGAACTCCCGGACCGGCGTCGGATCGGCGTCGCGGGGGAGCAACGCCATCCCGCGTTCGAGGTCGGGTTCGTCGACGCCCTTCAGGGCGATACCGACGATCCGACCCGCCTTCGCGCGGTCGACGCGGTGGTGGTGCATCTCGATCGACCGTGCCTTGACTTCCCGGAAGGAGCCGTCCGCCATCGGGCCGAGAAGGAGTTCGTCGCCCGTCTCGACCTGCCCGGTCTCGACCGTTCCGGAGGCGACGGCACCGACGCCCGTGACGCTGTAGCTCCGGTCGACGTACATCCGGAAGCGGCCCTCGCCGCTGTTCGTCTTCGGGAGTTCCCCGAACAGTCGATCGAGACGCTCCAGTCCTTCCCCGGAGACGGCGCTGGTACGGAGGATCGGAACAACATCGGGGCTGATCTCCTCGATCGCCGCCCCGACGCCGTGGCGATCCATCCGGAGCGGCGTCCTGCCGACCTCCCGCAACAGGCGTTCGACCTCGCGCTCGACCGCGGCGGCGCGCTCTCCGTCCACGAGGTCGACCTTCGTGATCGCGACGATGGTCGGGAGGTCCGTCGCAAGCAGGATGCCGAGGTGCTCGCGGGTCGTCTCCGTGGGGCCGTCGTCGGCCGCGACAGTGAGCAGGCCGTAGTCGATTCGCCCGCCGAGGAGTCCGCGAATCGTCGTGCGCAGCCAGGGCCCGTGGCCGACCGTGTCGACGAAGGACACTAGCCGGTCGGCCTCCGCGACGACTTGGGCGCGGTCACCGTTCCGGTCGGGGTTGTCCATCCGGACCGGCCCCTCCTCGTCGAAGCCATACACTGCATACGAGAGGTCCGCGGAGAGCCCCCGCTCGATCTCGTGGGGGCGCACGTCGAGGTACGACCTGGTGCCACCCTCGCCGTCGTCTGCTCGTCCGGTGATGAGCGTCCCGACGAGCGTCGACTTTCCGTGGTCGACGTGGCCGGCCGTGCCGACGACGATGTGGTCGTCGTCGATGTCGAGGGCGCTCCCGTCGTGTACCTCCGCGACCCCGACGATGCCGCCCTCGACGCCCCAGGTCGTCACGTCATCGATGTGTGCGTCTGCCTCCTCACACAGAAGCGAGAGGACATCCATCGACTCGGAGAAGGCAGCCGGGTCGATCCCCGCGATGCCGCCGTCGTCGGTGACGCCCACAACGTATGTGGCCTCGCCATCCCCCGACAGGACGCGATGGCGAAGCTGCGCGGCCAGACTCTCCTTGCGGCCGTCCACGAGGTGGACCGCTTCTTCGAGTCGTTCCTTGAACTCGATTGGGCCGCCCTCCTGTTCCCCGCGTTCGAGTGCGCGCTCGAGGACCGCCCGGTCGCGATTCATGAGGAAACCGAGCACGTCCCGTCTTCCTCGACCTCGACAACGGCGTCCATCACCGATTCGAACGTTTTGATCTCCTGGTCCTCGTGAGCGGCGGGGTCCATATGGTAGTGTGCGAGGGCGTCCGCCGTCGTGATCCGGCCACTGAGGAAGTGGATGAACTTGAAAACGCTCTGTTGTTCGTTTGACTCAAGCAGCGCTGTCAGCGAGTCGAAGTCCACGATAGTCCGATTGTCGTCGGTGTCCCAGTCGGAGAGTTGCTCGGAGATGCGCACCCCGATCCCGGTGAGATCGGTCGGGCTCGACGCGGTGTGGATGCGCATGCCCCCTGGAAGCGCGCTGTCCGCAGTGGCGCTAGCAGCCACGGACCGGGTCTGGTCGTCCACGGTCACGAAGCTCGTTTTCGCCGGGCGCTCCGGACCGACGTTTCGTTCCCACCTGTCCAGCCACTCGTCTGGAGAGACATCGAGAGTAACTGCGAGAACATCCTCCTCGCTTGGTCGCTGGACGGACAGGAGTTCGGCGCACACCTCGGACCCCGCGCTGTCCGGCGACGGTGCGAGAAGCATGACGTTCGACGCCGAACCGACGGACTCGGCGTCAAAATCGGACGGGTTCCGGATTGTCGCCATGCAAATATCTATCGTAGTATTGGTACCCCGGCACTTAATACATACGGTGTTAACCCTGTTCGGTAATTAGCTCACACCGTCGCCTGCTTCCGTTTCCGTAAATAGCCGTCTGGACGAGCGTCTGATTTCCGAAATTCAGTTAGGGAGACGAGAAGGGACGTGTTTGTATGTCCACAAAACCGGACCTTCCGTCTCCCGAGATGCTCAAAGACGCGCCAGTTATAAAAGAACTAACTACGAGCAAGCGCCGCGCCCTCTCGGCGCTTGATTTCACACTCCTTGACGACTGGATGAAGTGCTTGGCGATGGTGCTTCCGATGTTTCCTGCCCCGATGATACCAATCTCCATGCGTCCGCTAGACGCCTTCACTGGCAATATACACCCGGACACGAACCAGTCAACGTGACTGTGGCTTGTTTGGCCGGGAGACATCATTTTGACCGGGAACAATCAACCCCCGTGGTGAACGATTCGTGTCTGGGTGTATAACTTGTTCCCTTACTTCGACGCGTAGACACCCGTCTGGAAGGACCACCGTTCGGTGCCACTGCCCGCGTCCAGCGCGTACATATACACCCGGACACGGTTAGATCAACATACGGATCGCTCATTTCCGGTCAACACGATGTCTTGCTCCCAATCAGGGGAAAATCACGTTGACTGGTTCGTGTCCGGGTGTATATTGTCATGTCGGGAGCGACCACCGGGGGTCGTGCGGTCGTACCCGAACACAGTTGCAACCGACCCTATGACCGGGCAGTCCGGGGTCAGTTGTACGATTCCTCGCTGCCCACCTTGATCCGGGTTCCGTTGAACGTCGCGAACAGGTTCTTGTCCTCGTGGACGAACGTGATGCCCGAGAGGGTGACCGATTCGTTGTTCCGGGGTATCGGCCCGGAGGCGACCGCGGACTCGTTGTTGAGGAGTTCGACCGCGAAGCCCCCCTCGGTCGGTGTGATCCCGACGCTACGGTTTCGCAACCTGGGACTCGCCACCGCCCGGTCGGAGGTGTACGCGAGTCGCCACTCGTCGGCGCCGCCCCGCCGGAGGAAGACGCGATACGCCGCCCCGCCGCCCGCGGCGGACCACCCGTTGCGGCGCGCGAAGACCCGATGGCGCCAGCCTATGCCGCCGACCTCGACGGCGGTCAGCCCGGTGAACTTCAGCCGAGCGGTGGATATCGTCCGCTTCCAGATGTGGCGAGACTCGCTGATGACGATCACCCCGCTAGTGGTCACCTGGGTCGTCTCGCCCAGCAGCGAGACGTCCACGACGTTCACCATCTGGTTCTGGACGTTCTCCGCGTACGTGATATCGTAATCGCGGACCTCGATGGTCGTGTTTCCGGGTGACTCCGCGTCGTCGACGGTCATGAGGTTCGTCGGGATGGTGACGGCGGCGGTGAGCACGAGCGGGATCAGAATCCCGAGTTGAGCGAGTTCGCGCCTGCTCCGGCCCGGGAACAGCGGTCGCTCTCTCGCGAGGGTGGCGGCGACGGCGAGAACGGCGAACGCAACGGCGAAGCCCACGGCGACGACCGGAACGCTCCCGCCCGGTGCCCGGAGCGTGAGGGACGATCCGGGGACCCCGGCGAGCCACCAAATCACGCCACCGAGCGCGACGGCTGCTGCACCCGCCCCGCTCGCACGGCGGCGGGTGAGCCAGGCCGGCATCCGGCGGTCCCGCGCGACCAGGGCGACGGCGATCAGAAAGGACAGCAGAAGCACGAACCCCATCCCGAGCGCCCGGAAGAGAACGAACTCGTTGCCGCCCCGGTACCACCACAGTGCCCAGAGGTTCTCGCCGATCACGAACAGGAGGGCCCCGCCCCAGAGTCGGAGCGCGTCGGGGCGCGTCGACCGCCGTCTGAACACGAGGAGGCCGAGGGCAACGCCGACGAGCAGTCCGAGCAGGTGCCCCTGGATCGAGATGCCCGCCCACCACGGCCCGCCGAAGCCGGGACCCCTGCTCGCGGTCGCCACCGGGTTCCGGAGTGCGTTGTACGTGAGGCTCACGGCGTCGGAGGCGAGTAATCCGAGGACGGTTCCGATCGGGAACCTGGTGAGCGCAAAGCCCCCGAGGGCGAACACGACGCCGGAGAACCCGATCGTCGGTCCGAGGCTGAACACGCCCGTCAGGATTCCCACGCCGATCACGCCGGCCGGAAAGATGAGGAACGCGCGGGCGTAGGGGTTCGTGCGAAGCGAGGAGCCAACCGTCGTGCCGCGGTCCCGCGGGAAATGACTCCACGCGTACTCCGCGATCGTCCCGAACACGAGCGTCCCGATCAGGTTCCCGGTCAAGTGCCCGGAACCGCTGTGGGTGAACCCGGAGGCGAGGGTGCCGAGGGGGTAGAGATAGGACCACGATCGGAAGGGAATCACCGCAGGTCGGTGCCAGTGTTCGAGGCCGCCCTGGATGAAGAGGTAGATCCCCAAGACGAAGCCAGCGATCAGGAGTGTTCCCCAGGGTACGCCGAGAACGAATCGCTCGCGTCGCCGTCGACCCCAGTCACGGCGGCGGTCGAGCCACTGGACGGCGAGGACTATCCCGACCGCCGCGACGACGAACCCCGCGCGACCGATCCACGGGGGGACGACCGTCATAGCTATTGCTTGGCCCAGAACGGTTTATGCGTTGTGTGGTGGCTCCGAACGGGAGCGTCGGATGGCGATATACGGGTCGACAGAACTGTTGATAGAATTAGCCTCCACCGTACCCGGCGAATATCTATCAGGACTTCTGTCGACCCGTATACGAAACGTTGAAACGCGTCCTTGCCCCATCACAGTGCATGGAACTTCGGGTCATCGACAAAACTGACGACGAACTCGAGATGGAGGTCGCCGGGGAGGATCACACGTTTATGAACGTGATCAAGGGCGCCCTGCTCGAGACCGAGGGCGTTTCCGCGGCGACCTACGACATGAACCCCGAACAGTCCGGCGGACAGACGGACCCGATCCTGGCCCTCAAGACGGAGGGTCGGGAGCCTCTTGATGCCCTTGAGGACGCTGCCGAACGGGTCAAAGATCAGTCTCGCGCGTTCATTTCTGCCTACGAAGCCGCCGCGTGACCGGCGGCCGGCGGCGTCGTTCGAATATACGGGTCGACAGAAGTCCTGATAGATATTCGCCGGGTACGGTGGAGGCTAATTCTATCAACAGTTCTGTCGACCCGTATATACTGTCGGACAGAAGTATTGATAATTCGAAGGCCCCCCGTCCCGGGGGTTCGATTATCAATGTCTCTGTCCGACAGTATATGGGCCCACTCGGATTTGAACCGAGGGATCACCCGGTGACCCATGTTCGCGCACGTGCGCGACCAGTATGAGCCGGGCGCTGTAACCAGACTTAGCTACGGGCCCCCATGGGTGCCTACTCCCGCGCCACTCTTTATACTGTCGAACGGAACGCAGCGAATTTTCCACCGAACAGCACAAGCACAAAAAATTTCATTCCTTAGATATTAATCGGTACGAAACCCCGCGTCACCCGGTGTGTCGGATGCGACCCTTGGTCTGACTCCGACAATCGGATGGTGGCGAATACGAACCGCCGAGACAGACCAGCACGTCCAGGCGTGGGCGTGTCCGTCCACCTGCGGTTCCGTTATGATAACTAGACTGCCCGCATCTAGCGGATGCTCACTACTAGCCTCCACGTACAGGGAAGACACGCAACAATCACGTATTGATGACAGAGCGACGGCCCGCCCGTCATCGTCTCGCCCGGGGGGAGCCACCGATAAGGTCGGTTGCAACTGCATCCGGGCGCGACCGCACGACTGCGCGTGGTCGATCCCGACAGCAGCCGATCCCATGACCCCGACCGCAACCACGATCTAATCACACACGAGCCAACGATGTCAACGACCCACCTACGCCAGACCCACGTCGAACACACGCCGAGCGAGCGAAACGACCTCACCGTCGACGGCGACACTCAGAGTGACGTCCTCCGGACGCTGTCCTCGGAGACTGCCCAGGCCATTCTGGGCACTCTCGGCGACGAACCGAAGCCGGTTTCGGAGATCGCGGAGGCCGTCGGAACCTCCATGCAGAACGCACAGTACCACATCGAGCGACTCCTCGAGGCGAACCTCGTCGAGCCGGTGGACGTCTGGTACTCCGCCAAGGGCCGGGAGATGTCCGTCTACGCGCTCACCGCCGAGGAACTGCTCGTCCAGTTCGGCGGCGACTGATATACCGTCGGACGGAAGCGATGATACATCCCATCGGGGAACGGTCCCGGCTGAGAGTATCGAACGTTCCGTCCGGCAGTACATATCCAGCCGGGCTTGTTCCAGGAAGACATACCTTAATTAATAAGTGACTTGTTCTATCACGCCGCGGTTTTATTAGTCAATAATCCGTGGTAGATCATATGCGAGAGCAGTTTTTCCAAGGCAGCGGTAACGGCGTTAGTGATCCACGGCGACGACGAGTACTGATCGGATTGGGAACCGGCCTCGCCGCAGCGGCCGGCATGGGGATCGGACAGGTCGCGGGACAGTCTCATGACGTGACCGTAACGATGAATAACGTCGGTTTTAGCGCGTGGGAAGTGACAGGCGTCGACGGTGACGAGGACGTTGCCTCGACTGGCGTCGATAATCCGACCCTCACGCTTCAGGTCGGCACTCGTTATTTGTTCGAGAACAACGGCTGGGATACCCACCCGTTAGCGTTCCGGGACGCAAACGACAGCCCGCTGCTGACACAGAGCGGGACCGGATTGTTCGAGGACGACGCGAACGTCAGCTGGGTCGACGACGGCGATACGGCAGCGTTCACGCTCACCCAGGATCTGGCGGACGAACTCGACGATTACGTCTGCACCGTCCACTCCCCGATGAACGGCTCCGTCACGACCGAACAGCCGCCGGCCGCTTCAGTCACGTTCAACCCGCAGACCACCGACGGAACGTCCGTCACCGTCGACTCCGTCCGCATGGACGACGGCGGGTTCGTCACGATGCACGACGACACGCTCCAGAACGATGCGGTGGGCAGCGTCGTCGGCGTCTCTGATTATCTCGCTCCGGGGACACACCAAGACGTCACTGTCAACCTCAATGAACAACTCGAGGAAACCCAGACGCTGTTCGCGATGCCACATCGCGACGATAACAGCAACCAATCCTACGACTTTGTCGACACCGGCGGCAGTAACGACGCTCCCTACACCGAAGGCGGCAGTGCTGTCACCGACTCCGCGGACGTGACCGTCGCCGCGGTCACCTTCTCCGACCAGACCCGGGA
>JBDGQL010000019.1:0-10137 GCA_042219105.1 Karumarchaeum halophilus (SeqCode) | reverse complement strand
TTATACTGTCGGCTGTGACTCGATGGAGATATTCGCTACCCTGAGGTGACGAATTCCTCCACGAACGTACAGCCGACAGTATTACTCCCGCTTGGGCTGGCCCCAGTACTCGTCGCGCTTCGGGCGATCGCCCACGGCCACCACATCGAGAGGTTCGTCCTTCGCGCGCAGCGCCTCCACCGTGTCCGTCGCGCTCGGGTAGGTGGAGACGTAGGTGACGTCCTCCTCGACGGCGACGGTGAGGGGACGGCGCTGCCGGGAGACGATCAGGTCGATCTCGCCGGCCCTGATGGCGTCGACGAACGCCTCCTCGGAGTCGAAGCCGACGACGTCGAAGAACTCCTCGTAGCCGTCGATCAACAGCCGGCCGGCCTCGCTGTGGGCCGGCGGGAACTCATCCGCCGACAGGTCGATCACCGCCGTCCCGCCCTCCGGAATCGGCTTGCCCGTGGCGTCCTGTGCCTTGTCGTAAGCTCTCGGGATGCTCGTTGCGGTGCCCATGACCTCGCCCGTGGACTTCATCTCCGGGCCCAGCCGCGGATCGGAGTCCGGCAGGCGATCGAAGGGCAGGACGACCTCCTTGAAGCTATGTTGTTCGGGCACCTGCTCTTGGACATCCAGATCGTCGAGTGATTCGCCGAGCATCACCTTCGCCGCGACCTTCGCGATCGGGACGCCCGTGGTCTTCGAGACGAAGGGCACGGTACGAGAGGAACGCGGGTTCGCCTCCAGCACGTACACCTCCTTGTCTTTGACGGCGAGCTGGACGTTCAGCAGGCCCACCGTGTCGAGTTCGCGAGCGATCTTCTCGACGACGTCTCGCACCTCCCGGTTCACCTCGCGCCCGAGCGACCGCGGCGGGATGACGCAGGCCGAGTCGCCGGAGTGGACGCCTGCGGACTCGACGTGCTCCATGATCCCGCCGATGAGGACGCCCTCGCCGTCGGAGACGGCGTCCACGTCGAGTTCGACCGCGTTTTCGAGGAACTCGTCGATCAAGATTGGGTGATCCGGGGACACCCGAACCGCCTCCTCCATGTAGGTCTTCAGCTCGTCGTCGCTGTACACCACGTCCATCGCGCGCCCGCCGAGCACGTAGGAGGGGCGAACGAGCACGGGATACCCGATCTCGTGGGCCAGATCGAGGGCTCCGTCCTCGCTCGTCGCGGAGCCGCCCTCCGGCTGGGAGATCCCGTGTTTGTCCATCAGCGCGTTGAACCGGTCGCGGTTCTCCGCGAGGTCCATCGCGTCGACGGAAGTGCCCATCAGCTCACAGTCCAGGCCGCGGCGCTCGATCTCCTCCTCCAGGGGGTGGCCGACGTTGACGGAGGTCTGGCCGCCGAACTGCACCATCACGCCGTCGGCTTCGGTCTCCTCGATGACGTCCGCGACCTCTTCGGCTGTTATGGGCTCGAAGAACAGGCCATCGCTGGTGTCGTAGTCCGTCGACACCGTCTCGGGATTGTTGTTGATGACGTGGGCGTTGACGCCCTCCTCGCGCAGCGCGCGGATGGCGTGGACGGTGCAGTAGTCGAACTCCACGCCCTGGCCGATCCGGATCGGGCCGGCGCCGACGATGACGACGGACTCGGCGTCGGTGTCGGTCTGGACCTCGTCGCGGCTCACCCCGATCCCGGGTTCGCGCGCGGAGTAGTAGTACGGCGTCGAGGCTGCGAACTCGCCGGCGCAGGTGTCGACCTGCTTGTACGTGCGGTCGGGCGCCTCCGCCTCCACCTCCTCGACGTCCACGCCGGGGGCGTCCCCACGGGGCCAGACGCCGCTGCGATGCTCCGCGACGGAGACGCCGTTCCCGTCGGCACGAGCGACGTCTTCCGTCGTGGTCTCGGCGTCGGGGGCCGCCATCGCGGCAATCTCCTGATCGGTGAAGCCGACGTCGGCCGCGGTCTCGAAATCGCCGTCTTGGCCGGTCCGCGCGGCCTCCGCGATGCGTTTGAACCGCTCCACGTACCAGCGCTCGATGTCCGTCAGGTCGACGACCTCCTCGACGGTGTACCCACGGTGGAACGCCTCGAACATGGCGTAGGGACGGTCCGGCGAGGGGCGTTCGAGATACTCCGTCTCGAGTTCGGCGCCGGTCAGGTCCGGCCAGTCGACGGCAGGTTCGTACTCCGTCGAGCGAAGCGCCTTCAGAAGCGACTCCTCGAAGGTGCGGCCGATCGACATCGCCTCGCCCGTGGACTTCATCGCGGTGTCGATGGTGAAGTCCGTCTCGGGGAACTTGTCGATGGGCCATCTCGGAACTTTGGTCACCACGTAGTCGATCGCCGGCTCGAAGGCGGCGGTGGTCTCGCCGGTGATCTCGTTTTCGATCTCGTGTAACCGCTTGCCGAGAGCGACCTTCGCGGTGACGCGGGCGATCGGGTACCCCGTCGCCTTCGAGGCCAGCGCGGAGGATCGGGACACCCGGGGGTTGACCTCGACGACGCGATACTCCCCGCCGGGCGTGCCGTCATCACGCCAGGCGTGCTGGATGTTACAGCCCCCCTGGATGCCGAGTTCGCGGATCACCTTCAGCGCCGAGTTGCGCATCTCCTGGTGGCCCTCGTCGGGGATGACCTGGGAGGGCGTGACGACCGTCGACTCGCCCGTGTGGATGCCCATCGGGTCGATGTTCTCCATGTTGCAGATGATGATGCAGGAGTCGTCGGCGTCCCGCATCACCTCGTATTCGAGTTCGACCCAGCCGTCGATGGACTCGGTGATCATCACCTCGTCGTTGCGCGAGAGGCGCAGTCCCTGGCGGACGCGCTCGACGAGTTCGTCCATCTCGCCGATGACGCCCGATCCCGCCCCGCCCAGCGTGTAGGTCGTGCGCATGATGACGGGAAGCCCGCCGACCGCCTCGACGGCATCCTCGACGCGGTCACGGAGGTCATCCGTCCTGAGTTGGGCCACGGACTCCTCCTCATCGAGGACGATCGTCGTCGACTTGGGGACCGGCTCGCCGATAGACTCCATGCGCCGGCGGAACTGGTCGCGGTCCTCCGTGGCGTAGATGGTGTCGAGAGGCGTGCCCATCACGTCGACATCGTACTCCTCGAGGACGCCTTCCTCCGCGAGTTCGGCCGTGACGTTGAGCCCCGTCTGTCCGCCCAGGCCGGCGATCACGCCGTCGGGCTGTTCGGTCCGGATGACCTCCGCGATGGCCTCGGTGGTGATGGGTTCGAGATACACCTTGTCGGCCATCTCCGGGTCCGTCATGATCGTCGCGGGATTGGAGTTGACGAGAACGACTCGGGCGCCCTCTTCCTGGAGCGCCCGGCAGGCCTGCGCGCCGGAGTAGTCGAACTCGGCCGCCTGTCCGATCTGGATCGGCCCACTCCCAATGAGGAGGATCGTCCGGTCTTCGGTGTTACTCATACTGTGCTACCCGAGCCTGCACATCGTAATAAGAGACACGATATGATGCGAGCCTCGAAGACAGATTTCGAAATTCGAAACTCACCGGCCGGGAGCCGCCGCGAGAGCAACCGCGCCCTACCCCCGCGAGTAGCCGGGAACGTCGTCGGCCTCGGTCTCGCGCTCGTTCCGGTACTGCTCGACGAACGCCGACACGTCGAACTGGAGCATCGACTCCTCGAACTCGCTCATTGCGGCGTCGTCGGCGTGACTCACCGCGTGCTCCATGAGTTCGATCACGAGTTCGACGATCGCCTCGTGGAGCCGCCGGGCGTCGAAGGTGGACACCCAGACCAGGCCGTAGCCCACGTCGCCGTCGTCGCTGGCGTCGTAGCTGACCACCTCGCCGGGGAACTCCTCCAGCGTGAGCCCTATGAGATGGGCCGTCCCGAAGGAGTCAAACTCGTCGTCGGTGGCGACGGTCTCGCGGAGCGCCTCCACGAGAAAGGCGGGCAGAAACCGCTCCGGTGGGTGGACGTCGGCGACGACCGCGTGGGTGTCGCCACAGTCACAGGACAGTTCCCGGGTGCCCAGATCGAGCGCCCCCGGGTACACCGACTCCCCGCAGGGCAACTCGATGCGGTCGCGCTCGCCCGGGACGCGAGGGTCCGGCATCAATGACAGTTAGAAACTGGCGGTCATAAGCCCCGCGGATCGGATCGGGTAAAAAAGCCCCGCCGGATTATGGGAGTAACTCGTCGTCGATGTCGGCGAACTCGTCGGTTTTCTCGTTTTCCATGGTTCCGCGGGCGGCGACCACGCGTTCCGTCCGCAGCTGGTTGTACGCCTCCGAGACGACGGCGACGGTGTACGCGAGGATGACCGAGGCGACGACGGCGTTGAGCAGCGCCACGGGTGCCGAACTCCCGAACAGGCCGATCGCGAGCGATACGATCTGCGCGATCAACACCAGGACGACGAGCAGAGCGAACAGCCTGATCCGGTTGCCCGACGCGAGGCTCCAGCTTCCCGACAGCGCCTCGATGACGTTCTTGTCCTCGACGGAAATCTCTTGGCGGACAAAGAGAAGTGAGACCGCAATAAAAACACCCGGGATCAACAGAAACACTAACCCAACTACGATCAGGAGTCCGGCGACGATCAGACCGACGACGCTGTTCAGGACGGCCAGGGGGAGGTTCCGGGTCACCAGGTCCCCCGAAATCGATCCGGTTTCCGGACTCACGAACGTCCGGATCGCGACGATCCGGATCGCCTCTCCGACGACAACGAGCACGAGCGCAGCCAGGATCAGCTCCGAGACGGACAGCGAATCGAGATACGCGAGTGGCGTTGCCTCCGTGACGGACTCACGAAAGTCCGCGATCAGATTCTGATACTCCTCGGTGGTGAGATCGGTATCCTCCAGTGGCGGGGGGTTCTCGGAGAAGTCGTCGAGAACACTTCCGGTGGAGACACGGGTCAGGGAATGCCTGATGGTGGTGTTCACCAGGCCGAACGCCACGAAAACGGTCGCCAGAACGAGTCCGTTCCGTGCACTCACCCCATCGAACCCATCACGCAACGCCTGCCCGATGTCGAGTGCCATGTCCGAACCGGGACGCTCGAAGGTATTAAATGGGGGCGATCACGGCCAGTCGTCGCGGCCGCCGTCGTCCGGAATCGACTCCGTCTCCGACTCCCCGCCGAGTTCCCACCCCGCCGCCTCGGCGGCGTCCTCGACGTCGAGGTACTCCCAGTCGTGGTCCGCTGCGAGTTCCCTGTCCTCCTGGGTGGTTCCGATGAAGACGTGTCGATCGGTGCCGAACTGCTCGCGGACGCTCGACAGGCTCTCGCCTTTCCCCTTCGGTCCGGAGAAGAAGTCCTGGCGGATCCGGCGCTTGCGCGTGAAGTTCGTCACGACGTAGGTCGGTTCCTCGGAGACGACCCCGACGTACTCGCTCCAGCGCCGCGCCTCGTTGAACACGGCGTTCGGGTCCCCGAGCGCCTGTAGCGCCGAGAGCTCGAACGCCAGCGTCATGTCGCCACCGTCGCCGCCTTGCATACACACATGTTCCAGGACTTGCCACAAAGCGCCTTCGCTTCCGGGAACGGGTCACTCCCGTAGTGCCAACCCCAGCGCGGTGGCCGCCACCAGCAGGAGGAAGACCGCAAGCAGCGAGACGTCGAAGGTGACCGTCCGGTAGAAGACGTACGCACCGGCCGAAACCACACCCCCGACGACAGTCGCGGTCGCGACCTGGAGCAGTTCGGCGCGCTCGACCCGCCCGTCGCCGAGTTCCTCCCGGGCCGCGAACCCGCTCATCCCGAGATCCCACGCGATGATCGCGGTGGCGACCCCCGGCAGAAGCCGCACGGGCGGGGCGCCAAGCGCGCCCGCGGCGAAGACACCGCCCAGGAGAGCCAGCGAGCCGCCCCCGGCGATCCGGCGGTCGCCCCTCGTGAGGCCGACGACCTGCCCGACGACGCCGGTGGCACAGACGAGAAGCGCAATCGAGGACGTCGGGCCCGCGAACCCCGTCGTGATCAGGGCAAAGAGCAGCGCCGCCGCGTTGCGAACGCTCCCCGGGCGGTGGGTAAACCGCTCGCCAGCGGCGCTCACTGCGACCACCTCGCGTCGGCCCGTCCGACGGCCACCCCGAGTTCCTCATCGGAGCCCCAGTCGATCACGCGCACGCCCGTCTCGCGCAACGCCTCGATGAGCATCCGGCGCTCGACCCGGGCCAGCCGCTGGCCGACAGTTTCGTCGACGGTCGGGTCCGGGCTGATGATCGTGACGGGGTGGCCGTACCCCCGGAGCTGGCGGACGAGAAAGCGGGAGCGCTGGCTACACAGCGGCGACAGCAGGATCACCTGTGACTCTGCGGGGAACCGCCGGTGGAACGCCCGGACCCAGCGTCCGTCGGAGGCGTCTTCCTCGGGTGGCGTTGGCGGGAACGCGTCGTCGGTCGCCAGCGCCCGCTCGACGCGGGCTCGATGGTCGAGGCCCGCGTCGGGGTCGATCCAGGACGGTCGCGGGCCGAACGCGGCGAAGCCCACCCGGTCTCCCGTGTCCTGGAGCGATCCGAACAGCCGGCCGGCCGCGGTGACCGACCGCTCGACCGCGCCCGGTTCGTCCGGCCCCGACGCGAGGTACGCTTCGGCGTCGGCGTCGATGGCCATCACGACCGTCGCGGCGCGCTCCTCGCGGTACCGGACCGTGGTGAGTTCGTCGTCGGCCGAGGCCGCGAGGTGTTTCCAGTCGATCCGGGCCGTCGAGTCGCCGGGACGGTACTCCCGCGTCGAGTGGAACTCGACCCCCTCGCCGCCGCCCGCAGGGATCCGACCGAGGTACTCCCCGGTCTGTGGGTACAGCGGCACCGGGATCGGCAGTGCCGCCAGTTCCGGCACGCAGGTCAGCGACGCGTCTTCCCCCTCTCGTCCGGGAACGAGGTCGGTTCGCACGCTCGCGCCCGCGAAGTCGCGCAAAACGACGTACGCGGGGTCGAACTCGTGGACTCCTCGCCTGGCGGTCACGGAGTAGGTGAACGACGCCGACTCCCCCGGGCGAAGCGCCGTCCCATAGCGGGGCGAGCCCTCGGTCACCGACAGCCCCCCGGGCACGCCGTCTATCACGCGGAGGTCGGGGACGACCTGGTCGCCCTCGTTGTGGATCGTGGTCGTGACCTCGACGACGTCGCCGGGTGTCGGGTGGGCGTCGTTGACCGATCGCTCGACCGAAAGCGACGACGGGGGAACCGACATGGCGATGACGTAGGCGGCAAACCCGAGCGCGACGGCCCCCGCGAGGACGACCGCGGCCTTCTGGAGGGCGAATCCGAACCCGACGAACGCGAGCGCGACGGGGACGACCGCCCGCAGGCGTCCGGTCCGGACGGCCCCGATGCCCCCGGTGGTCACGTCGACGTCGCGGGTGGTCCGGGTGGCGTCCGCTTGTTCGACCACCCCTCCCACAGCCCCCCCGCCGTCGCCGGTGCCGAGAACGATCTCCGTCTCCGCGTCCCCGATGTCGACGACCGTCGAGCGTGACGCCAGGTCCTCGACCGTCCGGCGAACGAGCCACTGGAAGTGGGCCGGTCCCCCCCCGAACCCGATAAGCTTCCTGATCCGGTCCCTCCAGGACTGGCCGAACGCCGTGTTCGGGTTCTGCAGGAACGCGGAGACGGCCTCGTCGTCGGGCCACTCGCCGGCCTCGATCGCGCGGGTGGCCTCCTCGCTGGCGTAGCCCCGGCGCGTGAGGATCCCGGTCGCGAAATCGCGCAACCGGTTGTGGATGGCGTTCCGGTCGGGAAGGAACACGGGGCCCTCGCCGTCGAACTGCGCGAGGGTGCGGTCGAACGCGTCGCCGGGCGCCGGCTGTTCGATCGCCTGCTCGACCGGCGGCGGATCGATCCCCGGATTGGGCAGCCACTCCCGGTAGATGACGAGGCTCATCGACACCCCCACGAATCCGCCGACGACGTAGACGATGGCCCGCAGAAGGGAGCCGCCGGTCCCCCGCGTCACGGCGAGCGCGGCGACGCCGCCCGCGGCCGCGACGACGCCGATAGCGGCCACGAGTCGGCGCGTCCGCTCTTTCATCGGTGATCACCCGTCCCGGTGTCTTCGCCTGCTCCCCAGCCGGATCGGTCGCGGTTCGAGGTCGCGAACCCGTCGGCCTCACCGTCGCCATACGTGTCCTCGATGCGCCGGAGGGCTTCGATGGCTCGCTCGCGGCGCTCCTCGGAGAGCGCGGCGTCGCCGTAGCGGACCTCCTCGAAGGTCCGAGTGAGGACATCCACCTGGTGGGGGTTCATCCCGGCGTCGACGGCGGCCGTCGCGAACTCCCGGGGAGTCCCGGACCGTGGATCCGGGGCGTCCAGCAGGGCGACCATCTCGCTCCAGGCCCGGTAGATGGCGTTGTCCGCCGCCTCGGCCGTGGACGCGGCCTCGACGTCGTCGGCCGCATCACCCGCGACCCGGCCCACCGCGCCGAGATCGGACTGTAGCTCCCCGGCGTCTCCCTCTTCGCCCTCCAGCCCGAGGATCGACTGGATGCCCCCAGTCCGCCGGGCCAGCAACGTGGCGGCCAGCAACGCGGCGGCCCCCAGAACCCCAGCGATGAGCACAATCACGGCAACGTCTTCGCCCGGGAGCCCGAGCGGATCGTCGGGGAGCACGAGCGGGTCACCGCTTCCCTCGCCTGCTCCGAGGGATCCATTCGGAGGGTCTGACAATTGCGGGCTGCCGTTTTGCCCTCCGGACTGCTCGGGTTCCATGAGCGAGGGCGACACGAACTGGAGGACGACGTACGCGAGCATGAGGATCCCTCCTGCGATCGCGGCGAAGGTGATCGCACTCTTGAGCGTCTCCCAGGGATCGGCGACGAACTGGGCGACGACGGCGATCACGACGAACATGAAAACCGCGAGCAGGAGGCCGTCGGGCGGGATCGGGACGTCGGGTTCGTTCTCCTCCGTCTCGGCGTCCTGGGGGGGCTCTATGGGCATGGGCCCGCCGGCAGCCTCCTGCTGTTCGAAGAGGGGCGCCGCGGCCGCGGCGACGAGCATCACCATCAGCACCGCGAGAACTGCCAGGGCCACCCAGCGGCTCCGGGTTCCGTCCATGGCGGCTGGTCATAAGGACGGATCTAAGTCCTTACGGATGCGCTCGCGTGAGGCCGGCGGATTCGGCCGATATCCGCCGACTCGGCGAGCGCGCGACGAAAACAGTTACATCCGTCCTTATCAGGTCGTGACCGTCGGCACAGGGACCTCCTCCAGAACGTCCTGGACGATCTCCCCCTTCTCGACCTCCTGGACGGCGGCCTCGGAGGTGAGCACGATCCGGTGGGCGAGGACCGATTCGGCAACCCGCGTGACGTCGTCGGGGACGACGTAGCTCCGGCCCGCCATCGCCGCGTAGGCCCGGCTCGCCTCCAGCAGGCGCTGGGTGCCACGCGGCGAGACGCCCGTCCGGACGCGGTACTCCGAGCGCGTCTCCCGGGCGATGTCGAGCATGAACTCCCGGAGGTCGCCCTCGACGTCGACCGTCTCCGTCACGTCCCGCAGTTCGAGCACTTCGTGGGGTTCGAGCAGACTGTCGACAGTCGGCGTCGCCTCCGAGCGGGCGAACCGGCGATCCAGAAGCGTCCGCTCGCCGTCACGGTCGGGATACCCGATCTCCGTCTTCACCAGGAACCGGTCCTTCTGTGCCTCGGGAAGCTCGAAGGTTCCACCCTGCTCGATGGGGTTTTGGGTCGCAACCACGAAAAACGGATTCGGGAGGACGTGGGTTTCGCCCTCGACGGTGACCTGGGTTTCTTCCATCGCCTCCAGGAGTGCCGCCTGGGTTTTGGGTGGCGCGCGGTTGAGTTCGTCGGCCAGAACGACGTTCGCGAACAGGGGCCCCTTCCGGAACTCGAAGACGCGGTCGCGCTGGTCGAACACCTGCGTGCCGGTGACGTCCGCCGGCAGGAGGTCCGGCGTGAGCTGGATCCGCGAAAAGGACAGCCCCAGCACCGTGGACATCGAGCGGGCCGTGAGCGTCTTTCCCGTCCCGGGGACGTCCTCGATGAGGGCGTGACCGCCCGCGAGCAACCCCACCAGGAGGTCCTCGAAGAACGCCCGGTCGGCGATGATAGTCTCCTCCAGGGTGTCGATGGCGTCCTGGCACCGCTGGCTCGCTTCGGAAACGTCCATGCTGGGCCATAGAAGACTCCGTGTTTGATAAAGATTCGGTGCTGTTTCTCATCACGAACGTACAGCCGACAGTATA
>JBDGQL010000089.1:0-10178 GCA_042219105.1 Karumarchaeum halophilus (SeqCode) | reverse complement strand
GTAATCGAGTCCTGTGTCTCCACACACTGTCGATACCGCTCAAGGACGTGTTGTCCGCCGGTCTCTCCGAACAGTTCAACCGGCGTCTGACCTGTGACTGGGGCGTTGGCAGCCAGCCCGACGGTCCGTTTGTAATACTGGTTTGCGTGGCGGAGTTCGAACCCGCCATCCGCGACATCGACGATGAACTGACACTCCTCAGTGTGCTCGAACAGCGTTTCTACGAGCTCAAGTTTCTGCTCGCGCCGCCGGCGCTCGGTCAGGCCCCGACCGACTCCGACCAGGCCGGTCACGGTCCCGTCCTCATCTGTCAGCTGTGCGCCGGTGAACTCACAGGGGAGACGCTCGCCGTCGGCGGTACGCAGGTCGGCTTCGACTGTGGCCCGTCCGTCCGCCAGCGTCGTTGCGATGGCATCGGCGATGGTCTCGCGTTCGTCCTCGGGGAAGAGTTCGATCGCTTGCGTATCGGCCAGGTCCTGTTCAGCGTAGCCCGTGACCTCAGGAACCTGGTTGTTCCACCGTCGGAGGGTGCCGTCCGTGTCGAGTACATAAAACAGGTCCTGTAGGGTATCGAGTGACTGCTCGATGAACCGCCGTTCGGCCCTGAGCTCCCGTTCACGCTCTTTTCGCTCGGTGACATCCTGCTGAGTCCCGAGATACCGGATGAGATTGCCATCGTCGTCGTAGATTGGGCTGATGGTCAGACGATTCCAGAACTCGGTGCCGTCCTTCCGGTAGTTGCGCAGTTCGACGGAGATGGTCTCCTCATTATCAATAGCTTCACGAAGCGCGGCAACCTTTTCCGGGTCCGTATCCTCGCCTTGGAGGAACCGACAGTTACGTCCGAGCGTCTCCTCGGGCGGATAGCCGGTCATCTCCTCGAAGCCATCGTTGACATAGACCAGCGGATCATCCTCCTGTGAGGGGTCAGCGAGCGTGATCGGGACGTTCGCGTTGTCGATAGCTTCTCGGAGTTGTCGGAGTTCCTGCTGACGTTCCCGACGGTCGGTCACGTCGTGGATGGCACCCCGGAGTGTGGCTGAATCGCCATCTGGCGCGCTTGGAGTGAACGTCACTTCCACAAGCCGTTCGTTGCCGTCCAGCGCTTGGAGCCGCCAGGTGCCACGCGTCTGTTCACCAGTCTGGACTGCCCGGTTTATACTTTGCCGAATATCCGCCCGATCATCGGGATGATAAAGCTCTATTCCGTCCTCCAGGGGGAGGTCAGCACCGTCAGATAAGCCAACAAGGCGGCGGGTTCCATCGGTCAGAAGAACTTCGCCGGTATCCACGTCTATTTCGAAGCCACCGGTATCACCGGCAAACTCGGTGAGACGCATCAGTTGTTCCTGTCTGTCGGCACGTTGGGCTTCGCGCCGTGACCGGACGGCGTTTTCGATACGGTTTGCTAACAGTTCATACCGTTCGGACCCGGCGCCTTTCTGGATGTAGTCGGTAACACCGGCGGCGATGGCATCGCTGGCGACTTCCTCGCTACCCTTGCCGGTGAACAGAATGAACGGGAGGTCGGGATGGGTTTCTCGAACGGTCTGTAGGAACTCCAGGCCATCCATGCCGGGCATGTTGTAATCCGAGACGACACAATCGGGCTGACGATCACCGATGCGCTCCAGTCCCACGTTGGCACTGGTCGCTGTCTCGACGGCGAACCGGTCGTTCTCACGTTCGAGAAAGGTCCTCGTCAAATCCGCAAACGAGGGGTCGTCATCAACGTGCAGGATGGTCGTAGAACCAGCCATGGTATATAATGTGCATTATAAACACTAATATCTATTGATTTTTTTAATCAACCCGGCCTCTAATCTAGTAAAAGTGACTATTCTACGCCAACAGTGATCACTGACCGACACGTCTGAGTTGATTTCGAAACCGTGCAACAGGCCATCCGACAGTCTCAATCCCCCCGTCCGATAGTGTAGGTCTCGACGGACTGCTCGACGATTCCCCGGGTACGCTCCAATGTCTCGGCGTGCTCCTCCCGGCCGGTCTCACGGAGGCGTTCGGCGTACGACTCCAGATTGCCACGCGTGTAGTATACTGTCGGACAGAGACAGTGATAATCGAACCCCCGGGACGGGGGGCCTTCGAATTATCAATACTTCTGTCCGACAGTATATCATACATCGTCCGTCCGACAGTATTAGCCCCTTCGTCGATAACGGTAGTTCATGCCACCGAGTGACGACGACCGAGTACCGGAAGCCGACACTGTGTCACACTCAAAAGGCGAGGGTCGACAGTACCCGGGCGGCCTCGAATCCGTCCGTGTGACGACCACGTCCGACGGATGCTATCGAGCCCTCACTCGGAACGGCGAGACGGTCGAAGCGCCGACGTCTCACGCGGTGTTGCGCGCTGCGGTCGACCGGCTCGACGACGGCGGCGCGGTCGGGCTGACCGTCGGCAGCTACGACATCGGGGCGACCCTGGAGATAGACCGGAACAACGTCGTGATCGAGGGTGAGACCCGCGGGACCGGCGCTGTCGGGAACTTCGAGGGCGAGGGATCCGGCGGGACAAAACTCGATGTCGGGAGTGACCTTCCGGCGGTCGCAATCAACACTAACACAGCAAAAAAACACTACGGCGAGTTGCGAGACCTCTATCTCTACGGACCTGGCGCGGACGGCGACGCCGCCGGGGTGGTCGTCGAGGACTGCGACCAGTATCAGTTCGAGCGACTGTTTGTACAGCAGTATGGGACCGGGCTTCATCTTGAAGGAAAGTCAAACGCGTACAACGTGATCCAGTGCATCTTCATCGAGAACGGCGACTGGCACGTCGAGCACCGGTCCTCGAACAAACCCCAGTTTTACGCGTCGAAATTCCTGAACACCGATGGCGGTGGCGTCATCATACGCGACGTCAAAAAAGCGGAGTTCGACCAGTGTGACTTCCACGGGGTCGCCGAAACCGCTCTCGCGTTCGACGGCGCCAGCCACGCAGTCGTCGGACAGTGCCAGTTCGATCAGCGGACCGACACGGACGTCGGGGCAGTCGGCGTCGACGTTCGGGCCGACGCCCACCACGTCAGGGTCGCCGACTCCCAGTTCCAGGACTGGACGATGGACGGCGCAGTAGGCGTAGCTCTCTCCGGCGACCACAGCACCGTCAGCGACTGCTCGTTCGACAACGTCGACACGGCCATCGAGGTGACGGGCGCGCACAACCGCGTCGACGGCTGTACGTTCACCGACGTCAGGCGAGCAGTCGTCGACCGCGGCACGCGCACCCTCCTCGACGGCCGGGGCGAGAACGCGGGCGACCCCGGAGAAACCGGCCAGTGGCACGGCCATGCGACCTACGCCTATCGACACAATGCGACCATCTACGACACGGCCGGTGACTGCTGGTACAAGCCGACGCCAGACGGCGACTGGCTCCCGATTACACGGCGGTGACTTCGGCTCACTCCGCGTCCGGCCAGTCCTCGAACACCACCTCCGGGTCTTCCACGAGAACGTCCGGCTTGTAGAGAGTCACGTCGGCATCCAGCAACCGACGGTCGTCAAGCAGGAACGCGTTTCCGGTCGTCCCCCGGTTGACCGCGAGTTTGCAGTCGGTCCGAGCAGCACGGTCGCGCTCGCGGCGCTTGAGTGCCTCGGAAAAATCCAGTTCCCTGGCGTGTCGGGCGACCTCCGTCCCGCCGTCCCCACCAGACAGATCCCGGGTCTCCGCCGGATCCGCCGCGAGGTCGAAACGCCGGTCGGGCGCGTCCCGGAACCGGACGTACTTGTCGTCGGCATCGACGACCGCGCGGAACTCCGTCCCCTCGCCGTACGTCTCCGAGAAGGAATCCGCGACGACCGGCCCACGGTCGGGGTCGCCACCCCGGGTCGCGGCCGAGAGGTCAGTCCCATCGAGGCCGTCGGGTGGGTCGACGCCACAGAGCCTACAGATCGTTGGGTAGAGATCTAGCAGGCTCACCGGCGTCGAGATCGTTCGCCCCACGTCGTCTCCGGGTGCGGAGAGTAGCATGGGGACCCGGAGCGCGGCCTCGTGCCAGGTCCCGGCCCACCACAGTCCATGCTCGCCAGCTAGTTGGCCGTGGTCGCCCGCGTACACGACGATCGTGTTTTCGAGCATTCCCTCATCTTCCAAACTCCGGAGCAGGTCGCCGACGACCTCATCGAGGTAGGACACACACGCGAAGTACGCTGCCCGGGCCCGCCGGAGCAAGTCCTCGTCGCTTGGATCGACCGTCTCGCGTTCGGGGAGGTCCGCGACCCCGTCGGCGTCGCGTTTGGCTGCGATCAGGGGGTGGTCGTCGGCGTCGACCCCGGGACCGACCGTGGGGTCGGGGACGTCATCGTAGCGCTCGATGTGGCGACGAGGCGCCGTCAGTGGGAAGTGGGGGCTGTTGAAGGAGGCACAGAGAAACCACGGGTCCTCCGAGCGGTGCTCGCGGAGGAACGCAGTCGTCTCCCCTTCGACGATACGCTCCTGATGGAGGCTCTCGGGGATGTCCGTGACGCCGGCGTCCGCGGTCAGGCTCTGCCAGGGGTCCGGCCCTGCCTCCTTTCGCCCGGGATGGAGCGGGTCGTAACGGTGACTGTACTCCCCCCGCAGACGGCTTCCGGCCGCGCCGCTGGCGGCGCCGGGCGAGCCCCGGGCCATGGTGTTCGTCAGGGGGTCGTACTGGTGACCGCCGGTGCCCGTCAGGTCCCCGTAGGGGCGGTGGTCGAAGCCGCCGAACTGGCGGTCGCCGCCGAACCCGGCGCTGCCGACGAGACAGGTTTCGTAGCCCGCAGCCGACAGCGTCGCCGGGAGCGTCGGGAGGTCGGCATCGAGGACGCTGTGTCGGTCCCAGGCGCCCGCGTTCGGAACCGTCCGCCCGGTGAGCAGCCCGATCCGCGAGGGCGTCCCGGACGGCGCCGGCGCGTACGCCCGCTCGAAGTCGACCCCGTCCGCTGCGACCGAATCGAGGGCGGACGTCGAAACCGGGGAGTCCTCCCGGCGGCCGAGAGAGCGGTGGTTGTGCTGGCCGCCCAGCAGGAGCAACACGTTGGGGGACGCCATCTTAGCTCCCCTCCCCGTCCTCGCGGGCGGGGTCATCGATCAGCACTCGCTCTGGATGTTCGAGGAGCACGTCCGGGTTGGTGACTGCAACTCCAGCGTCGACGATCTGGCCGGTCCGGAGGCGGTAGGCGTTGCCAGTGATTCCAGTCGGGGCGCCGATCCGGTGGTCGCGCGCCAACTCCCGGTCGCGCTCGCGTCGTTCGATGACGGCCTCGAAGTCGAGGGTATCGTCGACGAACGACCGCAGGCGTTCCAGAGCCTCGGCGTCCGCCCCGGTCGCGTCGGGCACCAGGTTGTGACGCTCCAGTGGGTCCTCCGCGAGGTCGATCAGTATCTCCGGGTCGTCGTCCCGGAAGCGGACGTACTTGTAGTCGCCCTCCCGCACCATGCGGTAGTCCATTCCGGAGAACTGGTCCGTGACGACCGGCCCGCGGTCGGGCTCCCGGCCCGCCCGGATCGCGGCCGAGAGATCGGTCCCGTCGAGGCCGTCGGGCGCGTCGACCCCACAGAGCCCACAGAGCGTGGGGTAGAGGTCAACCAGGCTGGTCGGCGTCTCGACCGTCGGTCCCCCGGCACCGTCCCGGTGCTCGGGCAGCGAGAGGAGCATCGGCACGCGGACCGACCCCTCGAACCAGATGTTCTTGCGCCACATCCCGTGTTCACCGATCATGTCGCCGTGGTCGCTCAGGTAGACGACGATCGTGTTCTCAAGAAATCCGTCACGCTCGAGCAGGGCGAGCAGGTCGCCCGTGATCTCATCGAGGTAGTCGACGTTGGCGAAGTACGCTGCCCGGGCCTGCTCGGTCACCGCGGGGTCCTCGTCCGTGTACCCCTCGCGGTAGCGCCGCGCCGATGGATGCTCCAGGGTGTCGCCCTCCGGGCCGATTTTCGGATCGGGAACCTCGCCCTCGTGGCGCTCGAAGTGACGCGGCGGCGTCGTGTAGGGATCGTGGGGGCGGCTGAACGAGGCACAGAGAAACCAGGGGTCGTCGCTCCGGTGGCGGTGCTCCCGGAGAAAGGCAAGCGTCTCCTCCTCGACGATCTGCTCTTGATGCTGGCTCTCGGGGTAGTCGGTGATCCCGGCGTTCTCGTTGTTAATCGGGTCGGTCGTCGGGGGGACGCGGTCCTCGGGGGAGACGGGGTCGTACTGGTGGCCGTTGCCCCCGAGGAGGTCGCCGTAGGGGCGGTGGTCGAAGCCGCCGAACTGGCGGTCGCCGCCGAGGTGCATCTTGCCGACGAGACAGGTCTCGTAGCCGGCATCGGCGAACGCCTCGGGCAGGGTCTCCAGTTCGGGGCGGAGCCAGCTTCCGTTGTTCCAGGCACCGGCCCGGGGGACGCGTCGCCCCGAGAGAAAGCACATCCGGGAGGGCGTACATTTCGGCATCGGGCAGTAGGCCTGGTCGAAATCGACCCCGTCAGTCGCGAGCCGGTCGAACGTGGGCGTCGAAACTGGTTCGCCGACGACATCGTCGCGGTAGCCCAGACAGCGGTAGTTGTGCTGGTCGCTCATCAAAACGAGCACGTTCGGAGGTGCGTCGGCCATGTGCTACGCTCAAAGGACTGTTTATTATACCTTGGGCTTCGGCGGTCCATCCCACTCGGCACCGTCGTCACGCGGATTGTAGTCGATCATGGAGCGAGCGTGCTCGAGGTCGAACCAGCGGTGCTGGTTGTCGCTGACGCCGTAGAAGACCTCGTGCTCGACGCTGTCGTCGCGGAGACAGCACTCGACCTGGTGGGCAAAGTCCCGCCGGGACTGCCACATGCATTTCTGACGGGCGACGGACCGCTGGTAGGCGTCGCTCCCGCGCTCGCAGGAGCCGTCCTCGACACTGGCTTCGGCGTCCCCGTATGGGTGGTCGTAGGCCGGCATTCTGACCGACCCGATCCGTAGCGCATAAAACTGCTTGGGGTACTCGTGTTCCTCGACGTAGTATCGCCCCAGATCCTCGCCGAAACTCTTTGACGCTCCATAGTACGAGTCCGGTCGTACAGGTGCCGTATGGTCGATGACGAGCCCGTAACCCGGCTCGTAGAGTTCGGGCGAGTGCTCAGATTCGTAGAGCCCGACGACGTGGTTGGTCGAGAGGAAGACGAAGCTATCGAGTTTCTGGTGCCTGGCAGCCTCGAGAGCGTTGTACATGCCGACGATGTTGGGTTCGAAGACGTCGTTCCAGTCGCCGCCAGTGTAGGGATAGGCCGCCATGTGGACCATCGCGTCGTGGCCCTCGGAAGCCGCCAGAAGCTTCTCCGCCTCGGTGACGTTGCCGACGACCGTGTCGTAGCCGCCGTAGGGGTGGTCGTCCGGCCTGTCCGAGCGGTTGTAGTACGTAAACTCGTAGTCGTCGTGTTCGTGGAGGTGGTCGATCAGTGCCGTCCCACACCGACCGTACGTGCCAGTGACCAGAACGTCCATATCTCGGGTGTGTCTGCGCCAGATATCAAATTACCGATGACAGCATTCCGACCGCGGTACGGTGCATTTATTTGCCCTGATTGGGATTGTGAGCCATGGCCGACAGACCGAACGTATTGTTCCTGATGGACGACGAACACCGCCCGGATGTCCTCGGGTACGCGGGCGACGAGGTGGTCCGGACGCCCACCATCGACCGACTCGCCGAGACTGGCGTGGTGTTCGAAAACGCGTACACACCGTCGCCCCGGTGCGTGCCGGCGCGCCAGTGTCTGATGTCGGGACAACTTCCCCGCAACTGCGGTTGTGAAGCATGGGGGGAGACCCTGCCACCGGAATCGATGACCTGGTCGCGGCGACTCGCACAGTACGGATACCAGACGGTGGCTGCAGGGAAACTCCATCACAGGGGCCCGGACAAGTCTCAGGGATGGACGGATCTGATCGGCATGAACGGTGGGAGTCACGTCGAGACTGTCGAGGATGCACCCGAAGTCGTCGAGTCGGACAGACCGGGGAGCGCCAAATGGTCAGACGCGAAGGAAGTCCGGCGCGCGGGGACCGGGAGCCGGGACGTCGGGTGGAGGGACAACACCGACGAGTACCGGGTCCAGGGAGCAATTAACTTCATCGAGCAGAAGTACCTGGACCACCATCGCGATCGGGAGAGCCCCGACAGCCCCGTCGTACTCAAAGTGAGCCTCTCCCAGCCACACTACCCGTATCTCACGACCGAGGATCGATTCAAGTACTACCTCAACCGTGTAGAGCCATACACCGACGAAGCCGAGGTGGCGTTCGACGATCACGAGTTTCTCGGCGCACGTCGTCTCGAAGTGGGGTACGACGAGTTCAGTGGGCGAGAAGGCGACGTCTCACCGCGGGAGATCAGGCGGGCGACCGCTGCCTACTACGGCATGATCGAAACCGTCGACGACTACTTCGGGCAGGTGCTGGATACGCTCGAAGCGGTCGGCGAGGACCTCGAGGAGTGGATCATCGTCTTCATCTCCGATCACGGCGAGATGCTGGGCCAGCACGGCGTCTGGGAGAAAGGCCACTTCTTCGAGGCAAGCGCGGGTGTTCCACTCGTCATCCGGTGGCCCGAACGATTCGACCCCGGTGTCGTGCAGGAGAACGTCAGTCTGTGTGACCTCTTCGCGACGCTGTCCGACCTGACGGGGACTCCACTCCCCGACGACCACGACCTCGACAGCAGAAGCCTCGTCCCGCTCCTCGAGGGGCGCCCGGACGACTGGCTCGACGAACACGAAAACGAGGCGGTCTCGGCCTACGGCGACGACCTCATGATAAAACGCGGCGACCAGAAGTACATACGCGTCGCGGACGACGAGGATGTCCTCTTCGATCTTGACGTGGACCCGGGCGAGACGGAGAACCGCATCCGGGACCCCGAATACGCCGATGCAGTACGGCAGTTTCGCGACCGTAGCGAGGAGTTGGGATATACTGTCGGACAGAAGTATTGATAATTCGAAGGCCCCCCCGTCCTGGGGGTTCGATTATCAATGTCTCTGTCCGACAGTATACCCGTAGGACATTTTTACCCGCGTGGCGGAGTCAGTCAGCATGAAGCTGGCCGATCAGTTCAACAGGGTCACCGAACGCGACTGGGCAACGGACGTCGGGGCAGAACCGATTCGTTTCGCGATGATCGGGCTCGGCTGGTGGGTTCGCGACGAGGCAGTGCCCGCGATCGAAAAAAGCGAGTTCTGTGAGGTCGGCGTCACCGTCAGCAGTTCTCCCGAGAAGGCAACGCGCGTCGCCGAAAGGGTGGACGCGGAGGCGGCAATCAGTTACGAGGAGTTCCACGCCGGTGTGGCGACGGAGGACTACGACGCTGTGTACGTGTGTACACCCAACGCGACTCACCTGGAGTTCGTCCGCACGGCGGCCGACCTCGGGAAGGCGGTCCTCTGTGAGAAGCCAATGGAGGCGAGCGTGGAGCGAGCCGGGGATCTCGTCGCGGTTTGTGAGGACGCCAGCGTCACGCTCATGATCGCCTACCGCATGCAAACCGACCCCGCAGTCCGTCGGGTGCGAGAACTGGTCCGGGAGGGGTTCATCGGCGAACCGATCCAGGTCCACAGCCACATGTCGGACGATCTGCTCACGAACATTCCCGACTACGACCAGTGGCGGCTGACCCCCGAACTCTCCGGCGGGACGACGATGAACGACGTCGGGATCTATTCGTTGAACACGAGCCGGTTCGTGCTGGACGCCGATCCGACAGCGGTGTATGCAACCGCCCGGGCGGACCACGAGGCCTTCGAGGGCCTGGACGAGCACGTCGCCTTCCAGGTCGAGTTCGAGGGGGGGATCACGGCTGCCTGCACCGCCAGCCACAACGCCCAGCGGGCGAGCGTGCTCCGGGTGATCGGGAGCGAGGGACAGGTCGCGATCGATCCGATATACTTCCCCTGGGACGACCGCGAGGTGTTGCTCCAGCGTGGCGGGACTCGTAGCCGGGTGACCTTCGACCAGGTCGACCAGATGGAAGAGGAGTTCGACTACTTCGCGAACCGTCTCCAGCGCGACCTGGAACCATATCCCGACGGTCATCACGGCCTGACCGACATGCGGGCGATCGAGGCGCTGTACGACTCCGTCGAGAGCGGGCAACGGGAGACGCTTTAGCAGTATCGGAGGGTGTCATATACGGGTCAGTTGCAAGTCATTTACACCCGGACGTGATTTG
>JBDGQL010000096.1:0-10222 GCA_042219105.1 Karumarchaeum halophilus (SeqCode) | reverse complement strand
TCGCTACGCCTCGTCGAACAGCGCGAATCGAAGATTCGCTGGCCCGATCCCGCCGCCGATACGGCACGCTGAGCTTCTTTTTCATCCGCCAGTTCCCGCCTTCAATCGAGTTCGTCGTCACTGGGCCTGTGAACTCTCCCGTCTCTTCATCCCAGAATGACGGATACTCCGCTTTGAGTCGCTCCACTTCCTCCTCGTACAGCGTCTCATATACGGGTCGACAGAAGTCCTGATAGATATTCGCCGGGTACGGTGGAGGCTAATTCTATCAACAGTTCTGTCGACCCGTATACTCTTCTTGGAGATACTCTTTCAATTCCTCATAGCGACCTTCTTTGTGCAACTCCTGCGCATATCGAGGACATGGAACTCCAGCTCCTACAACCTAGGTTCCGCTACCGCCAGCGCTCGGGGCGGTGGCACTGCGAGTTCTGTACCGCACGCTCGTGGCACAAAAATGTTACTGTGAGTCGATAAACCCGGAGTTTTATTGTTCATGTTTATGATGGCGTACACATTATGGATCCAGACAATCGACGGATCGATTCGATAGCGGTCGTCGGTGGGGGCGACGCCGGACTACTTACCGCCTTAGCGCTGGAGAAGGCCACTGAGAACGTGGAGATAGTCGTGATAGACGACTTCGAACACGGGGTTCCGGAGGTCGGGAAGAGCACGCTGACGTTCCTTGCACATTTTTTACACAACCTAATCGAGATAGATGCAGGGCGGATGGTCTCGGAGGTGAAACTAGCGTGGAAAACTAGCGTGTATTTCGAAGACTGGTGTGGTGACGAGTTCCACAGTCCGCTGAGGAAGCCGCTGCCAACTGTGCGTCAGATTGATCGAGGAGACGCTATTGAGTCAAGGGTCGGCGGCGATACGCTCAGTCAAAAAAACGGAGAAGGAGTTTCAGGAACTGTATTATCGCCACGAGCAGGATAATTTCTCGACGATGTACCGGGAGGTGGCCGAGACTCCAGGAAAAACCCCGATGATCATCGACAGAGGAGATGCGTTCGGTGTTCAAAAGGGGCTCCCCGACTCGTCCTATCACTTCAGTTCGCGGAGTTTGAACGCGTTTTTGCAAACGATCTGCCGTGAACGCGACGTGGAGCTCGTCAACGACCGCATTTCCGAAGTGGTGACGGCGGGCGGGTGGATCGACCATATCGAAAGCGACGTTGAGAGATACGACGCTGATCTCTACGTCGACGCGTCCGGTTTCAAGCGGGTATTGATGGACGAATTAGACAACAGTTTCGAGCAGTTCGATCTGCCGGTTGATTCGGCCGCCGTCGCCACGATCGATATAGACCTCTCGGAGGTCGTTTCCGCGACTGTCGTGACGACCGGCACTGCGGGATGGTTCTGGCAGATCGATACGTGCGACGTCCGTGACCTCGGTTACGTGTACTCGTCCGACCACATATCGGACGAAGCAGCTGTACAGGAGTTCATCGAGACCAGAGACGAAGAGATCGACCCTGACGAAGTGCGTCACTATCGGTTCGACTCCGGCGTTCTGGAAGAGCCGTGGCTCAACAACTGTGTGGCGATAGGGAACGCGTTGGGGTTCGTCGAACCGCTGCAATCGACGGCACTAACGACATCAGCTATGTTGGCCTATCGGCTTTCGAGGTTTCTCGGGAAACACGGCCGGGTCAATCACGAAGGGCTGCGACAGTTGTACAACGATACCACTCTCGCTACGTGGGAGGAAGTGTACAACTTCATCAGTCTCTACTACAAGTACTCCTCCGGTACGACGCAGTTCTGGGAGGACGCACGGTCGATCAATCCCGGGAAGACCGAGGAGTACATCTCCTACCAGCAATCCGGGTTCGGCGGCATCGAAGAGCGGTCCTCGCTTACCCGCACGGACGCAGATCTGAACCCGTACTACCTGTACTGCCTCGTACTCCGGAATCTGGGTGTCAACTCGGAGTTTTTCGAGAATATCGACATCGACGTGGATCCGGCTGTCGTCAAAGGGGTTGAGGAGCACTCCTCGTCGGTGTCCGAGCAGATGGATCAGTATCTGAGCTACCGGGAGTTCTATCATTCCTTCCATCCGGGTTTCGAGTGAACACGACGCTGTCCTAACGGGGAACTGTTATCATCGTGGTCGCAGTACGGGCGAACGATGTCTCGGGACGCTTCGGGACGACCAATCGATACAGCACAGACACGGCGTGACCTCCTGAAATTCTTCGTTGGCGAACCCGAGAACGCCTCGCCGTACAATCCCTCGGGCAGGGGTGGTGTGTACATGGAAGTGCCAAAACTCGAGTGGGAACTGCTTGGAAACGATCCGCCCGCAGTAATCGAGGATCACATCCGGGCATCGCTCGACACAGTCACTACTCGCACTGACTGTGGTGACTTCGTGTTACCGACCCTGCTTCGGTTGCTCTACCGGTATCCGAACTCGGAACTGCTCTCGTCTACCCTTCGGGAGGATATCCGGCGCGCAGCCCTCGATTACATCTACTGGTTCGACGAACCTGGCAAACAGGATATGTTCTTTTCGACCGAGAACCACCAGATCCTGTTCCATGCTAGTGAACTCCTGGCGGGACAGCTGTTTCCCGACCGGACCTTCACGAACAACGGACGGACCGGAGCGTGGCACCGCCGTCACGCGGAGGAGTATCTCGACCGCTGGCTCGAGTGGCGCCTGCGGTTTGGGTTTAGCGAGTGGCACTCGAACGTCTACTACGACAAGGATTTGATCGGACTGGCGACCCTCGCCGAGTATGCCGAGGACCAGTCCATCCGTGATCGGAGCCGGGCGCTTATCCACATCATGCTGTTTGAAATCGCGCTCGGATGCTTCGATAACACGTTCGGCACATCGCACGGCCGGACCTATGCAGGATCCATCGTGAACCCAACCGGGGAGTCGGTCGAACCACTTGAGTACCTGTTCTGGGGGAAGGGTACCTACGAGAACACGCTGAGCCAGTCAGCCGTGGTGCTGGCTGCCAGCGACTACCGAGTGCCGTCGGTTATCCAGCAGGTCGCCCTGGACGAACCCAGAGAACTCGAGAACCGCGAGCGCCACAGCCTCGATGTTGAGACCGCTATCAGACACGGCCTCGACCCGAAAGACCCCGAAAATCTCATGTTCTTCTGGGGGGCCTCGATTGGTCGACACCGCGACGTGATCGATACGTCTCTGGACAGATGTCCGGTGGCCTACTACCGGCGATACCGGCTGTTCGAGCGGGCCCAGCGCTACCACGTCGAGCATGGAGACGAAGCGGACTACGAGCCGAATCCAGTCGGTACAGCCCTGACGGAAGCGAATCTCTACACGTACCGCACACCCGCGTACATGCTGAGCTGTGCACAGAATTTCCGTCCGGGTCGTCCCGGGTGGCAACAACACATATGGCAGGCGACACTTCCCGGTCGCGCGGTCGTGTTCACCACCCATCCCGGTACCGAGACCATATCGGAAGGAAACCGGCCGAACCACTGGCACGGTAACGGCATCCACCCACGTACAGCCGCCCACGAGAACGTTCTGGTGTCAATCCACGATTTCGATTCCGACGGCCATCCCGACTCACTCTCCGTGCTGACGGACGACCTCTCATATCCCTCGCGACCGGATTTCACCGAATTGCTTCCCTACACGCATGGATTCTTCCCACGGTACGCGTTCGACGAGGTGACCCAGCGCAACGACTGGGTCTGTGGACGAAAAGACGACGGGTACGTCGGTCTCTACTCGCTGGTTACGCCGGAGTGGGCAGAACCCCAGGAGGAAATGGTCGAGACGCTCCGTCCGGCCGAGGCCGACGAAGACTGGGACCCCGGACCGTACGAGCTCCGCGCCCAGGGAACCCAGAACGCCTGGGTCTGCGAACTCGGTCATCGGGATTCCCACGGCTCGTTCGACGAATTCGTCGACGCTGTCACGACGGCGCGTATTACCGGTGATACGACCGACTTGAGCTACGAGTCACCGACGCTGGGGACGGTCGAATTCGGGTGGGAAGATCCGTTCCGCGTCGGGGGAGAGCCGATTCAGCTCGAAGGGTATCCTCGCTTCGACAATCCGTACTGTCAGGTTCCCTTCGACCGGACCCGGTACGATATCCGGTGTGGCGAGGAAACGCTCTCGCTGGCGTTCGACACGTAGTCCTCGAAGCACGTGCTGTCTCGGAGTCACAGCCGACAGTATCAGTGCCCCGGTTTATCCGCACCCAGCAGATCCCTCATCGCCCGTTCGTGATACGGATAGCGGACGCCCCCCCGGAGAAGTGGATCATCCACCCGGGACATCCAGGCACGAACGCGATCGGAGAGGTCCGAAACGACGTCCTCACGAGTATCGGCGACATCGTCGAGGTTACACGGGTCCACCGTCCGATCGTACAGTTGTGCATAGGGTCGGGGTTCGGCGTCACCGCCCAGAGAGGGACCCCGGCTTGTCGGGTCGGCGTCGACAGGGTACTGCACGGTCCGGCCCGCTCCGAAGTTCCGGATAAGGGTGTGCTCGTCGGTTACGACACCCCGCGATTCGTTCCCCGCCGACGTGAACTGCGTGAAGGCAGCGTCCCGGGGCGGTTCAGGGGCGGTACCCGAGAGGTAGTCGTGGAAGCTCACACCCTCCACGCGGTCCGGTACTGGCAACTCGAGTGCGTCTAGCAGCGTCGGGAGGACATCGACGTTGCTGATGACGGATTCGACGGGGTCGTCGGCGTCGAACGCCGGTCCGGGGCCGTCCATCAGTAGCGAGATTTCGACGCCCGGGTCGCGACACCACCACTTCGCTCCCGGGTACGGAATACCGTGATCGACGGCAAAGACGACGATCGTCTCATCGCGCACCCCCGACTCCGTGAGCCCGGCGAGCAACTCGCCGACCTGCTCGTCGAAATAGTTCACTTCGGCCTGAAACCGCGCGAGATCCGCTCGCATCTCCTCGGTCGGTTCTAGGTGTTCGGGGACGTGTACCCCGTCCACGTCGTATGGGTCGCGTTCGAGCGGGCGGTGAACCTCGAAGAACCCGAACTGCGCGTAGATCGGGCCCTCCCCCGCGCCGGTGAAGATGTCGTCGACCGCCCCTGCAGTCTCCTCGGCGTCCCGTTCGAGTGAGTGGTGGTGGTCAACGTCGAGACGACCGGGGTCGGGTGCGACGTGCTGGAGACCGGCGAGGTGGGTTTCGTACCCTGCCTCCCCGAGGATTTCCGGGAGCGTCTCCTCGCCTTCGCCGATGCGCCACCACCACGGCGAGTGGGTCAGTCCCAACAGGCCGTTTGACTGTGGGTACCGGCCCGTCAGGAGACTCCCTCGAGCAGGCGAGCAGACGGGCGTGCTCGTTACCGCGTTCTCGAACTGGACCCCTGACGCGGCGAGGCCGTCGAGATTGGGTGTTTCAACCGTTTCGACCCCGTAACACCCGAGGTGTTGACCCAGGTCATGACTCGTGATCAGAACCACGTTCGGACGGGTTTGCTCGGTCGGCATGCGCGCGATGTCGACCAGCCGAGGTAATAAACCTCCGCTCCGCGAACGAAACCGTAACGCTTTTTTAAAAAACGAAAATCGTTCACGTCCGTGCCGGACCACCGAAACGTCCTGTTCATCTGTACCGACCAGCAGCAGGCCCATGCCATCGGCGCCATCGACGACAGTTTCGACACTCCCAATACGGACCAGTTGGTGAACCGTGGGACGCTGTTCACGGGTTGTCACAGCACCCACCCCCAGTGCTCGCCAGCACGGTCGTCACTGGTCACCGGACTGTACCCACACCAGACGGGCGTCCACACGCTCTCGAACTGGGGTCCGTACGAACTCGACCCGGATTCACCGAGCGTCGGGCGTGCGTTCCGGAACGCAGGGTACGATCCGATGTGGATCGGACGCTGGGACCTCGGGACCGACAACGAGTGGGACCTCGGCTGGCGCACCCGTAACCTCGACGTGACGGGGACTGGAAGCGACGAGACTCCACGCCGGGACGAGGTTACAGTCACAGAGGCGGTCGACTATCTCGACCACTGTGCCGATGAGCCGTTCTTTTTGACTGCGTCTTTCAACCTGCCACACCCACCCTTCTACACGGACGACGCATGTGGCGAGCGGTATGACCCGGTGGGAATGGCGCCCCCCGAAAGCTGGGAGGACGATCTCGCTGACAAGCCCGTCCACCACCGTAGACGAGCGGCCGAGAGGACGGATGAGATGACCGAGGACGACGTGCGACACATGCGGTTCCAGTACCGGACGATGGTGTCACGCGTCGACGACCACGTCGGTCGGATTCTCGACGCGCTGGAGCGAAACGGGTTGCGGGACGACACCGCGGTCGTGCTTACCGCGGACCACGGCGACATGCAGGGTGCCCACCGCCTCACGCGCAAGGGCGCAGTGGCGTATGACGAAATTCTCCGGGTGCCGATGGTCGTGGATATCCCGTGGCGACAGTCAGAGCGCGACCGGATCCCGGACCTGTGTTCGCTCGATTCGGTCCCGAGCACGCTGCTCGACGCCGCGGACCTCCCGACGGATGCGGTGGCCGGCGAGAGTCTGCTCCCGGCACTGGACCGAACAGCACCGCCGGACGACGAGGTGGTGTTCTTCGAGCACAAGCACGCGAACGGCGAAGATCACCCCTATCGCGGCGTCCGGACGCGTGAGTGGAAATTCGTCGAGAACCTCACCGTGGATGTCGATGAACTGTACCATCTCACGGAGGACCCCAACGAAATTGAGAATTTAGCCGGCACTCCCGAACGAGCCGATATCGAGGCGACCCTTCGCGAGCGGGTCGCGGACTGGTGGGAGCGGACCGACGGGGATCTCGAGAAGTGGACCCGCCCGGCGGACAGATATGATTAGCCTCCGCCACATCCCGGCGTATATACTGTCGGACAGAAGTATTGATAATTCGAAGGCCCCCCCGTCCTGGGGGTTCGATTATCAATGTCTCTGTCCGACAGTACCGGTGAACGGGATCGACCGCAAGACTGCGTACGGTCGCCCCGGTATGCGATTTTAACAGACGATAGAACAGTCTGTTATAAAGACACGTCCGACCGGAACTCGGGGACTCCCGGCGCCTCGAGGTCGGCAGAGTACAGTCCGCCGGCGCCCGCACCCTCGACGGTCGGGTCGCCCTCGCCTCCGGCCGTCGTGGCGCACGACGCACCAGCCGTTCCAGCGCGCCGACCAAACGTCTCCCTCGGCGTCGACAGTCATCCCGTCAGGCTTGCCCGACCGTCCGGTCGTGTCGACGTACACCGCCGGATCCGAGAGGTCGCCCGTCTCCGGGTCGTAGTCGTACCGCCAGATCCGCTGGGCGCTCGTCTCGCTAACGTACAGGTGCTCGTTATCGGGCGTGAACCCCATCCCGTTGGGTGTCGCGACGCCCTCTACGAGCGTCCAGAGTCGCCCGTCGGTGTCCAGACAGTAGCGGTTGCTCCCCATCGTGCCACAGTACACCCGGCCCCCGGGCCCGGCGATCACGTCGTTGAACCGCGAGTCGACGTCCTCCGGGATTTCCGGGATCAGCGTTTCCACGCGACCGTCCGACCAGGTGCGGACCGACCCACTCTCACCGAACAACAGCAGTTCGCCGTCCTCCTGGATAGTGAACCCGCCGACCCGCTCGCCCTCGTGGCGGAGTTCGTGATCACCGCTCGCGGGGTCGTAACTGTACAGTTCGCCGTCCGGAATGTCGATCCAGTACAGGAGTTCCTGATCGGGGTGCCAGAGTGGTCCCTCGCCGGTCCGGCAGTCGTAGTTCGCGATGAGTTCGGCTATGGATCAGCATCCACCCGCGCCCGCAGCGCCCCCGGCCCCGGCAGCACCGCCGGCGCAGGCAGCGGCTGCGCCGGAACTGGCTGCGGTGGCTGCCGCGGCGGCGGCCGCGTGGTTAGCCGCGTAGGCCCCCGAGGAGGCCGTCGACCCCGCGTTGAACTCCTTGAAGTTCACCGGCGGCACGGCGTCTCGGCGAGATGCCCCGGGAGGGGACTGAACGTCTCGGCAAGCGCGCGTTCAGCCTCGCTGTGCTCGTCCCGATAGTCGTCGGTCAACTCCTCGAAACCGAGGCTATCGAGGAAGTCGGTGACTCGTTCGCCCAAACTCGCATCGGACATGACGATTTGCCGTAGGTCCCCTCGGGGAATAAAAGTCAGCCGGCGGTGACGGGGTGCGCCTATGATCCCCGCGGGCGAACGCCCAAGCGTGGCTCCGGCGCTTCGCTACGAGAACGGTACGATCTGGATCGACGCCGGGGATGACTCCGGCGTCCCGGCCGTGGACGCACTCTCCGGCGTCGAGTGGGATCCCCGGTCGAAGACAGGGCGGGCACCGGCGTTCCGGTACGCGAACCTCTCGGAGACGCTCGCGAACCGGGGCGTCGACGCCGACGACCGGGTACTGGATCTTCCGGACCTTGATCTCGCCTCGGCGTACGAACTCCGGGACTACCAAGGAGCGGCCCTGTCAGCCTGGGGGGACGCTGACCACCGCGGAACGCTCGAACTCCCGACCGGGAGCGGCAAGACCGTGATCGGGCTGAAGGCGATGGAGCGTCGAGGCACGCCGACGCTCGTGGTCGTCCCGGCGATCACCCACCAGACCGGGACGGGGGAACGCCGGCGGCTCCTTGAGAACTTCCGGGAGGGGACGTACTCCCGGATCGTAACCTCGAACGTTCTGGATGAAGGCGTTGACGTCCCCGACGCGAACGTTGCGATCGTCCTGTCGGGATCGGGGAGCGAACGGGAGTTCGTCCAGCGCCTCGGCCGCGTGTTGCGTCCGAACGAGGACGACACCCGGGCGCTGATGTACGAGGTCGTGAGCCGCGATACGGCGGAGGAAAACGTCGCAGGGCGGCGGCGTTGAACGACGTTGCGATATACGGGTCGACAGAACTGTTGATAGAATTCGCCTCTGCCGTACCGGCGAATATTTATCAGGGCTTCTGTCGACTCGTATACGAGTCATGCTGTCGGCTATACTCACGTGAGCATGTTCACCACTCCAGGATGGCGAAATCGGTCACGAAGTTGTAGCCGACAGTATGAGTGAGCGCCAAGGTCGCTCATTCCGTCACGGTGTATCCACAGGTTCGACGCCAGTGAATTCGAACCGGGCTCCGCCCTGCTCACTCCCGGTCACGGTGACCTCCCATCCGTGAGCTTCGACGATTTGTTCGACGATCCGCAGCCCAAATCCGGTTCCGTCCGGGTTAGTCGAGTAGCCTGCCCCGAAAACATCCTCTCGCTCGCTCTCGGGAATGCCAGGACCGGTATCCGCAACGTAGAACCCACTGTCCATCGCACCAACCGCCACCGTCACGTCGTCACCGCCGTGTTCGACCGCATTCCGGTAGAGGTTCTCGAACAGCTCTTGAACCCGACTCCGGTCGGCTTTGATGATTCCGGGATCGCCAACGTCGAGTGTTGCCCGTGCCATCTCGACAGTCTGCCAACTGCTCTCGGCTATCTTCGCAACGCTAACACGTTCCGTCTCGTCCACCCGGTTGCCCTCTCGTGCCAGCGTCAACAGGTCGTCAATGAGTGTTTGACTTCGCTCGATCGCATCGGTTGCTTTCTCGAGGTGTTCGCTGTCCTCGGTGGCTTCCGCCAGTTCGAGGTGGCCCTCTGCCACGCCGAGTGGACTCCGCAGATCGTGGCTGACGATGCTTGTGAACTCCTCTAAGCGCTCGTTCTGTGCTTCCAATCCCTGTTCGTACTCCTTGCGCTCGGTGATATCCCGAAGAACGCCGACCGACCCCTCAAACTCCTCACCATCGTACGGGAGCACACCCATGTGATCCTCACAGACGATCGGGTCGCCCATGCGTGGTTGTATCGTCACCTCGAAGGTGACTGTCTCGGGACCCTCACGTGACAGCAACCGACCCAACTGGTGTTCCGCTTCTTCGACGGAGTCGTCATCTTTGATCAGTGAGGGTGTATTCCCGATAATCGTCTCTTTGTCGTAGCCGACCAACTCCACGAACTCGTCGTTGACGTGGGCGAACTGTCCCTCCTCGTCGATCACGTACACCGCGTCAGCAAGCGTCTCGACGATCGTTCTGTACTCTTCGAGATTTTGCTGGCGGTCGATCCGCTCGGTAATATCACGCGCTGTGCCGACGATATGTGTCACCGCTCCGTCGGTGACAACCGGCGTGAGAATCGTCTGATAGACTGTCCCCTCTTTGGGAACCGGCAGTTCAACTGTGTAG
>JBDGQL010000279.1:0-10294 GCA_042219105.1 Karumarchaeum halophilus (SeqCode) | reverse complement strand
CGATCACCTCCCGGGAGATCAGCGAGGCCTTCATCCCCTCGGTGCCCATCGAGATAGCATCCGAGATGGTGATCGTCCCGAACTCGATGGGCATCCCGCCCGACTCGTCGATGGCGTCGTAGGCTGAGGCCGCGACGTCGTCGAGGTGGACGTTGCAGGGCGTGATGTCGGCGGCGGGATTAGCGATACCGACCATCGGCGAGGAGAGGTCCTCGTCGTCGTAACCCATCGCCCGGAACATCGCGCGGTGGGGGGCGCGTTCGGGACCCTCCGTGACCTCGGTGCTCGGCAGATCCTCGTCTTTCTCGTCCGGGGCCGGGTCGGCGTCGCCCGGAGTCCCTGACTCGGGTTTGCTCATACGCACGCTCGCTCGCGCATCGTCTTATAATGAGTGTTCTCACTGTTTGATCGTGATCGTACACTGTCGGACGGACGGATCGATACTGTCTCTGTCCGACAGTATAACCACCCGGCCGGGGAGCACCGCAACTGGCTAATGCCGCCGGCGACGAGCCCCTCCCATGACAGCGCGCGTCCGGACCGGAAGCCGGCTCCACTTTGGCTTTCTCAACCTCTCGCTCGCCCGCAAGCGTATCTACGGTGGACTCGGCGTCGCCATCGACGAGCCGGTCGTCGCCGTCACGGCCGAGCCAGCCGACAGCGTCGCGTGTAACGACGCCGACGCCGAGACCTACGCCCGCCTGAGCGTCGACGCCCTCGACGTTCCAGGGGCAGACGTCACCGTCGAGTCGGCCCCGCCACGCCACGCCGGACTCGGATCGGGCACACAGCTGGCACTCGGCACGTACGCTTCGATCGCCAGCGCTCACGACCGCGAACCGGACGTCCGCGCCGTAGCGCCGGCACTCGACCGGGGCGGGCGGAGCGGCGTGGGCGTCGCCACCTTCGAGCGCGGCGGGTTCGTCATCGACGCCGGCCACCCACGCGTCCGGTTCACCACCGAACGTCCTCCGCGCGGGGAGTGGTCGGTGCCGCCGGTCTCCGTCCACCACGAGGTGCCCGAGGACTGGCGGTTCGTCGTCGTGACTCCCGACGTCGATGGGGGCCGCAGTGGTGACCGCGAGGACGCGAGCATGCGCGCAACGGTGGAACAGGCCGACCCGGGGATCACTGACGACATCGCCGCGGTCGTCACGGGGCGGCTCCTGCCGGCGATCGCGGCGGGAGATCGGGCGGACTTTGGCGCCGCAGTCGCCGAGATAGACCGTCTCAACGGTGCGTGGTACACCGACGAACAGGGCGGTATTTATCGCCCGCCGGTCGGCCAACTCGTCGACGAACTCGACGACAGCCCGGCGGTCACCGGGGTCGGACAGTCCTCCTGGGGTCCGACCGTATACGGCGTCACCGACGCGACTGCCGCGTCCGAGGCTCGCGAAGCCGGCAAAGCGGCACTAGAGACTGCGGGCGTGGGCGGCACGGTGGCGGTCACCGCGCCGCGTAACGCCGGGGCAGTGGTCGAAACGGAGTGAGAATGGCTGTTCTCGTCTCTTACAGCGGTAGCGAGGCGAAATCCCACCTGCTTTACCCCGCTTCGCCGCAGTAGCGGTCACACACATCGATGCCCGAACCGGTCCAACTCACCCCCGACGCGCTGGCGTCCCTGCTCGCTGACCTGGAGGATAGGGGGTTCGTCGCGTTCGTCGCGGACCTGTACGAGCGCACGGGCCACGAGACCGAACAACGGGGAAACCTCGTCACCACGGTAGCGCCGGGGAGCGACCGAGAGCGCTTGCTCGTCTGGACCGATGACCGGACCCGGATCGAGCGCCTGTTTGGGACCGACCCCCCGGATCCGGACACGGAGGAAATCGACGCCGTCGTGAGCCGGGAGCGGGACGCGACGACGGCAGCCGCAATCGCGGAGGAAGTCGACGCTGACCACCTCGGGACGGCCGCTCTCCACGACCGCCTGCTGTACGCGATGGATCGGGAGACCTGTCGGGATCTGTGTCAGGACCACTTCGGTCGAGCGGTCGAGCCGCGGCCGCCGCCGTCGGAGAAATCCGAAAGCACCGCACTTAGCGGCCTCTCCCGGGAACAGATCGCGCTCGCTGGCCTCGTGGTCTGTAGCCTGATCGTCGTCGGTGCATCGGGCTTGCCGGGGGTCGTGGTGCCCGACGGGAACGCGGTCGTTCCGGAGGAGGGGCCCGGAGCTGTCGATCCACCGGAAGCGGGGCCCGTGACGCCGGTCGGCGGCGGACAAGGAGCGACCCCTACCCTGACACCTTCGTCGACCCCTACCCCGACACCTTCGTCGACCTCGACGAATCGGACGCCAGTCGTGACGTCCACACCGCAGGGGATACTGCCCCCGACGGTCGCAAACGCAACTGTATTTGACCTCGAAGACGGTGACGGCGTCGTCTCCGATGGTGACCGCGTGGCGGTCAGCGCGTCCGTCACCGACGACGACAGCGACCTTGTTCGGGTGTTCGCAGCCCCCGAACAGTTCGGCGTCAATGAGGTGGAACTCACCAATACCGGTGGAGACCGCTACACCGGGACGTTCGTCGTCGGGGATAACTTTCGCGCTGTTGACGGTAACTGGCGGATTCCGATCATCGCCAGGGACACCACTGGGAACGTCGCTGACGTACTCACCGGGCCGCTCGCGGTGAACAGGAGCGGCGAGGAACCGGTCGACGAAACCTCGCCGACGATCACCAACGCCACCGCGATCGACCTCGAAGACGGTGACGGCGTCGTCTCGGATGGCGACCTCGTGGCGGTCAGAGCGTCCGTCACCGACAACGTAAGCGGCGTCATGCGGGCCGACGCGTTCCCCGAGTCCTTTGGCGTGGGGGGCCCCCTCCCGATTATGGACGCTGACGGCGACGGGGTGTACAACACCACCTTCCGGGTCAACGCGGACCAAGCTGACGACGATGGCCGCTACACGATCGGAATCGGCGCTATCGACGAGGCCGAAAACGTGAACTTCCGCCAGGTGTTCACGAACCGGCTGGAGTTGAGGACGATACCGAACCGGACGGTCACGACGGAACGGTGAGCGTCGGTCCACAATCCGCCACGGCGGTCGACGGCGAAGGCTTACGTCGTTGCGGCGGGATACGAATCACACGGATCGATGCCTGGACCGGTACAGCTCACCCCCGACGCGCTGGAGTCTCTGCTCGTCGACCTGGACGACGGGGAGTTCGCCGCGTTCGTCGCCGACCTGTACGAGCGGACGGGACACGACACCGGCCGAGAGGGTAGCGTCATCACGACGATAGCGCCGGGGGGCGACCGCGAGCGCTTGCTCGTCTGGACCGACGGCCGGACCCGGATCGAGCGCCTCTTCGGGACCGATCCGCCGGATCCGGACATGGAGGGGATCGACGCCGTCGTGACCCGGGGCCGTGACGCGGCGACGGCGGCCGCAATCGCGGAGGAGGCAGGCGCCGACCTCCTCGAAACGATCGACCTCCACGATCGCCTGCTGTACGCGATGGATCGGGAAACCTGTCGGGACCTGTGTCAGGTACACTTCAACCGGTCCGTCGAGCCACGGCCGGCGTCCGAAGACGACTCCGAGAACGCCCCGTTCAGCGTTCCCTCGCGATCGCAGACGGCGCTCGCCGGCGTCGTCGTCTGTGGACTGCTCGTCGTCGTCGTCGCTGGGGTTCCGGGTGGAACATCCGGCGGGATACCGGCTATCCCGGGAGAGAGGTCCGGCGTGGCCGGGCCGACGGCCAGCGGTCCGGTGACGCCGGTGTACAGCGGGGATACGGCCACGCCGACGCTCACGCCTGACGAGCCGACACAACTCCCGCCCGGCGCCGACGAGGCGGATCCGGGAATAACGATGTTAGAGCCGTGTCCTAACGAGGAGGGCGCTACCGTGATCTGTATTCCACCGCGTCCGGTTAGCGTTAGTCACTATCCGGACATCTTCGCCGGATCGAGGACCGGATCACTCTACGCCACGTTCGAGAACTCCTACGACACCGAGATGGTCAACGCAAGCCTCCGTATCGAGCCGCCGCCCAACTGGCAGAGTCAGGCGGCAAACGGCCCCCTGTTTTACGCGTCGACCGACGAGCTGCTTCTGGCCAACAGTCTGGCTCCCGGCGAGTCCGAAAGCGTCGCCTGGGTGGTGACGCCCCCGGAGTTCGCCACGGGTGGCCGGTACAACGTGACCGTAATCTGGGAGTGGGAGGTGCCGGGGTACGATGGCGCCGGGAGCACCGATGAGAACCGCTTCCGCGTGCAGGAAACCATTACATACCGTGTTAGACCGAGCGAGTGTCGGGTCGTCGAACCGTGTTCGTTGCTGGCGAACGACACCGCGAAGAGTGAGCCGCTCAACATCACGGAAGCCCGAGCCGGATCGACGAACGAGACGACCGGGTTCCTGTACAACCCCCACGACAGCCCGATCAGGAATGGAACTATCACTCTCGAACCGCCAACGAAGTTGTGGGAAATCACTGTGAACGGAACGAGTCTGAGCACCGGGGTGGACATCGGCTCGCTAAATCCGGGGGAATCACGGTCGATCTCGTTGCGTCTCACCGTCCCCAAGTCGGTCCAGTGTGGTGCGCGAACCTACGTCCTGCGTGGGACCACGACGTACGAACTCGATGGAGACGGTCAGGTCACGGTCCCGTTCGCCGTCGAGGTGTCCCCCGAACGGGGAGGGGGCGGTTGCTTCGTGAATTAGGCCGCGGCGACGGGAGGATGAGTGTCGACGGCGAAGGCTTACCCCGTTCCGGCCGAATACAGACTATACGATCTGATGTCTGGACCCCTCCGGCTCACGCCCGAGACCCTGGAATCTCTGCTCGCCGGCCGTGAGAAAGACGCCTTCGCCGCGTTCGTCGCGGACCTGTACGAGCGGACGGGACATGAGACCGAACAACGCGCGAACGTCATCACCACGACGGCCCCCAACGGCGACCGGGAGCGCCTGCTCGTCTGGACCGACGACCGGACCCGGATCGAGCGCCTCCTCGGGACCGACCCGCCGGAGGTGGATGTCGAGGATATCGACGCCGTCGTGAGCCTGGGGCGTGACGCGGCGACGGCGGCCACGACCGCGGCGGAGGCCGACGCCGACCTGCTTGAGACCACCGATCTCCACGACCGCCTGCTGTACGCGATGGATCGGGAAACCTGTCGGGACCTGTGTCAGGCACACTTCGATCGAGCGGTCGAGCCGCGGCCGGCGCCCGCCGAGGAGTCGGAAAGTGCCTCGCTCGCTGGCCTCCCGGGGGGACGGATCGCGCTCGCTGCCCTCGTGGTCTGTAGCCTGATCGTCCTCGGCGCAGCGGGGCTTCCGGGGGCGATGACGCCCGACGGGGCTGCGACCGTTCCGGGCGAGGCGCCGACTGCCGATCAGCCGGGATCGGGGCCCGTGACGCCGGTCGGGGGGGCAGGAGGAACGCCCACCCCGACACCTGCACCACCGACCACGGAAATCCCGACGAATCAGATGCCCACCGTAACACCTGCACCACCGACCGTATCGGGCCCGACGATCACCAACGCCACCGCGATCGACCTCAAAGATGGTGACGGCGTCGTCGCTGACGGCGACCTCGTGGAGATCAGGGCGAACATCACCGATAACGACAGTGGCGTCGAACGGGTGGTCGCCGTTGGCGGAGAATACAGTACCGAGAGGGTGTCCCTCAACAGTAGCGGTAACAACGTTTACAACGGTACCTTCCGCGTAGACGCGGCGGACATCGGGTCCAACAACGTGTACCGCATCAGGATCATCGTCGAGGATGGGACGGGCAACTACGCCGTAGCGGAACTCGATCCCCTCGATACCGCCCTCGTGAACGTCACCGGATCTCTCGGGGAAGGGGGCTCTGCGGGAGCGAAAACCGTGTTTGCGAGGATCCACGACGGGGACGGTGAGTTACCGCCGGACGGTTCGTTCGTATCCGAAACGCTCACCGACGGGAGCGGGAACTTCACGCTGGAGGTGCCGACCAACAGCACCTACGACATCTTCTACTACGGCGGTGACTTTCTGAACGAGGGGCGGAACCTGATCCCGAGAGATGGAATCCCGGACGTCTTCGCGATAGAGCGCGTCGCTGTGGGCGAGTCGGGCGTCTCAGTCGGTGATCAGGCCCCGCCTCCGGGTCACGACCTGGATGTCTTCGTCGTCAACGAGTCCGGGAATCCGGTCGAGGGCGCACAGGTCATGTACGTCCACACAGAAAACGACACCAACGATTCGGCGCTCGCCTCACTGCCGGCGCTTTCGACGAACGCCGACGGGTTGGCCGATGTCTCGGGCTTCGAGACCACCGCCCGGGACGTTGCGGGCCTTGAGGTGGCGGGCAACGTGACCGTGCTCGTAGCTCCGCCGGGGAGTAACGTCCGGTCCACGAACCGGACCTACACGCGAACCATCACGGTCACGGAGGACGACCGGATCACGGTCACGATCAACGAGACGCGGGCACCCGGCGAAGGCTTACCTCGTTCCGGCTGAATAGAAATCATACGACCTGATGTCCGAACCCCTCCGGCTCACGCCCGAGACCCTGGAATCTCTGCTCGCCGGCCGTGAGAAAGACGCCTTCGCCGCGTTCGTCGCGGACCTGTACGAGCGGACGGGGTACGAGACCGAACAACGGGGAAGCGTCGTCACCGCGGTGGCGCCGGACGGCGATCGAGAGCGCCTGCTCGTCTGGACCGACGACCGGAGCCCGATCAAGCGCCTCCTCGGGACCGACCCGCCGCATCCGGACGCGGGGGGAATCGACGCCGTCGTGAGCCGGGACCGGGACGCCGCCGCGGCGGCGGCAATCGCCGAGGACATCGGTGCCGACCACCTCGGGACCGCCGCCCTCCACGACCGCCTGCTGTACGCGATGGATCGGGAAACCTGTCGGGACCTGTGTCAGGCACACTTCGATCGAGCGGTCGAGCCGCGGCCGGCGCCCGCCGAGGAGTCGGAAAGTGCCTCGCTCGCTGGCCTCCCGGGGGGACGGATCGCGCTCGCTGCCCTCGTGGTCTGTAGCCTGATCGTCCTCGGCGCAGCGGGGCTTCCGGGGGCGATGACGCCCGACGGGGCTGCGACCGTTCCGGGCGAGGCGCCGACTGCCGATCAGCCGGGATCGGGGCCCGTGACGCCGGTCGGGGGGGCAGGAGGAACGCCCACCCCGACACCTGCACCACCGACCGGATCCCGCCCGACGATCGCCAACGCCATCGCGATCGATCTCACGGATCGTGACGGCGTCGTCTCCGAGGGCGACACCGTGAGGCTAAGCGCGACCATCACGGATGCCGACAGCGACATGCTCCGAGTGTTCACGGAACCCGAGTCCTTCGGCATCGAGCGAGTGGAGCTCACAAACGTCGAGGGAGACCTCTACAACGGGACGTTCGTCGTCGGTGATCAATTCCCCGCAGAGGACGGGAGGGACCCGATTGAACTTCTCGCCGAGGACAGCACCGGGAACTTCGACGTCCTGCTCACCAACGTCCTCGGGGTGAGCGTCAGTGACGAGACGATCCCGACGATCACCAACGCCACCGCGATCGACCTCGAAGACGGCGACCGCATCGTCTCCGAGGGCGACACGGTAACGCTGAACGCGACCGTCACCGATGCCGACAGCGACGTGGTTCAGGTGTTCGCAGACGCCGAGCCCTTCGGTGCCGGCGAAGTGAACCTCACCGCCGCCGGCGGAGACCTCTACAACGGGACGTTCGTCGTCGGTAATCAATCCCCTGCAACGTTCGGGAGTTACTCGGTTTCGATCCGCGCCGAGGATAACACCGGGAACGCAGATGGCGCATCCACGAACGTCCTCGAAATGAACATCAGTGACGAGACGGCCCCGACGATCACCAACGCCACTGCGATCGACCTCGAAGACGGTGACGGCGTCGTCTCCAACGGCGACCTCGTGGCGGTCAGAGCGTCCGTCACGGACAACAAAAGCGGCGTCAGACGGGTCGACGCCTTCCCCGAGTCCCCGGGACCTGTCCAGGGCCCCGGTCCCCTCGCGATGACGGACGCCGATGGCGATGGCGTGTACACCACCACCTTCCGGGTCGAGGTGATCCGGACTACACCCGATGGCAGCTACGCGGTCGAGATCGGCGCGATAGACAAGGCCGGCAACGTGAACATCGGCCAGGTGTCCACGAACGAGCTGGGATTAGTGCTGGAAGTTGGACGCAAGCGAGAGAGAGCCGGTGGAAGATATACACCCGGACGTGACTCTGTTACGCGCCACGACACCAGATCAATGCGTTCGGCTCGTGATACCCTGGGTTTGTGACGGCACAGCTCAAGCAAATCACGTCCGGGTGTATATTCGCCACCGCAGATGTCGGCCGCTTTTGTTTCTCGCTCCATTACCTCGGGTCATGCAGTTCTGTGACGACTGTGGCTCGATGATGCGCGCCGAGGACGGCGTGATGGTGTGTAGGAGCTGTGGGGCCACGACGGCCAAGAACGAGGAGCGCGCCGCCGCGTTCACGACCACCGAATCACAAACCGACGAGGGGCTGATCGAGTCCAGCGAGGAAGCCAACTTCGAGGGCAAACCGACCGCCGACGACGTGACCTGCGATTCGTGTGGGCACGGGGAGGCGTGGTATACGATCAAGCAGACGGGGTCGGCCGACGAGCCGCCGACGCGGTTTTTCAAGTGCACCGACTGTGGCGCACGCTGGCGGGAGTACAGCTGATAAGGACGGATGTAGCTCTTTACGGATGCGATCACCCGCCGGCGACGACCAGCCACGCCACGAAGACGGCGACCCCGCCGAGAATCGTGCTCGCGACCGAGTGCAGGCGCAGACGGTCCAGGCGAGCGTGTGAGTCCTCCCCGGTGGCGGCGGCCTCGTAGATCTCGCCGCCGACCTCACACCGGGGCAGGAAATCCATAGCGACGTGCAGGAACACCCCCGCAGCGAACCCGAACAACAGGCCCCTGCCCGGATCCGCCAGGGAGAGCGATAGCATCGCCGCCGGAATCGCGGCGATACCGACGCCTGCGGCCGGCACCAGGAGAGAACTCGCGGAACGGTCCTGGCCTGCCAGGCGGCGCGCCGCGGCGTACCCCGCGGGCCCCTTGTGTGAGACGATCGCGAGTCCGAGCAGGGGGCCCAGGTCGGGCATCGCGCCGTACACGACGCCGATGACTGCGCCGGCAGCGAGCGCGTGGGCCGTCAACCGGAGGGCGGTGTCCTCGAATGAGGAACCGGCGTGTGAGAGCCGATGGCCGATGGCGTGGGCGCTGAACCCGAGGACGATCCCGGCCGCGACGCCGAATCCGCCGAAGGCAGCGTGATGATCCACGGCGACCGGGAGGAGAAACACGGCGGCGCTCGTGATCATCGCGCCGCTAGCGAGACCGTAGCCCCAGACGAGCCCACGGGCGTGACCCTGTCGGCCGGCGCGTCGACCCAGGGGAATCGCACCCGCCATCGCACCGAAGGCGACCCAGGAGATGCCGAGAAGTTTCGGCGCGACGCCTGCCGCGTAGCCAACCACGGAGAGACCGACGAGCAGCGTCGGTCCGAGAGCGCCGGGCCACGTCCCGAGGCCGTGTTCCGGCGTCACTCCGGCGTGTTCGTTCCGGTCCACAGTATTAAAAACCACTCGTTAGTTATTAAACCTGCGTTTCGGACGGGGTGGCGTAACTGTTACACAATTTGGTTTGCTTCGGTATGTTCCAGTATGAAATAGTACAACACTGGCACCGCCGCATTTATATTTGCACGTGACTAATACATGGTACGAACAATGACAACGGTAACACTCGAAGTTGACGACGAGGATGTGTTCCTCATCAACGGCGAGGAGACCATCGAAAAAGAGGTGAAACCACAGGGCAACGGTGCTCACGTTATCGTCCCGAAACGCTGGACTGGCGCACAGGTCAAAATCACACGCATCTCAGATCCAGACCCCGACGACGAATGACACAGCTCACCGACCAGTTCCATCTCCCCGGCGAGTATCACGATGCTTGTGACCGGCTGACGGCGCTCGTCCGGAAACATACCCGCCGATTGCTCGGTCAGGAATACTGGAGTGACGAGCATCTCGACGCCATCAGCGACCATACTGGACATCCTACACGTACATTCGAGACGACGATCACGACGCCTTCGAGAACGTCGATGAATACGTATACAGCCGGTTCATACTGTCGGCTGTGACTCGATGGAGATATTCGACACCCCGGGGTGGCGAATTCCTCCACGAACTTACAGCCGACAGTATCAAGCGGTGTATCTACCACCGCGTCACGCACGTTCTCGATGCTCACACCGACGA
>JBDGQL010000262.1:0-10332 GCA_042219105.1 Karumarchaeum halophilus (SeqCode) | reverse complement strand
CGCCGGGTACGGTGGAGGCTAATTCTATCAACAGTTCTGTCGACCCGTATACCCGGACCGGAGTCACATGAGTCAAGCACGCGAGTGGTACCGCTGGAAGCGACGCGGGTCGACCGAGCTGTATCTCCTCTGGGGCGTTGCCGCCCTGACATACGGCGGCGGCGACGTGTTCACGACCATCGTTATCGTGTACGGCGTTCCGGGGGTTGGGGAGGTCAACCCGATCGTCCGCTGGGGGCTCGCGACCGTCGGCCCGCTCGGACTCGTCGCGATGAAATCGACCGCGTTCGGGATCGGCGTGTACGCGAGTTGGATCGGACTCAAACGCCGGGATCGGTTCACGTACTACGCGCCCCCGATCTGTATGATCCTCGTCGGCCTCGCGGTGACCGTGATGAACCTCCGGTTTCTCGTGTGAACGGCTGTGGAGCCGTCGAACGCAGGGGAGCTATACGGGTCGAAAGAAGCCCTGATAGATATTCGCCGGGACATGGCAGAGGCGAATTCTATCAATCGTTCTGTCGACCCGTATATACACCCGGTCACCACCACAATCCATATTTTCGCTCGGGGAGACGTTCTACGCATGAGCCAGGAGAAGCTACGCGAGGCGAGCGAGATCCTCCGCGAGGCGAGCGAATCAATCGACGGTGCCCCGGCCGAACGGCTCCGTGAGCAGGCCGACGCGCTCGGGGATCAGGCCGACGCCGGGCGCGGCCCTGACCACGGGCAGGTCGCGCGCCACCAGGCGAAACTCCGGAGCATCAAGGCCGACGCTGACGCGGTCGCCGACGAGATCGACCGCGCGTACGCGTTGTGCAACGAGTACCGCGAGACGGTCGAGGGAGTCTGAGCACGGTTACACTGCGGTCAAATACAGTCACATCCGTCCTTATGAGAGGCGAATGAAACACCGGCAGACGCGGACTTAGCGTGCCTCGCCGACCGAGACGGAGGCATGGGTGGGGGCCGAGAGCCACGAGCCGTCGGTCGAAACGTCGGCGATGACGAGCCGTCGGACACTGCCGTCGTCGTCGATCGCGGCCATTATCTCTCCAGCCCCGGTGGCGCCGTCCGCATCGACAGGTGGCTGATCTCGATCCATACCATGCGGAATGTTGTCATGGTGCATAAACCCGTCGAAATCAGATCGGAACGTGCAGGTTGCGCTGGCGACCGACCCGGCGACTACACTGTCGGACGGAGACATTGATAATCGAGCCCCCAGGACTGGGGGCCTTCGAGTTATCAATACTTCTGTCCGACAGTGTACTGTCGTAGGGTACAAGGCAACGGAAGGCGAACCCGGGGTATCATGAACGTCGCTGACGCGATGACACCCCGATCCGAGGTCGTCACGGCCGAGATCCCGGGGACCCGCGACGAGGCCCTGGTACACCTCCAGCAGGGTAGCTTCTCCTCCATGCCGGCCGTCAAGCGCGACGACGACGGCGAGGACTTTCGTGGAATCGTCTCCCGGAACGACCTGATCGAGCGTCCTAACGAGGACCAACTCGCCTTGCTCGTCCGCGAGGTGCCGACGATCTCCGAGAACGCGAGCATCGAAGAGCTCACCCAGTTGATGATCGAAGAGAACTCCCGGCGCATCCCCGTCGTCGACGGGCAACTCGAGGGGATCGTCACGATCACCGACGTGATCAGAGCAATCGCCGACGGCGATGTCGACACCGACGCGACCGCCGACGACATCGCGACCCGGAACGTGAACACCACCTACGCCGGCGCCCCCCTCGCTGTCGCCGAGTCCGGGCTGCAGTACGCGAACGATCCGTACGCGATCATTCTCGACGACGACGGGGAGATGGTCGGCATCCTCACCGAAGTCGACGTGATCGAGGTCGCGAACGTCGTTGAGGGCGAAGACGACACCGGCGACTCCATCGCCGGGCAGGACGACGAGTGGATGTGGGAGGGCATCAAGGCCGTCGGGAACCGCTATCTCCCGACGCGAAACGTCGAGTTTCCGGACGGTCCTGCAAGCGAGTTCATGACGAGCGACGTCGTGACCGTCTCGGCACACAACTCCGTCCGCGACGTCGCCCAGTCGATGATCACGAACGACATCGAGCAGGTCCCGCTGTTCGAAGGCGGTGAGCTGGTCAGGATCGTCCGGGACGTGGACATCCTGTCCGCAGTGGGGAGATGAGCGAACACGACCGCGTGACCGAACTCGCGAAGCGACGGGGCTTTTTCACGCGCACCGCGGAAGCTTACGGCGGCGTCGCCGGCTTCTACACCTACGGCCCCCGAGGAGCGACCCTGAAAGCCAGTCTCGAGAGCGTCTGGCGGGACCGCTTCGTCACCCGCGAGGGCCACATGGAGATCGACGCGCCCACCATCATGCCCGAAGCCGTGTTCGAAGCCTCCGGTCACCTGGAAACGTTCGACGACATGGTGGTCGACTGTGCCGCGTGTGGCGCCGCCCACCGCGCCGACCACCTGATCGAGGACGCGACCGACATCGAGGAGGCCGAAAGCCTCCCGACGACGGAGGTCGCGGACCTCATCGCTGCACACGACGTCACCTGTCCGGCCTGTGGCACCGCCCTCGCGGGCGAACCGGTCGACGATTTCAACCTCATGTTCGGGACGAACATCGGCCCCGGCGACTCCTCGCCGGGGTATCTCCGCCCGGAGACCGCCCAGGGCATCTTCGTGGAATTTCCCCAGCTCGCGGAGTACGCCCGCAACCAGTTACCGTTCGGCGTTGCCCAGATCGGCCGGGCCTACCGCAACGAGATCAGCCCCCGCCGCGGACTGGTCCGCGTCCGGGAGTTTACCCAGGCGGAGCTTGAACACTTCATCGACCCCGAACGCGACGAACCCCCACTGGCGGCGGTCGAGGACGTCGTCCTCCCGCTGTATTCGGCGGCCGACCAGGGGACCGACGACGGCGGCGTCCGGAAATTGACGGTCGCCGAGGCCCTCGATTCGGGCACCGTCGGCGAGCCCTGGATCGCGTACTATCTGGGCCTCTCGAAGGACTGGTACGACCGCGTCGGCGTCGACATGGACCGCTTCCGGTACCGCCAGCACCTGCCCGGAGAGCTCTCACACTACGCCTCCGACACCTGGGACGCCGAAACCGAGATCGCGGGTGACTGGATCGAGGTGACCGGCTTCGCCTACCGTGGCTCACACGACCTCGCGAGCCACGACGACCACTCGGGAGACGATTACACGGTGTTCAGGCAGTACGACGAGCCCCGTACCGTGGAGCGGCCGACGGTCGACCCGGACATGAGCTACCTCGGCCCGGAGTACGGCGACCGCGCGGCCGACATCGCGGACGCTCTGGAGGAACTCGCCGGGACCGATCCGGAGGCGTTCGAGGGCGCATCAGTCGACGTTTCGGTCGGCAGCGAAAGCTACGACGTTCCCACGGAGGCGGCCGGCTTCTCCATCGAGGAGGTCACCGAGTCCGGCGAACACATTACCCCCCACGTCATCGAACCGTCCTTCGGCGTCGGCCGGCTCGCGTACACGATCCTCGCACACAACCACCGCGAGGACGTCGTCGACGCCGAACAACGGGACTACCTCTCCTTGCCCCCCGCGATGGCGCCGACCTTCGTGGGGGTGTTCCCACTCATGGACCGCGACGGCCTCGGTGATCGAGCAAACGAGATCGCGGACCGGTTGCGCGACCGCGGGTTCGCCGTCACCTACGACGACGCCGGTTCCATCGGGCGGCGCTACCGCCGCCAGGACGAGGTCGGAACGCCGTACTGTGTCACCGTCGACTACGACACGCTGGAGACGGACACCGTCACGGTCCGTGACCGGGATACCGCTGCACAGCGCCGCCTTCCGGCCGGGGATCTGCCGGACGCACTCGGAGGGTTGCGCGCCGGCGAACACGCGTTCGACGCCATCGGGGAGCCGGTCGACGACGACTGAGACCGATGACCACCGACGAGATCAGGCGTCGGCTGGTCCACATCGCCGGTGCGGGGATCCCTCTCGCCTATCTGGCGGACGCTACCGTGCTCTCGGGCGAACTCCTCACCTGGGAGCGCGTGCAGTTCCTGTACTTTCTCGCGAGCGTTGTCGCCGTCACCCTGGAGTTCTTTCGGCTCGTCGTCGGCCTGGAGTGGTGGGTGTACCGCCGTCTCACACGCGAGTACGAGCAGACGAACCCGGCCGGGTACGCGCTGTACATGCTCGGATCGGCGATCGCCGCGCTGGCCTTCGACCCCCGCGTCGCCGTCCCGGCACTGCTCGCGCTCTCGCTCGTCGACCCCCTGAGCGGTCTGCTGTCCCGCCGGAGCCACCGTCGGGTGAAGCGCCCGTTCGTGCTCGTGGTCACCTTTCTCGCCTCGTTCGCACTCGGGGCCGCCTTCGTTCCGCTGCCGGCCGCGGCGCTTGGCGGGGTCACCGTCACCGTTGCCGACGGCATCAAACCCTCGATCGGCGGCGTCGTTCTCGACGACAACTTCACCATTCCGGTGGCCGCGAGCGTTGCGATCCGGGTCGGGATCGCGTACCTCCCCGCGACGCCGAGCCTCGTGTAGGGAAAACGCTAGTTCACTCGATACGGACTGTCGTCGCCGTCATCCTCGCGCTCGTTGCTGGCGCCGTTCGCGCTCTCCCCACCGTCGCCGTCGTCCGGGAAGGCCTTCCGGGCCGTGATCGTGACGGTCGCCTCGGGCGCGTCAGTCTCCTCCCAGGGGCTCTCGTAGACGGAGACGTCCGTTTCGGTCACGTCCCAGCCCTCCCCTTCGACCAGGTCGACCAGCACCCGCTGTTCGTCGAGGACGTCCTCGTGCACGTCAGGACCCCCCCGTGTCGTCGGGAACGCGCGGGCCGTCAGCCCGGGGGCCGACGCCCAGGCGCACGTGTTCGCTCTCGGGCACCGTCTCGACTTCCTCGCCGCCCTCGAACCGGACGAAATTGAGGTAGAACTGCTCGCCACAGGGCTCTTTGGCGCCGTCCGTACCGCTCTCTCTGTGCTCTCCACACGTCAGGCAGACGCCGTCGGCGTCCTCGAACTCCTCTTCGGGGTCCGCGTACGTCCACCCCTCGAGGGGGTAGGGGGTCACCGACTTGTCAGCGAGGTAGGCGTCGCGCTGGAGGGTCGCGACCGTGCCACACTGCGGGCAGTAGTATCTAACAGGGACATTGACGTCCTCCACACGACTGAAGTCGTGGGATTCCTCACGCTCGGGGTCGGTCACAGCAACCGACCTCCGACGGAGGCAACTTCCCGACCGCAGCGTGGTCGGTCTCGGTTCACGGACTCCGTTTCAGCCCTTCGCAGGGGTCTGGTGTGCTTGGGTATCTGCTCACGGTGGGCCACGCCGACTCCGGCGGCGTGTGTCCCTCCCGTCGTGTTCTCTCGGGGAGCCGCGGGCCGCGCCATCGGCCTGCCTCGGACGTCCGTCCGAGGCCTCAACCGGGCAGGCTCGCTTTTTCGTGACGGAGAGGCCCATCCAACTCCAAATTTCCCGCTTGAGATACCCATGTATTCGACCCCGGATCGCCTAAATCTTGTGGTTCTGCGGCTGTGCCTACCGCTTGAACCCACGAGTAAACTCGTGGGCTTCCGCTGTTTATGTGTCATCAATCACGAGTAGGGACTGCAGAGACATATACTGTCGGCCACGAGGACCCACCACGATACCGCTCCTCATAGGGTCGGTTGGAACTGTGTACCGGGACGCCCGCCGCGGCGGGGGCGGTTTCCAATTTGCTATGATTTCGCAAAATTTGCTGTATTCACCGGCACACCGATACCGAGTGTTTAGCGTCTGAACACCTGCTGAACCCTCACGTGTCTCTAATGGGGGTTCGATTCAAATCATGAGATACTGGAAACCGCCGGCCCGCCGTCCGTCGTGCGGTCGATCCTGAAATGACTTACGACCGACCTTGTCAGTGGTGCTTCAAGTCTCGGGCTGGGGGTGGTGAGTCGGCCTCTGATATCAATTCGACTGACAACCCGACAATTGAAACGCCACTCGCCACCACGGACGCGCTCATAATGTCTGTTGTAGCTGTTTACCGGTGATCGCCACCCCCGGTGGCGGCGAGCACCGGTAAGAGACTACAACAGACATTATCACCGCCACAGCCGGATCGTCCCGTCGGCGCGCCCGGCGGCGACAGTGATTCCCTCCGGACTCCGAAGCACAAGCACGTTCGTCGAGAGGTCCCCCCCGATGGGGAGTCGCCAGGCCTCACGGGCGCCGTCGTCAGTCCGGCGGATCCCGGCCAGCGTCCGTCGGTCGTCTGTCGGGACGAGCAGTTCGATCCGGCCATCGCCGTCGAAGTCGCCCGCGACGCCGCCGTCGAGGTTCCGGGACCCGATCGTGTGCGTCGAGTACCCCGAGAGCGTCGCGACGATCTCGGGATCGCCCGCCTCGAAACTGTAGAACTCGACGGTCCCGCCGATGTGGGGGGTCCGGACGACGGCAAGTTCCCGGGTGCCGTCCGGCGCGAACGCCGCGACCGCGAGCGCGTGTCGCCACCGGAATCCCGTCCCGATCGCCGCTCCAGCGCCGAGTCGTTCCCCGCTGGTCCCGTACACGACCTGGCGGGCGCCGCGGTCGGCGTCGCTCTCGGTGACGATCGCCTCGGTTCCGTCCTCGGTCGAGATGTCCGCGAGGATCGGCGCGATACCCTCCACGACGGCCTCTCCGGGAATCGATGCCCGGGAGTCGATGGCCAGGTCCTCGGGATCGAGACGGACGACGGTGCTCGCTTCGATCCCGTCGCCGAGGACGCCGTGCCCGTAGCGGTCGGTCGCGCCCCCGAGCACGACGATTCGCCCGTCTCCGTCCAGAAGTAGACGGGCGTCCGGGAGCGCGTCGACCGCCCGGGTGGCGATAGTCTCACTACCCTCGCGTCGCTCGACCGTCCCGTCCGGACGGACGAACACCGTTCCCCCCTCGACCGGGATCGGATGGGTGCTCGTGGACGCTTGCTCCGGCGGGACGAGCACCCCCGGAGTCCCGTCCCCTCGATACACGACCGGCGGCGTGTCCGCCGGAAGCGCGGCGAGTTCCCCGGCGTTTGCGTCGTCGCCCCTGAGCGAGAGCGTGTGTGTCGACCCGTCGTCGCGGACGACCGCGAGGGCAGTACTGACGGGGGTCCGAGTTCCGGGCGTATCGCTCGGCCCGGCTGCCGGAATCCCGACTAGCCATGCCGGCGTCCCCGGCACCTGGCGGTCGATCGGGGTGGACGCCGGGATCGTCCCCGACCCTCCAACGACGCGGTTCCCGTCGGCGCGGAGGTGGGTGTAGCCGACCTCGCCCGGTCCCACGTCCTCCGGGAAGGACGCGGATCCTCCGGTCCCTGGGGTCAGTCGCGTCCCATCGCTCCCGGTCGGACTCTCGTTGCCGTCCGGAGCGAGACAGCCGGCGAACGCGGCTGTACTGAGACCTGCGAGCAGTTCGCGACGGCGGGGAGTCATACTGACTGTTCTCGTCTCGTGCCGGTGGTCGATGCCAATGGGGGTGACGATCACCGGTACACAGTGAGAACAGTCAGTATCATCAGTACTCCCGGTGGATGAGAAAATCGGCGATGTCGCCGAGCCGGTCGCTGGCCTCGTTGTCCGGGAGGGCCTCGAGGCGGCTCTTGCCCTGATCGATCAGTTCGTGTGCGCGCTTGCGGGCGTACTCGATGCTGCCCGCCTCCCGCAACGCGGTGACGGCGTCGTCGATATCCGCGTCCGTCGGGTTCCCGGAGTCGACCAGCCCGTCCACGTTGACGCCCTGGCTCCTGGCGTGGGTGGTGATCAGCGTCCGCTTGCCCTCGACGAGGTCGGAGCCGCGTCGTTTGCCCATGTCGTCGCTCGAGGCCATCAGATCTAGCAGATCGTCCTGGATCTGGAACGCCCGCCCGACGTCCAGTCCGTACCGGTACAGCGCCTCGACGGTCTCCTCCTCGGCGCCCAGCAGGATCACGGGCAGCGACGCCGAGGCACCGTACAGCACCGCCGTCTTGAGCTTGATCATCTCGTCGTACTCGTCGGAGGTGACGTCGGGCCGTGACTCGAAGTCGACGTCGAGGGCCTGGCCCTCGCAGATCTCCGTACAGGTCGTCGCGAGCCGATCGAGCGCGCGCACCGACCGCTCGGCGGGAGCCCCTGTCTCCAGCATGATCTCGAAGGCCGTCGAGTACAGCGTGTCGCCCGCGAGGATCGCCGTCTCGGTGTCGTACTCGCGGTGGACCGCCGGGACCCCCCGCCGGAGATCGTCGTCGTCCATGATGTCGTCGTGGATGAGCGTAAAGAGGTGTATCACTTCGACGCTCACCCCGGCAGCCATCATGTCGATCCGTTCGCCGTTTCGGTCCGGGAACTCCCGGTAGGGCACCGACAGCGGCTCCACGTCGGTGAACGATTCGGCGGCCAGAAACAGCATCGTCGGGCGAAGGCGCTTGCCGCCCGCGTCGAGCAGGTACCGCGAGGCCTCATACAGCCGTTCGGGACGCCTGATCGGGAGCTCCTCGGGAATCGCCTCGTCGATCACCTCCCGTCGTGCCTCGATCGCCTCGGTGGCGCGCTGTTCGGCGCTCGTCATCACTCTACCAGCTGGATCATGTTCCCGTTGTGTGATACGTGGAGATCCCGCCCCTGCTCGTACCCCTCCTGGCTCGCCATCTTGACGTAGCCCGAAAAGCCCGACATGTCCTGGTGGGCGGGGATGACGTTCTTCGGCTGGAGCGCCTGGAGCATCGCGTACAGCCCCTCCTGGCGGAGGTGCCCGGAGACGTGGATGTCGTCGTAGATGCGGGCGCCCTGCATTTTCAGGAGCTGTTCGGCCTGGTAGCGCTGGCCCTCGTTGGTGGGCTCGGGGATGACCCGCGCCGAAAAGAGCACCTTGTCGCCGTCTTCGAGTTCATAGGGCGTCTCTCCGCGGGCCATCCGGGTGAGCATGGCGCGTGGCTCGCCCTGGTGACCGGTGATGACGGGCAGGTAGTTCTCCTTGCCTTCCTTCATGATGCGCGTGAACGTGCGGTCGACGGATTTGCGGTGGCCGTACATCCCCAGGTCGGCGGGGAACTCGGCGAAGTCGAGCCGCTCTGCGGTGCCTGAGTACTTCTCCATCGAGCGGCCGAGCAAGACGGGCTGGCGGCCGATCTCCTCGGCGAACTCGACGAGACTCGTCACGCGGGCGATGTGACTGGAGAAGGTGGTGGCGACGATGCCGCCGTCGTAGTCCTCGATGGATTTCATCACGTCGTGCAGGTGGGTCCGGGCGACGTTTTCGGAGGGCGTGCGGCCCTTCTGGTTGGCGTTGGTGCAGTCCTCGATGTAACAGAGCACGCCCTCGCGACCGATCTCGCGAAAGCGCTTCATATCGATGGGATCGCCGATGACGGGCGTGTAGTCCATGCGCTTGTCGAGTCCGTAGACGATCGCGCCCTCCGGCGTGTGGAGGACGGGGTTGATCGCGTCGATGATGGAGTGGGTGACGTTGACGAACTCGAGTTCGAGGCCGTTTCCGATCTTCGTCGATCCGCCGGCCTCCATCTTGACGAGTTCGTTGTCGACGCCGAACTTGTCCTCCGACTGGATCCCTTGTTTCACGAGTTCGATCGTGAACGGGGTCGCCATAATCGGGGCGTCGTAGCGGTGGGCGAGTTTGCTGACCGCGCCGATGTGATCGAGGTGGCCGTGAGTTGGCACGATGGCCTTCACGTCGCCTTCGAGGTCTGACATAACCCGATCATCGGGAATCGCGTCCATGTCGATCAGATCGAGACTGTGCATGCGCTCGGTTTCGACGTCGTCGTGGATCAGCACCTTCGAGAGGTTCAGACCCATGTCGAAGATCACGACGTCGTCGCCTGCGCGAACTGCGGTCATCTGGCGGCCGACTTCCTCGTAGCCGCCGATGGTTGCGATTTCGATTTCCATGGTTGTGGCTCCGAGTGGAGCCGCCCGCGCATCCGACCGTCCGTGCGGGCTGCCGGCGCGCTGCCGGCCGCCCGCGACCGGGCCCGGGGCGGCTGGCTCTCGGTTGCGGACATCTACGAACCGACGTGTTAAAAAGTGTCTGAAACGCCCGCCCCCCGTCTCGCGGCGACGGAGCCGGACCCGTGATACTGTCGGCTATAACTGCGTGAGCGATTTCGCCAGTTCTGTCGACCGCTATAGCCGACAGTATGAGAACCCGGGCGGTTTTTCATTCCGGAACGCGGTGTTTAGCGCGTGTCCGCGGACCTCCCTCTCGAAGACGCGATCGCACTCGCGGAGCGTGCCGCCCGCGCCGGCGGCGACGTGGCGACGTCACACTTCAGAACGCCCCTCGATGTCCGCCGGAAGGACGGCGCGATGGATCCCGTGACCGTCGCCGACAC
>JBDGQL010000161.1:0-10474 GCA_042219105.1 Karumarchaeum halophilus (SeqCode) | reverse complement strand
GCGCTGCTGGACGGCGTCCCTTGGGATTGCGTTGGTAGGAACCGTTCTGCTTGATACTTCCTGATCCGCAGCTGGGACAAACCGGCTGACGAAGGAAACATCAGTCACCTTCATATGCGACGGCGTCTTCATCGGCAGATGGTGCAGGGACGGAAACTGGCTGTTGCGTGACGGCTGCGGTCATGTTTCCAATTCTGCACCGTTACTACAAACACCTGACTAGTCACATCTTTTTTAATGAACACTACAAGAGGAATTTAGCGGGAAGTATCTGATAACTATCACATTTCACCAAAACTATTAATGCCAACCAAGTGAATAGCCCCGATAATCGAACCTTCAGGACGGGGAGCGTTCGAATTATTAATGTCTCGCTCCGACAGTATAACCGAAGTATGTCTACGACCATCGTGACACCTGACGCGGATGAAACGTGCGCGTACTGTGAGTCGCGTATCTTCGATCACGATCCGGTCTGTATACGCGACTGTAACGAGGAGTGTGGGTCGCCTTCGTACTTCTGTAACTATGCCTGTCTCTCGGCGTACGTGGACGAAAACAATCTCGTCACGGGGGATTCGTGTGAGTGGAATCCCAACGCGAACTCCTGTCGGTGATCGGGTGTCTCGTTCGGTCCGCGGGGACGCACCCGCCCTCCGAAAGAGGACAAGACATTTCTCCCCGACCCGCCTGCCTCCGGGTATGACAGACGTCGAGGTTTCCTTCGAGGACGGCCTCGTTCCGGTCGTTACACAGGACGACGAAACCGACGAGGTACTGACGCTGGCGTACGCCTCCCCGGAGGCGCTCCGGCGCACCGAGGACACGGGACTCGCCCACTACCACTCCCGGTCGCGGGACGAACTCTGGCAGAAGGGCGAGGAGAGCGGGCACGTCCAGCGCGTCAGGGAAATCCGCGTGGACTGCGATGCCGACACGCTCCTGTATCGTGTCGAACAGGAAACCGCCGCCTGCCACACCGGGTATCGCTCCTGCTTTCACCGCCGGATCGACGGAGTGGACGAGGATGGAACGGTCGAGACGACGACGGTCGGACCCCGGGTGTTTGACCCCGACGCCGTGTACGACGACTGAACACGCCGATGAGTGAACTCAGCGGTCCCGACCTCGATACGCTCCTGGCCGAGCTAGAGCGCTCCGAGGCGGCGCTCCGGGAGGTAGAGGCCGACATCGAGGCGCGGGGAGAGAAAGCAGTCCAGCGCGTCGCGGCGGCCCACGACCGCCTGACCGACCTGCTCGTGGAGTACCGCTCCTCCGCCACCGGGACGGGACGCGAGGAGTTCCAGTCGTACGTCGAGTTCGAGGCCGAACTCGATGCGTTCGAGGAGGATCTCGACGCGGATCTCCCGAGACGCGGGGCGTTCGAGGAGGCGTGTGACCGTCTCGACCGGCGCCGTCTCGACGAACGCGACTTCGAGCGCGCCCGCGAGGCGCTTGAGCCCGCAACCGAACTCGCGGATCTTCTGGCGAAGCGGGAGACGGCCCGAAAGCGCCACCGGGAGGCACGCACCCGGATCGAGCGCCGGATCCAGGCCCTTGAGGAGCGCATCGACGACCTCGAGGAGATCCTGGCCTTTGCCGACGTCGACTTCGGGACCTCGCTGTCCCCGATCCGGGAGCCGATCGAGGCCTACAACGAGGGGGTACGGAAGGCGTTCCGCGGGTTCCGGAGCGACGCCCCCGCCCGGGAGGTGCTCGACCTGCTCGCGACGGCCGCGTCATATCCGCTCGTGTCGGTCCCGCCCGTTCCCGAGCGTCTCGACGCCCACCTCCGGGAACACGAGGTCGGAACCGAGCCGATCCCGACACTGATCGAGTACGCCGACTACTCGCTCTCGAAGCTCCAGCATTACGTCGACGATCCCGCCGCGTTCCGGAGCGCCGTGGCGGCGAACAGGACCTACCTCGACCGGGTCGACGCGTCCCCGCTGACGATCGACTGGCCGCCGCCACAGGCCGGCGTCCTCCGCCGGGAGGTCGAGGAACTCGTGTCCGTCGTCGGGCGGTTCGCGCCGGAGGATGTCGTCGTGACCCTTCGGGAAGTACGGAACGCGGCCGACGACGAGCGATACCCTCGGCTCCGGGAGGTGGCGGTCGCCCGCGAGCAACTCACCGACTCGGAGCGCCGGCGTCTCCAGAGCGGCGACATCGAGACGACCATCGAGGACCTCCGGGAGCGCCGGGAGCGACTCATCGAGGCACTCGAGGCGTCTCCCGATCCCTGATACCAGTAGTTGCGAGTACGATTCCGGTATTCAGAGTCGTTGGTGAACAGCGCGATGCTGCTGCCCGCATGGATATCGGGATGACGGTGTCCCCTCGCTGTCAACTGAACCGGACCAGCATGGCCCCGGTGTGCGTGTAGTGGAGCGTGATCGGTGTCCCGCCGAGGTGCCTGGTTCGGGTGTTCACCGATTCGCTCCTGATGTCGCGCATCCTGACCTCGCGTAGCCCGGTTCCGGTCTGTGTCTGGAAGCTGGGAATCGTGTCCGTGCTCCCCGGGGCTTCAGGATCCTCGCCTTCGACGAACGACGCGATCGTGAGATCCGTCTTGACGCCCCGGTACACGTTGGCTCCGGCCGCGGCGAGGCCCCCATAGAAGAGGAGGCCCGACCGCGTGAGCATCCCGAAACTCATCGCGGCCTCGGACGCGCCGCCCGCGAGGGTACCGATCTGCAGGGTCAGGGAGTTGATCGCCGTGTTCCGGACCCTGTCCATGGCCTTCTCGTACATCCGGATCGCATCCGACCCGCCGAAGTACTGGACCGTGTAGGATCGTTTGGTCGTGAGCGTCGTCGTGGGGGTCCCCGAGTTGTTGTCCCGGTAGAACTCGGTGTCGCCGGTGGGGTTGGCAAGCGTCATGCTGATGTGACCGAGACTCCGGCTCACCGTCGCGCCGCTGGCCTCGTTGCCTTGCTTCCAGCTTCTGGCGTACTCCGTGGCCGTCCTCGATTGTCTGAAGCTTGCTTTTGGCGTCTGGGGGATGCCGATGACCAGCGACACGATCGTCACGCCTTCGGATACGGCAACGTGCTGGGTATCGGGGTCCTGCCACCTACCTCTAGTGACGGCATCATTCTCAGCGTTCCCGGCTCGAATCCCCTGCGCAATGACCGCACCGGCGTTGCCAGTAATGCTAAACGTCGCCCCCCCGGGCAGTTCGCCATTCGTTCCTTCACCGCCCGCCATGTAGACGGGAACGTCGACGAGCAGGAAGGTTCCGCCGTCGGGGACGCTTTGGCCGGTCTGTTCGTACGCCTGTGTCAGCCAGGTCGGATTGCCCCGCGTCGGGTCCGGCGTGTGAACCGACACCGGCGACAGGACGTATTCTCCCTCGCGGTTGGTCTCTGGGGTGGGATCGTCCGGCCCTTTCGCCTTCGTCGGCACGGTAAACCACACGGTCATGTTCTCCCGCTGGAGCGGGTCGGTGCCCTCGGCACGCTCGGCGGCGTCATCAAGGCCGATATCGTCCGTGTTGTCGTCGGTCGGGTCGCTGTCGAGCGTGTAGTACGTGGCGTTCGTGAACGGGGCCGTTGTCTTCTCCCCCAGCTCCTGGGGATCCGAGATTCCGTCGCCGTCGGTGTCGGCAGCGTACGGGGAGGTATGGATCCGGGGTAACGGTGCCCCCTCAACGAGCGCCGAGGGTCTTGTCCAGTTGTCCAGCCCGGTGACGTCCATCGCGTTCGAGTCAGCTCCAGGATTGTGGATCCGAAGTGCGGTGTACGGACTCACCGGAATGCCCCGCTTTTCTAGATCGTTCGGCAGGCCGTCGTCGTCGATGTCGCTGTCGGGGGTGATGTTCCGCCCGGCGTCCCGGAACGGGTTGTCCGAGACGGTCGTGTTCTCGTCAGGATCTGACGGTCTTCCGAGCACCTCGAACTCAACGTCGTCGAAATGGGCCGTAAATCCAGCCGTGTCGAGATTCACTCGGCCGGAGTCGGCAGACGGCGTCGCCGGAATCGTGCTCGTGTTCCAGGTGAAATCCCAGGCCCGAGGCTCGTCGGCACTTGCTCGCCAGAGCTTCACCTTCCGGTAGATCCCGTCGCTCCTGTTGCGGACCCGGATCCGGACCCGATACCACGTTTTGGAAGCCGGTGCGGCCCGTCGTCCGACCGGATTGTACTCGTCTCCGTAGATGATCTCCCATCGAGACGTGTACGCGACGGACCCGACGGAATCGACGACGCCGAACCCGTGCAACAGGAGGTTATCCGCGAACGACACGCTACTGTTCCGTGGCCTGTACGCCAGCGACAGGTTGTACCCCTCGAACGACTCCGAGAACAGCCGGGCTCGCTTTTCGAGGAAGGTGAGCGATGAGCCACCTCTCAGCACGACGGACCGGTTCCCTTCGAGGGCGACGCTACTGGTGACCGAGACGGGACCGCTCGTGTTCCACCGCGACTCGTCCAGCCCGTCTTCGAATCCGATGCCAGTTCCGTTCGCTGCCCCGTTTCTCCCGACCGTCACATTGAGGGCAGTTCCGGTCTTCACGCGATACGCGCCGACCGCGGTCGCTGCCCCGGTCGAGGACAGGGTGATTCGAGCGCTCTCACCCCCCTCCAGAGCCCTCCCGAACGATTCGCTCGTGACCGTCGCGTCCCAGCCTCCGAGGGAGCCGTCGGCGGGCGCCCGACGGAGTTTGAGCGTCGTCTCGCCGTTCCGGTGCTGGCTGACCAGCTGGAGTCGGTACCACCGCGTTGCCGTCGGCGACGTCACGCTCACGTCCCGCGAGCCCTCGTCGACGGTCAGGAAGGTCTCGTTTTGATCGAACGACGCGAGCACGCTCGGATCTCCTCCTCCGTCCGGCCCGGGTACGATAGCGAGGCCGAACAGGCCGTCCCGCGATGCGTTCGGCCGTACCAGCACGTCGACGGTGAAGTTCCGCGTCAGGTTCACTGCGAACGAGCCATCGACGCCGACGCCGCTACCGTACCCACCGTCCAGAACGAGCGCCTTGCCTCCCACGACGCTTGTCTCGACGAGGCGTTTCGTCGGTGGGTCCGTCCCGAGAAGTGGTGCCGTCCCGTTCTCGAAGTCCCTGACGATAGTGCCATTCGGGGTGCCCGGATCAGTCGTCAGCCCTGATCCGACCGTGTCGTTTATCGCCTCCGTATCGACGACTGTCACCTTCGAGAAATGTTCGACCGTTCCGGTGACCGTCCGGTTCCCCAGGTGGACGGTCGACTCGACCGGAACGAACCAGCCGAGGGTCTCGTTGAACCTGGCGAGGGTGAGGTCCCCGGTATCGGCGCCGCGATCGTAGGGGACCGTCACCCGCGCCGACTCGATGTCCGCGCCGGGCGTCACGTCGACGACCGGACCCGCGGTCATCCGCGTGACGACCGCGGTCCCGTTTCCGAACGAGGCCGTCGCGTTCCGGATCGTCGTCCGTTCGGCCACGTCCCCCGTCCCGACCACGGTCACCGTCACGCCCGTCTCCGGGTCGTCGGCCGTCGTCATGAACGTCTCGCTGCCGTCGAGTGTCCCGTCGTCGTCGGTGTCGGCGACGAGTGGGTTCGTTCCGAGCCGGCGCTCGCTCTCATCGTCCAGCCCGTCGCCGTCCGTGTCCGGACGCGTCGGATCCGTTCCCAGACCGGCTTCGGTGTCGTCGTCAAGGCCGTCCCGGTCCGTGTCGGCTCGGAATAGCGCGGTTCCGTTGGCGACCTCCGCTCTGTTCGACAATCCGTCACCATCAGCGTCCGCGGCTCCATCGGTAATGCCGTCCCCATCAGTGTCCGCCACCGTTGGGTCGAGCCCCGAGAGCCGTGCTTCGACGGCGTCTCCCAGGCCGTCCCCGTCGGTATCTGCAGCGAGCGGATCCGTGCCGGTGTTATACTCGGCAGTGGCGTGGAGCCCGTCGCCATCGAAGTCCGTTCGACCGTCGAGAACGCCGTCTCCGCTCTCATTGACGGGCGTGCTCCTCGCGTCGCTATCGGGGTTTCGTGGCGAGGTCCCGACGACCGTCTTTTCGAACGGGGTGGGGAGACCATCTGCGTCGACGTCGTCGTCGAGGGCCCCTGTTGCGGTACTCATGAACAGGAGTTTCGCGTCGGCTCGGGTGACCTCGCTATCGTTCGTATAGTCGAAGGCGCTTGCGGGTACTGTTTCGAGGTTCGAGAGCAACGCGTCGGCGTCAGTCACCGTGACGAGGCCGTCGCCGTTAACATCCTCGTACGCGCCGTCTTGGTCCGGATCCGTCGGGACTGCGTCGCCGACGACGGGGGCTGGCACCCCGGTTTCCGTGGCAATCGACCCGGGAGTAGCCCCCCCTTCAGAAGTGGCTGTCGATACCGCGACCATCGGGACTGCTGTCGCCACAGGAGCGACAACCGTCAGCGTCGCCACCAGAAGAGCGATTACTTTCCGAAATTTCCTAGCCGCAATTATTCCGCTCATTGTCGGAGATTTCCCTCTACTGGCTTGTGTATATCATAATTTTATCGAAGTTTAATGTGGCGACCGTAGCCTGGTCCGGGCGATACGAGCGTGCCGCGTTACAAACGGTTGGACTACAGTGCATCCCGGTGCCACAGGAGGGCCAGGGTCGTAACGACCACCCCCAACAGAGCGAGCCCGGCGAGAAGCGGCGTAACCCGGAGTCCGCTCGTGTCGTCCTCACCACCGCTACCGTTTCCGGGTGCACGACTCGTTTCAGCCGTCTGATTCGAAACAGTCGTGGCGACGACAGTTACCGTCGAAGATGTCGTTTTGGGGGTGATATGGTACGATGCACCGTCGCTGTCGCCGACCGATGTAGCGGAGACCTCGAGTGTGGTTGATCCCTCAGCAATCCCGTTCACGCGAACGGTTGCGACAGCAGGGTTCGGACCGTCGTGGGTTACCCCGGCTGCTGCGATGGAAACGTTCCGACCGGTCGGCCCGAACTCACGGGTAACGAACGTGGGGTTGCCGGAAACAGTGACGTTCTCTATGCGGGCGACGTCGGTGTTGATTACTTCGACGGTGAGTTCGAAGGATCCGACGCCGTTCGTCGCGTTTGTGACGGTTACTGGGACGGTAGCGGTTGATCCAGTCGCGACCTGCGTATCCGCGTTCGGGAATCCGACGCTAACCGTTGTCGTAGCCATCGCGGTGCCGACGGTGATGAGAACCAACCCACAGGCGATAAGAACTAATAGGTTTCTTGCGGTTACCGAAGTAAGCGGTTCCCGTATCAGCCTCGGTACGTCACGGGATCGCACCATATCTCAGCGTTGCGCGACAATCCTTCGGATTCCACTTGGTTCTTACTCCTCGGAGGGGATGGTATACGGGTCGAGGGAACGATTGATCGCATTCGCCTCCGCCATACCCCGGCGAATATCTATCAATACTTCTGTCCGACAGTGTACTCTCGTCTCTTACCGCCGATCGCTGCCAACGGGGGTGACGATCGGCGATGAACAGTGAGGGTAGTTAACATGCGGCATTGTGGGGTCGACCAGCATCGCGCCTCGAAGGTACGATTCAAGTACCCCCGTGAGCTTTTTCGGGGTATGCCCGATCCGACGTCAGACCTCGGCGAGGATGTCACCGAGAACGATGCGCCGAGGTGTGAACGCTGCGACGACCCGATCGTGCAGGACCCCGATCACCGCGTCGTCACTGAGATTGAAGACGACCGGGCCGTTCATCATCACTTCTGTTCCGAGGACTGCCTCCTCGCGTGGCGCGAGTAGGAGTCGAATTCCTCCACGAACTTGTGGCCGACAGTATCAGGGAAGTCTCTCCACGAGCGAGTCCGGAAGCCAGGGTGGTTCGTATCTATACACCCGGACGTGATTTGTTTACCTGTGTCGTCATAATGTCTGTTGTAGTCTCTTACCGGTGCTCGCCGCCACCGGGGGTGGCGATCACCGGTAAACAGCTACAACAGACATTATCACAAACCTGGAGCATCACGAGTCGAATGTACTAATCTGGTGTCGTGGCAGTTAACAGAGTCACGTCCGGGTGTATATTCACGTTGACTGGTTCGTGTCCGGGTGTATAAGTGTACAACACCCCGACATCGGGAAGTCACACACCCTTGCTCATCAGGTGACTGCGCAACACGTCCGCCTCCTTGTTTCCGGTGGCGGTGTTCACGACGACGACGATATCGTCTTCGGCGATCTCGCCGCGACCTGCGAGTTCCTCCGCCCCGGCGGCCGCCGCGCCACAGGCGACGTCCGGTTCCAGCCCCGCCCGGGCGGCCACGCCCGTCGCAGCCTCCAGAATCTCGTCGTCGTCGATCCTGACTGCGCCGCCGTCGGTCGCGTCGATGGCTTCGAGGGCCCAGCCACCGGCGGCCGGATCGGGAACCTCGAGCGCGCCACAGATGGTATCGGGGTGTTCGACCGACCCGACGTCCCCGTCTCCGGCCTCGAACGCCTCGACGACCGGGGCGCAGCCGCTCGCCTGGGCGGCATAAAGGGATGGGGACTCCTCTATGATTCCCAGCCGCTCGAAGGCGCGTGCGCCGCGGCACAGTCCGGCCAGCGTCAGCCCGTGGGCAGTCGGGACGACGACTGCGTCGGGCGCGGTTCCGGGGCCCCCGAGGAGTTCGAAACACAGCGTCTTCGCCCCCTCGACCCTGTATGGCGTTCCGCCGGGCGCCACGGAGTGCCAGTCCTCCGTGGCGTCGGCGAAGGCGTCGGCCGCGTCCCCGTACCGGCCCCCGACGACTGACATCTCGCCGCCGTGAACGTTCACCATCGCCTTCGCCGTGAAATTCGCCCGCGAGGGGAGAAACACCTCCGAGGAGAGACCGGCCCGGGCGGCGTACGCTGCTGCCGACTGCCCGGCGCTTCCCGTCGAGGGGAGCGCGACCGTCTCCGCGCCGTTCTCCCGGGCGAGCGTCACTGCCACGGACAGTTCGCGGTCCCTGATCGACCCCGTGGGGTTTCGCCCCTCGTCTTTCACGATCAGTTCGCCCACTCCGAGTTCCGCGGCGACCTCCGGACAGGACACCGCCGGCGTCCCGCCTTCGGCCGTCGTGACTGCGGTTTGGCTCGGAACCGGGAGGAGCGACGCGTACCGCCACATCGACACCTCCCCGCCGGGTAGGAGGTCCACGCTTGCGGGATCGATCGACCCGTGATCGTAGGCCGGTTCGAGGTGGCCGCCACAGTCCGGACAGCGACCCGCCCCCGCGGCCGGATCGATGTCCTCGCCACAACCCCGGCAGGACAGCCCGGTAAAGGCGTCGTTCGTCTCCATGCCTCACCTGTGGCCCGGGTTGTGTTTTACCCTTCGATCAGCGTCACACGTCACTCATCGACTGTACACCGACAGAGACAGCAATAGCGTGTTCGTGTCGGGGTGTACACCTCCCGTATCGGTGGTTCGATTACGCGTCGGCTTCGTCAGCGGTCAGCGTGACCGTTTCGTTGAAGTTAGCACTGCTGCCCGCGTCGTCCGTGACGATGACCAGTCCGAGGCTCGCCGTCTCGCCGGTGTCGAGACCGTTGATCGTTCCCGATCCAGTCAGGTTAACATCCTGAGTGGGAGTGGAGTGGTTCCCCACGAGGGTCACTTTGACATCACTATTCGAATTGGAGACGTCGGCGCTGAGACCAACGGACTGGGTGCCCTGGTTGGTCACGTTGACGATGTGGAAGATCTCCGTCGTCGCGTTGTCGTTGAGGCCCGCTCCGTCAACGCCGCTAGGATTGTCTAAATCGATGACGAGCTGGCCGCCGTCAGTCGTTGCGTACGCGCCGTTCGGACTGGAGCCGTTCGCCTCTAACTGGAGCAGCGCGTCGCTGTCGTCGGATACGTTGACTGAAACTGTCCTCTCCGCTTCCACGCTCGTGAACGCCCCAGTCGCCGCGACCAGCGCGATTGCGATGAAGACTGCGAGCAGGGCGAACAGCTTGCCTTTGGGTCGTGCCATTGTTGTGTTACCTCGTGTTGTGTTTGCGCGTCGGGGATCGCAACTGGCGTTCCCGTCCGCGCTTACTACACCCTTGGACCCCTATCCTCTTTGTAAGACCGGCCTAACACCGGCCTGCACTCGCCTAATGGACTGCTTGAGGACACGCGAAACGCGTTAAGCGAGGCTAACATCCCGTTGCAGTCGGGCGATTGTGGCTCGAAGCCCGGATCTTGGGGAGATCACGGTACGTCGTCACACATTAATCGGCTTGAGATTCGATGCCGACCCGTTGCGGCGTTATATCCGGACGTGATTTGTGCAAGCAGTGCCGTCACAAACCCGGGGAATTACGATCCGAACACACTGATCTGGTGTCGTGGCACGTGACAGAGTCATGTCCGGGTGTATTGCAACTGGACCGGCAGCGGGTCAGACGGGCGGCAGACCCCTGGCGCACGAGCTACTTGAGTCCCACGGAAGATTTATTCGCCTCGTGTGTGTACGAGATACAGACCGGCGTGATGAGCGGGGATTAGTCGTGCTTACGCGAGTTACATGAGCGAGAAAGTAATCGATGACGAGTCCGGGGAC
>JBDGQL010000121.1:0-10513 GCA_042219105.1 Karumarchaeum halophilus (SeqCode) | reverse complement strand
TCGCCGGGTACGGTGGAGGCTAATTCTATCAACAGTTCTGTCGACCCGTATCCCGACCCCCGACCGTTTAAGTTCGCGTGTCGCGTTCATTTAGTTCGTGAACACGTGGCAGCGCCGCTCGGTTGGGTATCTCCTGTTTCTGATCGTGGTCCTGGTGCTCACCGCGCTCGCGTACCAGTGGGGTATGCGGGTGTACGAGGGAGCCCCCAGAACGCTCCTCGAGTCGCTTCAGTTCACCGTCGAGATGTTCACCACGACGGGGTTCGGCGGCGACGCGGAAGTGTGGGAGAGCCCACAGATGAACGCGTTCATCGCGGTGGTGGATCTGCTGGGCATGGCGCTTTTGATCGGCGCTTTGCCGGTGCTCGCGTCGCCGTTTCTCGAGCAGGCGTTCTCGACGACTGTCCCGCGAGTGCTCGAGAATGGTCTCTCCGATCACGTCGTGATCTGCTCGAACACCTCGCGGGCCGAGTCGCTCATCGCGGAGCTGGACTCGCTTTCGGTCCCCTACGTGATCGTGGAGCCCGACCGCGACCGCGCGGTCGAGTTGTACGAGGAGGGCCACCGCGTGATCCGGGCCGATCCTGAGTCGACAGCGGGACTCGAGGCCGCGCGGCTGGGGGCGGCCCGGGCACTGATCGCGGACGTGTCCGACCAGGTGGACGCGAGCATCGTTCTGGCGGCGAAGGAGCTCGCAAACGATGTCCCGGTCGTCAGCGTCGTCGAGGAGCCCGAAAAGGCGACGTACCACCGGCTGGCCGGTGCCGACACAGTCCTCTCGCCGCGCCCGTTGCTCGGCGAGAGCCTGGCTTCGAAGGTGACGGCGGCCCGCAAGACCGGGATCGACGAGGCGATCGAAATCGACGACGAACTCGAACTCGCGGAGGTGCCGATCCGCCAGGGAAGCCGTCTCGCGGGCTCGACCCTCGCTGACAGCAACATCCGCGAGCGTGCGGGGGTCAACGTGATCGGCGTGTGGTACCGCGGCGAGTTCGACGCCTCGCTGTCAGCTGACGCGGAACTGACTGTGGGAACGGTGCTGCTCGTCTCCGGACGCCCGGATCAGCTGGACCGGCTCGTCAGCCTCACGCGATCCGACGTCCGCCGGTTCGACGCGGGGGAGACGATCGTCGTCGGATACGGCCAGGTCGGAAAGACGGTCACCAATGAGCTCGATGAGGTCGGCGTCTCCTACACTACCGTCGATTCCAAAGACATGGAGGGCGTAGACGTGGTCGGGGACGCGGCCGACCCGGAGACGCTAACTGACGCGGGCGTCGAGGAGGCGCGGACGGTCGTTCTCGCGCTGCCCGACGACACCACCGCGGAGTTCGCGACGCTTGTGATCAGAGATCTCGCACCACAAACCGAAATCATCGCCCGCGTCGAAGAGAGCGGAAGTATCGCGAAGATGTACCGCGCTGGCGCCGATTACGCACTGTCGCTGGCGACGGTGACCGGGCGGATGAGTGCCTCACACCTCCTCTCGGGTCACGAGGTGCTCTCCCTGGATCGGCAGGTCGAGGTGGTTCGCACGCGCGCTCCCAAGGCCGTCGGTCGGACCATCGACGAGGTGGACATCCGGTCCAAAACCGGTGCGACGGTCGTCGCGATCGAGCGCGACGGCGGGGTGCTGACCGACATCGGCCCCAACACCCGCATCGAGTCGGGCGACGAACTCGTCGTCGTCGGGGCCGACGAGAACGTCCGCGCGTTCGAAAATGCGTTCGGCCGTGAGGAGTGACCGGGACGAGAGCAGTCAGTCTCATTCCACCAGCGCCTCGTAGGCAGGTGCGTAGGCGTCGGCGACGGCATCCGGATCAGTCTGCGCTTCGTTCCCGAGAGGCGGTAGCGACGCGGTCGCGACTGGCTCGATCGGCGCGACGACGTCAGCGACGCGCTCCTCTAACCGGCCCGTCTGGAGGCCCGCCCGCCCGCCCGCGACCTCACAGGCCCGCCAGTAGCGCTCGCCGTCGTACATTCGAGCGCGCCCCGGTTCAACGACCGCAACGCGGTCGGGCGTCATCTCCCGGAGCGGACGCGCGATGTCGCCGTATGACTCCACGACCGCGCGGTCACGTTCGGCCACGCGACTGGCGAGCGCCCGGAGATGCGGGAGGTGGCGCATTCGGATCTGTTCGTTCAGCGCGTCGATTCCGTCGATGCGGGGGGCGTCCGCGAGCGAGAGTCTCTTGACAGCCGATCGTGGAACCTCCGCTGACGCGTTCACGACGAACCCGTCTCCGACCCGGTCGAGGACGAAGGCGCGTTCCGCGGCGCCGATGAAGCCGTCTCCCTCGGGCGCAGGACGCCACAGCCGGTGGATCGGGTTGATCGCCTCCGGTCCGACATCGGCGGCACTCGCCGCTGCGAGCTGGCGAGCGTCCGTGCCGTGTAGCCCTCCCTCCGCAATCGCCCGGTGGTAGTCGTCGTGGTGGAACCAGATGTCGTTGCTGGCGCGTGGCTTGAATCCAGTACCCCCGATGTGGGCGAGCAACCCCACCGAGAACGTCGTCTTCCCGGCGTCAACGTCACGCGCGCCGGCGACCAGGTACGTCGTCATTCGCGGAGGCCGTAGTATCCGGGGTCGTCGTCTCCGCGCGGATCCGCGACCGAGAGCTCCGTGGCGTTCGTCATGATCCAGGGGATCGCCCAGTCGATCAGCACTGCTTCCGTGTCCGGATCGATATCGGCATCCGGATCGAGTTCCTGCAGCAGGCGGGCGATCTCCGGCACCGTGTACATCTGCTCCGGATCGAGCAACTCGGCGGGTTCGTAGAACTCACAGGGGTACAGCCGGTCGAACTCCGATTTGGGCACTGGCATACCCCGGGATACTGGCCGGAGAGCGGTAAAACCGTCCGATCGAGGCCGCTGGCCGGAGGGTAGTTTATACTGTCGGTCACAAGTTCGTGGCGGAATTCACCACCCCGGGGTGTCGAATATCTCCATCGAGTCGTGACCGACAGTATTACTCCATGAGCTTCGCGCCGTATCCCCCCTCCACGACGAGCAAAGCAACGAGCCCCAGAATGATGACCGTGTACGAGGCGGCGACCTCCAGCGCGTCCTGCGTGGTAGCATACTCCGAGGTGCGGAAGATGATCGCCTTCCGCACCATCGCGATGACGCCGGTGTAGATCACGAGTCGGACGATCCGCCGGGTCTCGTTCTCCCGGACGTACGCCATGACAGTCTGGTACACTTCGACGATGATGAGAAGCAGGAGTCCGGTGTCGATGAATCCGATCACCGTGTTCGGATCGGTTATATTACCACTGTCCACCGACTGGACGATCTGGATGACAAGGTCGATCACTCCGATCGCGAACAGCCCCGCGAACACCGTCGCGGCGCCCAGCTCCACAAAGCGGACGAACCGATCGGTCAGCCCGGCGTACTGTTCCTCCGCGTCAAGCTCGGTATCCTGGTCGATCGACGTCCCTTCGTTCGACTCGTCACCGCTCATACCGTGCTCCCACCTCGTTTCGATGCACGTACATGTCGTTTCAAGCGAGCGATACGCTTAAGAGTGTGCTTCCAGCGTAGCATGACGCCGTCGCTCCGTCTCGATCGATTGAGGAACGCATATACCGACCCCCGGACAACCCCGGGTATGTTCCTCACGTTCCGCGGCGAGGTTGAGGACGCCCTCCGTGGCGCTCTCGGTTCCCTCTCGTATCCGACTGGCGACCTCGGAATCGAGGAGCCCCCGGGAGAGGTCGACGCCGTGCTCGCCTCCAGCGTCGCCTTCCGGCTCGCGGGCGAAGCCGGCGCTCCTCCGCCCGCCGTGGCCGAGGAGATCGCCGGCGAGATCGATGCCGACGACCACGAGCACGTCGAGAGCGTCGAAACGCAGGGCTCTTACGTGAACGTCACGCCCTCGCCGGCGTACTACGCCGGGACCCTCGAGGCCGCGACCGACGCGGCATATGGGCGGCTCGATCCGACGGGAGAGTCGGTCGTCGTCGAGCACACCAGCGCCAATCCGACGGGTCCGATCCACGTCGGGCGCGCCCGCAACCCCATCATCGGTGACGCCATCGCCCGGACCCTCGATTTCGCCGGCTACGACGTCGAGCGTCACTACTACGTCAACGACGCCGGCCGGCAGATCGCCACCTTCACGTGGGCGTACGAGACCTTCGAGGAGGCGGATCTCCCGGAACCCGACCGCGACCGCATCGAGTACGACCTCGTCCGGTACTACCGTGCGGGAACGACGTTTCTGGAGGGGGGTGATCTCGGCGACGTCGAAACGCCGGACGCGACAGTCGAGGAGGCCGAGGCGGAGGTCGAGGCCATCATGCGTGGCCTGGAGAACGGCGAGGAGGACACCTACGAGCGCGTCGCCGCCGTCGTCGACGACGTGCTCGCGGGCATGGAGGAGTGTCTCGGCCGCCTCCCCGCGGAGTTCGACGAGTTCGTCAAGGAGACCCGGTTTCTCCGGGACGGCTCGGTCGAGGGGGTGGCCGAGCGTCTCAGGAGGCTGGACGCGGCCGTCTACGAGGAGGGCGCCTGGCAACTGGACCTGCCGGGCATCGACAAGAACCTCGTCTTTCTGCGCTCGGACGGCACCAGCCTGTACGCCACCCGGGATCTGGCCCACCACGAGTGGAAGTTCGAGAACTTCGACCGCGCGGTGACCGTGCTGGGCGAGGACCACCGCCTGCAGGCCGACCAGCTCCGGACGACGCTCGACCTCCTCGGGCGCGATACGGACCAATTAGAACAGGTGTTTTACTCCTGGGTGAACCTCCCGGAGGGCGGGATGAGCACCCGCGAGGGTACCGGCGTCGACCTGGACGACCTGCTCGACGAGGCGCTCGCCCGCGCCCGTGAGGAGGTCGAGACTCGCCTCGACGACCGGCTGCGGGAGGACGACCTCGAGGAGGCGGACGTCGAGCGCATCGCCCGGCAGGTCGGTCTCGGTGCGGTCCGGTACGACGTGGTCGCCACCCAGCCGACGAAGGGGATCACGTTCCGGTGGGAGGAGGCGCTCGACTTCGAGGCCCAGTCCGCGCCGTACGTCCAGTACGTTCACGCCCGGTGCTGTGGCATCCTGTCGGAGGCGGGAGACGCCGGGAACCTAAAGCAGCCCCGCCCCGGGGGCGTCGACCCCACCCTGCTCGACACGCCCGCGGAACAGGAACTGCTCGAGGTCCTGGCGCGGTTTCCGGCGGTCATCGAGGACGCGGCCGATGCTCTCAAGCCCCACCGCGTCGCGACCTACACCCGCGAACTGGCGGAGGCGTTCAACGCCTTCTACCGGGAGTGTCCGGTGCTCGAGGCCGACGCCGACCTCCGCGTGGCGCGTCTCGCGCTCGTCGCCGGTTCGCGTCACGCCATGGCGAACGCGCTGTCGGTGCTGGGCATCGAGGCGCCCGAATCGATGTAGCCCGCAACCGGATGGTAGTTGCGTCTCACCGGACGAACGCGTCGTTCCGATCCCCCGCCCCACGTGTTTCGCCGCCTGAGACACAGGCGGACCTTTTTTCAACTCACAGCCTGTCGCTCCGATAATGCCACAGCCAGCGATACGGATTGATGGTCTGACGAAACAGTTCGGCGACGTCACGGCTGTCCGGAACGTGGATCTTACCATCGAAGAGGGCGAGATATTCGGCTTTCTTGGCCCCAATGGCGCGGGCAAATCGACGACGATCAACGTCATCCTCGATTTCATCCGGCCCACCTCGGGGTCGGTCCGGGTGCTCGGTCGTGACGCCCAGGAGGAGTCACAGGCGGTCCGAAGACGGACTGGTGTCCTGCCGGAGGGGTACGACGTGTATGACCGGCTGACGGGGCGCCAGCACCTGGAGTTCGCCATCGAGTCCAAGAACGTCGACGACGACCCCGAGGAACTGCTCGAGCGCGTCGGCATCCCCGAGGCCATCGACCGGAAAGCCGGCGGGTACTCCAAAGGGATGGCCCAGCGTCTCGTCCTGGCGATGGCGCTCGTGGGGGAGCCGGATCTGCTGATCCTCGACGAACCGACCACCGGACTCGATCCGAACGGCGCCCGCGAGATGCGCGAGATCATCCGCGAGGAACGTGATCGGGGGGCGACGATCTTCTTTTCCAGTCACATCCTCGAACAGGTCGACTCCGTGTGTGACCGCGTCGGAATCCTCCGGGACGGCGAGGTCGTCGCCGTCGACTCCATCGACAATCTCCGGGCCAACGTCGGGGCCGGTTCGACGCTCACGGTCCAGGTCGACCGCGTGACCGACGAGGCGATCGAGGCCGTCCGCGGCCTCGGGGGCGTCTCGAACGTCCGGGCGGACGGTGACGCGCTGAAGATGCAGACCGAGGGTTCGAAGACGGACGCCCTCGACGCCATCGAGTCGACCGGCGTCGAGGTGCGTGACTTCGCGACCGAGGAGGCCTCACTCGAGGAACTGTTCGCCGCGTACACGACCGGCGATCAACCGACCACGGGTGTGGAGGTGGACGCATGAGTTTTGCCACCGTCGCGAAGAAGGACTTCCAGGACTCGATCCGGTCGCGCTGGCTGTGGGTGCTGACGGTACTGTTCGTCTTGCTTACCGCCGGGGTCGCCTACGCGTTCAGCGTGCTGAACGAGAACGCGGACGACCCCCTCACGACGCTCGAACTCCTCTTTTTCCTCCAGAGTCCGGCCGGCATTCTCGTTCCGATCACTGCGCTGGTCATCAGTTATAAGGCCATCGTCGGCGAGCGCGAATCGGGGAGCCTCAAGGTGCTTCTCTCCCTGCCGCACACGCGGGGGGATATGGTGCTCGGAAAGATCCTCGGTCGGTCGGCCTCCCTCGCACTCGCGGTCCTGGTCGGGTTCGTCACCGCCCTGGCCGTCATTTTCTGGCGGTACGCGGAGTTCGACGCACAGGCGTACGTCCTGTTTTTCCTCATCACGCTGTTGTTCGCGCTGACGTTCATCGCGATCGGCGTCGGCATGTCGTCGCTCGTGAGCACCGGGTCACGGGCACTGGCGGCAGCGATCGGCTTCTGGGTGGTCTTCGAGTTTCTCTGGGGCGCGCTCGGTTTCGTTCTGTACTGGGTCTCGAACGGGTTCAGCCTCGATGGGTTCGACTCGCTCGATCCGCCAAACTGGATCGAGTTCATCCAGAACCTCGCACCCGGAACCGCCTATTCGAACGCGGTGACGGCGTTGCTTCCGGACAATCCGGACGCCGTCCCCAGCCAGGTTGCGTCGTCGGGCGACGTTCCCTTTTATATCGAAAACTGGTTCGGAATCGTGATCCTCGTCGGCTGGCTCCTTCTCCTCCCGACGCTGGGCTATCTGCGCTTCCGGGCGGCCGATCTCTAAGCGCCCCGCTCGCTTCGCTTCGCACTCCGACTCCCTCGGTACCGTCGCGCCAGCCTCAAGCCGATCAAACGCGTACCCGGTACTGATGGACGCCGCCGCGGTTCGTGAGCGCGCGAGTGATCTCCCCGACTCCCCCGGTGTCTACCAGTTTCGGGACGGCGACCGAACCCTCTATGTGGGCAAGGCCGTCTCGCTTCGCGACCGGGTTCGCTCGTATGTCGATCCCCGGAGTCCCCGCATCGAGCGCATGGTCGACGGTGCAGAGAAAATCGAGATCGCGGTCACCGACACCGAGACCCAGGCTCTCCTGCTGGAGGCGAACCTCATCAAACGCCTCGCACCCCGGTACAACGTCCGGCTGACCGACGACAAGTCCTATCCGCTACTTCAACTCACCGACCACGAGTTCCCCCGCATCGAGATCACTCGCGACCCCGATGAGGGTGCGACCGTCTTCGGCCCCTACACGAACAAGGGCCGCGTCGAGACGGTGCTGAAGACGCTCCGGGAGACGTTCGGCCTGCGTGGGTGTTCGGACCACAAGTTCGCCGGGCGGGATCGGCCCTGCCTGGACCACGAGATGGGGCTGTGCACCGCGCCCTGCACCGGCGAGATCGGAGAGGCCGCGTACCTCGAAGACGTCGAGTCGGTGGAGCGGTTCCTGGAGGGGGCGACGGGGGTGCTCGCGGAGCCGATCGAGACGGAGATGGCCGAGGCGGCCACGGAGGCGAACTTCGAGCGCGCGGCTCACCTCCGGGACCGCCTGGAGGCGGTCGAGGCGTTCCACGGCGAGCGCTCGGAGGCCGTCCACTCCTCGGAGGGTCGGACGATGGACGTGCTCGGTGCCGTCCTCGAGAGTGACGGCGCCGTCGTCGCCCGCCTGCGCGCCGAGGGTGGCCAGTTGGTCGAGCGCGACCGTCACGCCCTCGACGCTCCCGGGACGAGAGACACGCCCGATACGCCGGCCGACGATAGCGACGTGGCCGACGCCGGAGCGGTGCTTTCGGCGTTCGTCCCGCAGTTTTACGCCGAGCGCGAGTTGCCCGACGCGCTGGCTCTCTCGCATGGCCACGGCGACGACGAACTCGGGGCGTGGCTCGATCGCGAGGGCGTCGAGGTGTCAGTCCCGGGCGCCGGGCGGGAGGCGACACTCGTCGATCTCGCGCTGAAGAACGCCCGGCGGGGTGACGTCTCTCGTGATGGCGTGACTGCGCTCGCTCGCTCGCTCGGTCTCGACTCGACGGCCGTCATCGAGGGGTTCGACGTGAGCCACGCCGGGGGGCAGTCAGTCGTCGGCAGCGACGTCCGGTTCGTCGACGGCGAGCCCGAGAAATCGGGGTACCGCCGCAAGAAGCTGCCCGACCGTAACGACGACTACGCCAACATGGTGGAACTGATCGAGTGGCGTGCTCGCCGGGCGATCGAGGACCGGGACGACCGCTCCGATCCCGACCTGCTGTTGATCGACGGCGGCGAGGGACAGCTCGGGGCCGCCCGCGAGGCGCTCGAGGCGGTCGGATGGACGGTTCCCGCGGTGGCGCTCGCGAAAGCCGAGGAGACGGTGATAACGGTCGACGGTCCCCGCGACTGGCCGGCGGACGCCCCGCAGGTCCGCCTGCTCCGTCGGGTGCGCGAGGAGGCCCACCGCTTTGCCGTCCAGTACCACCGGAGCCTGCGTGATGAGGTGTCGACGGTCCTAGATTCGATCGAAGGCGTCGGCGCGGAACGGCGCCGCCGGCTACTTCGCCGGTTCGGGTCGATCGAGGGGGTTCGACAGGCGTCGGTGGCAGAACTCGCCGACGTTGACGGGGTCGGCCGGAGGACGGCCGACCGGATCGCCCGCCGCCTGTAGCTGGAGTCGCCTCGTTCTCCCGCCAGCAGGGTTAAGATGCCCCGTACCTAAACAGTAATATGGATCGTGGCCTCTTCTATCAACTCGGGAAATTCTCGGGGCAGGGGACCGTCGGGCAAACAATCTCGACCGTGCTTGCGCTGGCTGTCGTCGGTGTCATCCTCGTCTCACTCGGTAGTTTGAGCCCCGTAACGATCGCCGGACTGCTCGTGCTCACGCTCGCGCTGGTAACGGTCTGGCAGTCCGTCGAGATCGTCGACGCCTACCAAAAGAAAGCACTCACCGTGTTCGGGGAGTACCGCGGCCTGCTCGAACCCGGCGTGAGCTTCGTTCCTCCCTTTGTCTCGCGAACGTACACCTTCGACATGCGGACCCAGACGATGGACGTCCCCCGCCAGGAAGCCATCACCCAGGACAACTCGCCGGTGGTCGCGGACGCCGTCGTCTACATCAAGGTGATGAACGCCAGAAAGGCGTTCCTGGAAGTCGAGGAGTACAAGACCGCCGTCTCCAATCTCGCCCAGACGACGCTTCGGGCGGTGCTTGGCGACATGGAACTGGACGACACCCTCAACAAGCGCCAGGAGATCAACTCCCGGATTCGCCGCGAACTGGACGAGCCCACCGACGAGTGGGGCATCCGCGTCGAGAGCGTCGAGGTTCGGGAGGTAAACCCGAGCAGAGACGTCCAGCAGGCGATGGAACAGCAGACTAGCGCCGAGCGCAAGCGCCGCGCGATGATCCTCGAAGCCCAGGGTGAACGCCGGAGCGCGATCGAAACCGCGGAGGGTGACAAGCAGTCCAACATCATCCGCGCCCAGGGAGAAAAGCAGTCCCAGATCCTCGAGGCACAGGGAGACTCCATCTCCACCGTGTTGCGCGCGAAATCCGCCGAATCCATGGGCGAGCGTGCGGTGATCGAACGCGGCATGGAAACCCTGGAAACGATCGGCCAGGGCGAATCCACCACGTTCGTCCTGCCCCAGGAACTGTCCTCGCTGGTGGGCCGGTACGGCAAACACCTCACCGGCTCCGACGTCGAAACCGACGGCGAGAGCTTGGAGAGCCTGGACTTCGACTCCGACACGGCGGAAATGCTCGGACTCGACAGCATCGAGGACATCGTCGAGGGAATTGATGGAGTTGGCGGGGAAGAGATCGCCACCGACGACATCGAGGCGACGGAAGACATCGGGAACGGGATGCCCGGCGACGGCGAGGACATCCCGGAGATCGAATCGGAGGGAAACGTCCCGGAGGTCGATCTGAACGACGCGGAACTCGAAGGTCTCGAGGAGAAGTGAACTACCCCACCCTGCTCGCGCTGACGCGCTCGCTGAGGGTGGGGCTTC
>JBDGQL010000144.1:0-10576 GCA_042219105.1 Karumarchaeum halophilus (SeqCode) | reverse complement strand
AGGACATGAGCTTCCCAAGCTCATAGCCCGGGTTCAATTCCCGGCCGGCGCACTTCTGCGACGAGCGGACGCGAGGAGCGAATTCACCAGAGGGAATTGAATCACGCGAGACGAGCGAAGCGAGTCTCGCCATCGGGTTCAATTCCCGGCCGGCGCATACCTGACGCGAACGAACGTGAGCGTCAGGACTGATGCAGCGAGGGGGCAGCGAAGTCACCCGAATCGAACTCGATCGCGTCGGGCTCCGCGATCACGCGCAGGTCGGCTCGCTCCCGGGCTTCCTCCACCAGTGCGGTCGAGGCGTACAGTCGGTCCAGGTGCATCGTATCGGGGGCTCGAATCACGCGTGCGGTCTCGGGACCGACGACGCCGATCGTCGATAGAGCGGCGACGAGACCTGCCCGGTCCGTCCCCACGACCGGCGGGAGCTTTACCCCACGGATGGTGCTCGCTGTGAGGGCGTTGATGAGCGTCGTGGTGGCGTCAAGATCAGCCACCACGTCCTCGTGGATGACGTCTGCGGACCCCACCCCCATCGCGTTGCCGTGGGTCGCTTCGCTCAGCCCTCGTGTGTAGATGCGTTTGATCTCCGGACGGTCCGGGGGGGGCTCGTTGATCGAGAACGGGCGTCGCCCGATAACGTTCGTGTCCATTCCCTGCCCGCTGACCTCCTTGCCTTGACTGTCGAAAACAACCACGTCGAGGTCGTCGAACGGGAGCACCGGCATGATGTCGTATGCCATCTCCAGCAGTTCGGCTTCGCGATCCAGAAAGCCCGACGGCGCCACCCCCTCGATGAGCGTCGTGTCGTCGTACTGGTCCTCGACGATGGCGACACCACCGACGACGGGGAGCGTGTCGAGGATTTGTCCCGTTATTTCGGGGATCATCCGTCGAAACGACCAGTCGACAGCCCACTTGTGGGCCACCTGAGCGCCCCGCTGTTTGCCCATCCCGATGACCAGCATCTTCGAGAGGCCGCTCTCGACCGTCCCGTCGAAGTCAGTGTGTGGTTTCACCCGGTTGATCGGAATGATGGCGTCGGCGCCGACGGCAGTAGCGTCAGCGAACACCGGCACGTCACGGTCCGGCGTTCTCCCGATTTCGACCACCTCCATACTCGACCGTATCTCACATTCGATCGACTCCTCGGTGACGCCAAGCTCGTTTAGCATGTCACGCTGTCCGCCCCCCGTGGCGCCACCGTGGCTCCCCATCGCCGGGAACACGAAGGGGTCGTACCCCCTGTCCCGGAGCTCGGCAACCACGCCACCGACGATCGACGACAGGTTCGCGATCCCCCGACTCCCGACGCCGAGGGCGACTTCACCGCCCTCCGAGATGGGTTCCAGTGGCAGGTCCGAGACGGCCTGCGCGGCCACCCCCCGGGTCTCTTCGGCGGGGATCGGGTCGGTCTCCCACACCTGCTCGATGATCCCGAGTTCCGGCAACTCCGGGTCGCCACACGCCTCGCGGATGGTGGCCTCCGGAACTGAGACGTGGTCTACCGCCTCGGTCAAACCGTTCTCACTCATGTATAAAGGGTGTCGTTGGTCGAACAATAAAGCTTCCACCGTTCGGTGGTGAGCGTGATCTGCTCCGACCGCAGCGAGCGTTACACCCGGACGTGACTCCGCTGGTTTGTGATAATGTCTGTTGTAGCTGTTTACCGGTGATCGCCACCCCCGGTGGCGGCGAGCACCGGTAAGAGACTACAACAGACATTATGACGGCACGGCTTACGCAAGTCACGCGGGTCATCGCGCCCATATTCAGCACCCTTCGCGACCAATTTCGGGAATTATGAATCGCAAGACGGCGACGGTTCGATGAAATACAGTTGACACTAAAAGTGTTTTCTAGAATTCTCGAATCTCATGAAAAGAAATAAATGATAAATATGAATGCATCAAATATTGACATTAATCGCAAGAGGGCGTCGACCCATGTGAATGCTTACAGGGGTGCTGAAAATGGGATCGCGCTCCCGCTGTCTTCGATGAAAAAGCCCGTTGTCTGGTTTTCGTCGTGGTCGTCGATCATACCGACGCGCACGGTCAGCGGGGGATCGTTGTGTTCGGCGGCGTTCCGATAGAGGTTTTCGAAGACGTGCAACAGCCTGTCGCGGTCGGCCGTAACGCTCGTCGCTGCCGGTATGGAAGCGACCAACTCGCAGTCGACGGCGTCGACGTACTCCCAAGCCTCTGTGGCAACTGCAGCGAGTGCGACCGACTCGGGGTCCTCGACGGTTCGGCCCGCGCGGGACAGCACCAACAGATCATCGATCAGAGCCCCCATGCGATCGTGCGTATCCTCGACGATGGCGAGGTGTTCGCTCTCGAACTCCGTCCGTGCGAGTTCGAGACGCCCCTTTGCGATGGCGAGCGGATTCCGGAGATCGTGGGACACCGTGCTAACGAACTGATCGAGTCGCTCGTTTTTTCGCTCGAGTTCCCGTTTCTGCTCTTTCAGCAACTCACGCTGTCGGCGTCTGACCGTCACGTCCCGAGCGACGACGACCGTCCCGATCGAATCACCTGTCGAACTTCGGATCGCCGACACACGGAAGTCGTAATACCGCGGGTCGTCACCGTCGGACGATTCGAGGACGGTGGTTTTCGCGTCACCGTCGGCGAGGGAGTCGGTCAGTTCCGGGAGGCCTGGCGTTTCGCTTCCCGTCGTGTCGCCCGGCGTCGTATCCTCGCGGTGCCCCCGGTAGATGTCAAGCAGTTCTGGTTGATCACCGAACACCGCCTCGACGGGCATTCCTTCAGTCGCTGACACAGCCGGATCGAGACCGAGCAGCCGCCGTGCATGAGCGTTACTGTGCCGGAGGTGGTCGTTTTCGTCGAACACCAGGACGGCATCGTCCATGTGTTCGACGACGGCCTGTCGGGTGAGCGGTTGCAGATCGAACAGTGACTCTCTGAAATACGACCACCCGAGCGGGACTGCGACGAACACCATGTTGTAGGTGACCAACTGGAGATACGGCCACGGATTGAGCGAGGGAACCACTCCCGTATGATCCGAGAGAAAGAGAATCACGAGCGCGAACTCGACGCCGCCGACGATGGCCATCGCGCCGAGCTGGCGGCGATAAACGGCGAACGAGTCCATGAGCTCGCGTACGATGTACACGTGCGCGCCTCCGACGACGATGAAGACGTAGGCCATGAACCCCCAGAAAAGCGGTGCAAACGTGACCTTCGCACGCGTGAAGCTGCCCTGAGTGTACAGCGTCATGTCCGTCCAGAAGAGCTCAGCCGGATTCAGGGCCGGCAGGGCTGCCATCGCAGCACCGGAAGCGACGATGGGCACCAGATACCGCACCGACAGCAGATCCTGACGGTCGGTGTAGCGCGCGGTGAACACCCAGAAGAGCACGCTGATCAGCGGAGAGAAGAAGTTCCTGAGGGAGAACAACAGCTGTTTTTCCGCCACCGTGGACTGGAGCAGCTGCAGAGCGTACAGCGACGACCACACCGAAAGCAAAACCATCAGCACGGCATAGGTGCGGGCATCATTAGAGTCACTCTGTCCCCACGCGATCGCCGCAACGAGTAGGCTGACGGCGGCTGAAAAGAGGCCAAAGGAGACAGCAGGGTGGAACAGTCCCGGCATCTATCGATTTTATTCACATCTACGCATATGAGTGTTCTTCCCAGAGACGGTTACAGTCCACACGGATCACTGGCATGGACTCCCGGCGGCGCTTGATCACGCTTAAGACGCCCGGGGCGTTTTCCACGGGTATGCGACCACGGGATCTCTCGGACAACGTCGAGTACCGCGCGGGCCGGGGAATCGAGGAGGTGGCCCGCGACCGGGGACTCGACCCCGAGAACCTCGTGAAACTCGCGTCCAACGAGAACCCCTATGGAACGAGCCCGAAAGCCGCCGACGCGATCCGGGCGACGGCCGACCGCGCCCACGCCTATCCCAAGACCTCTCACGTCGATCTCACCGCCGCGATCGCCGACCACTGGGGAGTCGACTCCGAGCAAGTCTGGCTCGCAGCGGGCGCCGACGGCGCGCTCGATTACCTCGCGCGGGCTGCCCTCGAGCCGAGCGATCGCGTTCTCGTCCCGACCCCGGGCTTTGCCTACTACCCGATGAGTGCCAGATACCACCACGGGCAGGTCCGGGAGTACCCCCTCCGGAAGGCCGAGGAGTTCGCGCTTACCTCCGGCGCCGTTCTCGCGCCCTACGAGGACGAACGAATCGTCTACCTGACGACGCCACACAACCCGACGGGGGCGTGGATCGACCTGGAGGGGATCGAAGACATTACCCGAAGCGTCGAGTCGGACACCCTCCTCGTCGTTGATGAGGCCTACGGCGAGTTCAGCGACGTTCCGAGCGCGGTCTCGCTTCTCGACACGTACGACAACATCGCGGTCACACGGACGTTCTCGAAGGCTTACGGACTCGCCGGACTCAGGCTCGGCTACGCGGTCGTTCCCTCCTCGTGGGCGGACGCCTACGCGAAGGTGAACACGCCCTTCGCCGCGAACGAGGTCGCCTGCCGGGCGGGTCTCGCCGCCCTGGAGGACGACGAACACGTCGAACGGACCGTCGAAACGGCCGACTGGGCAAGGGAGTACATCCACGAGGAACTTGACGCGCCGACCTGGGAAAGCCACGGAAACTTCGTGCTTGCGGACGTCGGTGACGCGGCCGCCGTCAGCGACGCCCTCGAGGCGCGGGGCGTGATCGTCCGGGACTGTACGAGTTTCGGCCTGCCAGCGTGCGTCCGCATCACCTGCGGATCGGAGGCGGACACGAAACGCGCCGTGTCGGAAGCGAACGGAGTCCTCGCGGAGCGATGACGAGACGCGTGGCCGTCACCGGAACGCCCGGAACCGGCAAGACGACCGCGACCGGACGTCTCGAGACGGATCGCCGGGTGGTCCACCTAAACGACGTTATCCGGGAACACGGACTCATCCAGGGGCACGACGACGAGCGCGACACGGCGGTCGTGGATATCGACGCCGTCGACGACTGGCTCGCTGACGCGCCCGCCGACGCCGTCGTCGAATCACACCTCGCACACCGCTTTCCGGCGGACCGCGTCGTCGTCCTGCGTGCCCACCCGGAGACGATCGAGTCCCGGCTGCGCGACCGCGGAGAGCCGGAAACCACGGTGCGGGAGAACGCCGAGAGCGAGGCGCTTGACACCATCCTCGGGGCGGCCGTCGAGCGCCACGGCAGGGACCGGATCTACGAGGTCGACACGACCGATCGGACGCCGGAATTGGTTGCAGAAGAGATCGACGCCGTTATGCGCGGGGAGCGCGACCCCTCCGCGGGAACGGTGTCGTTCACCGGATACATACACAAGGAGTGAGCATCGCATATGACGCTGGATCGCTTCCGCTCGCTCGCGGACCGCCTCCTCGCGCCCTTCGTCAGGGGCGCACTCGTGGTCGGGGTGACGCCCGACATCGTAAGCGTCGCCGCGTTACTGCTGGCCTTCGGCGCCGCAGGAGCGTTCTATCTCGGCGAAACCTGGTATTTAGTCGGCGCCGTGCTCGTGTTCCTGAACGGCTGCCTGGACCTCCTCGACGGCGCGCTCGCCCGGGAACTCGGCACTGACTCCCGGGCAGGCGACCTGCTCGATCACGTCCTCGATCGGTACGCTGACGTGGCTATTCTCGCGGGGCTGGCTGCCGGGATCGAGCAGTACGCGCTGGGGTTCGCGGCGGTGACTGGCGTCCTGCTCACTTCATATCTCGGCACGCAGATCGAGGCGGTTGGCATGGATCGGGAGTACGGCGGTCTAGTGGGGCGGGCCGATCGGCTCGCGCTGATCTCCATCGTTACTGCGATCGCGTCGTTCGACCCCGCGACGCCGTTTCTCACCCTCGTCGGATGGCTCCTCGTCTTTCTCGCGGTCGTCGGACACCTCACTGCGCTCCAGCGGTTCTTCGGATCGTGGCGGGCGCTGTGACTCGATGGAGCTACATTGGTCGACAGAACGATTGATAGAATTCGCCTCCGCCATACCCCGGCGAATATCTATCGGCCTTCTGTCGACCCTGCGTTTCTGGTCGACACTCTTATAGCATCCAGTCAGACCCTGAATATTTTAAGCCCTATTCGCGTATTGCACGTATGGATGAAGATCAACGAACGGTTTCGGCGGATGAGGTGACCGTCACGAAACGCCTCGACACGGACCGGTTCAACACGCCGGCCGTGACCCTCGATATCACGTCGACGGCCGACCGGAGCACGTCGGTCACGGTGACTGAGCCGATTCCGGACTCCTTTGCGATCGAGAACGTCGGGTTTCACCCCGAGTTCGGGAGCGAGCACTGGTCGATCTCGGAGGATCAGATCACGTTTAATCGAACGATCGATCCCGGCGACGAGTACACCACGGTGTACGGCGTCCGGAACGTCACGGACGACGAACTCCACGAGTTCCTCGACTGCGACACAGTCGTCTCGACCAGCGACGGCGTCGGCGTCTCGTTCGAAGACGTGGCCGGCGGCGATGTGGACGATGATCCAGTCGAGGAGTTGCTGCTTGAGGCCGACGACGAGACCGTCCGAGAAGTGATTACCGGAGAGAACGACTCGCTGACGGAGAAAGACGCCGAGGAAGACATCGACGAATCGGAGGCCGAAGACGCCGAGGAAGACATCGACGAATCCGAGGCCGAAGACGCCGAGGAAGACATCGACGAATCCGAAGCCGAAGACGCCGAGGAAGACATCGACGAATCCGAAGCCGAAGACGCAAAAGAAGATGCCAGCGATCGAGACCCCGCCGAAATCACGTACGAATACCAGGAACTTCCGGACAGCGTCGCCGAGGCGCTTGCCCGCGAGATCCGCGACGGGAGCGTCAGCGAGGAGAACGAACGCATTCTACGTGAGGCGTTCGCCGACTCCGGAAAAACCCGACGGGATGTCGATTTGCGGATCAAGCAACTCCAGACCCAGGTGGCTGATCTCGCGGCGTACACCGATGAGTTCGAGCGATTTCTCGATCAGTACGGCACAGGCGACAGCGCCTTCGACTCTCTCGAGGAGAGCCTGTCTGACGTTGCCAACCGGGTCAAGCAACTCGAGGATAGCCTCGACACGGTGAACCAACAGGCGGCCGAAATCGAATCGAGGCTGGAGGCCACGCGCGACGAACTCGACGACCGGGTGGAAACTGTGGATGCGCTCGAGGAACGGGTCACGAACCTCGAAACGGACCTCAGCGATGTTCCGGATCTCGAAGAGACGGTGATCGATCTAGAGGATCAGACGGAGGACCTGTCGGACCTCCAGGAAACGGTCGAAACGCTCGACGCCGAAATGGAGCGGATGAAACAGTTCCGGGACCGACTCTCCAGGGTGTTCGGTCCTGACGAGGACCGAATCAACGACCGAAGCGGCGAGTGATCGTCCTCATACTGTCGGCTGTAAGTTCGTGGAGGAATTCGCCACCCCGGGGTGACGAATATCTCCATCGAGTCACAGCCGACAGTATCAAAAGAGATTGAGTAAACGTGAGAGGAATCCGCCACCGCTTTTATCATCTGAGTTATCGTCAGCCGCGCTCCCGCTCGGTTCATCTGTCGATTCCGACGGACCATCTGGGCCCGGGGGTTTCGGCGATGCCTCCGCTTTTCTAGTGACGGGGGCGGTCTCCTCAAATGGGTCGGACGCTCCGCCGGTGTCACGTTCCCCGGTATCTTCGAGTGGGTCGAACGCTCCACCGGTGTCGCGTTCTTCGATCTCTTCGAGTGGGTCGGACGCTCCACCGGTGTCGCGTTCTCCGATCTCTTCGAGTGGGTCGGACGCTCCACCGGTGTCGCGTTCTCCGATCTCTTCGAGTGGGTCGGACGCTCCACCGGTGTCACGTCCGTCGGTCTCCTCGGGGTACTGCACCATGTCACCCGTGTAGGCCTCGGATCCCTCCGAGATGACGTCCGCGATCCGGCTGTAAGCGACTCCGGCCGGACTGTCCGGCGCGTACAGTTCGAGTGGGAGCCCGGCGTCGATGCTCTCCTGGACGTTCTGATCCTCCGGGACGACACCCAGCGGTTCGGTGCCGACTTTGGTGGCGACCACCTCGGGGTCGGTTTCTTCGTCCACACGGGTTACGACGACGCCGCGAACCTCCGCATTGACGCGCTCGGAGAACTTCGCGAGTTTTGCCGTGTCACCGATCGCGGCGTCAGCCGGCGTCGTCGTGAGAATCACTTCGTCGGCGGCCTCGATCGGCACGACATCCGCGTATCCCAGCCCCGCACCAGCGTCCACGACGATGTACTCGTACATCTCCTTGAGGGTAGTGAGCACCGTCGGAAGCCGGTTGGGATCGGCCTCGGCGTACTCCTTGAGGTTGCGACCGCCGGGAACGACGTCCGTCGCCTCGTACTCCTCGACGATCGTCGACTCGACGTCCGCTACCCCAGCAAGCACGTCATGGAGTGTGAGGCCCGTATGTATGTCCAGCATACCTCCGATGTTCGCCATCCCGAGGTCGGCGTCGACGAGCACCACCGAAGTGGCGTCGGAGCCCAGTGAGACTGCCAGGTTGAGTGCCGTCGTGCTCTTTCCGACACCCCCCTTTCCGCTCGTGATGGCGAATATCCTCCCACTCATCGGATGGTCTGTTTATTATCGAAATATAAAATACATGGGGTATACGCCGGTCGTCGGTAGACGGGTCCCGGGTCAAAATCGAACAACACCATCCTGACATCGACTCCGAGCGATCCAAACGCACGGATCTGTGGGTGAACCCGGTGTTTTTGTTCGTGTGGTCCCAGTGTATGAATGATGACTGAGAGACAGATCAGCCGACGCGGATTGCTCGCGGCGGCCGGCACGGCTCTCGCGGGCGGAATTGCCGGCTGTGAGGCGCCGTCGTCGGATGCTCCGTCCCGGGACGCTGGAGAGGCCGGATCGGTTCCAACCGTATCGGGCGAGGCGAACGCGTACACGGCGGTGTACCAGCAGACGGTCGATTCGGTCGTCCTGATCCGGCAGACCGGCCCGCGAGGAGGGCAGGGATCGGGATTCGTATTCCGCAACCCGGGGGGTGCTGGTGGAGGTACCCAGTATTTACTCACGAACGAGCACGTCGTGAGCGACGCTGACAGCCTCGAAATTCTCTACAGCGCCGAGGACTGGCGAACCGGCGAGGTCCTGGCAACCGACTACTACAGCGATCTGGCGGTCGCCGAGGTTGCCAACCCACCCGACTACGCCACCGAGCTTCCGCTCGTCAAGGAGGAACCACCGATCGGAACCAGGATCGTGGCGATCGGCAACCCCTTTGGGCTGGAGGAAACGGTTACCGCGGGGATTATCAGCGGGACGAACCGATCAATGGAAGTCGATTACAGCACCCGCGGGGGCTTCTCGATACCGGACGCCATCCAGACCGACGCCGCTCTCAACCCCGGCAACAGTGGCGGCCCGCTACTCACCCTCGGCGGCAGCGTCGTCGGCGTCGTCCGTGCCGGGCGGGGAGACAACGTCGGCTTTGGCATCTCCGCGGCGCTCACACGCCGGGTCGCCACCGGGCTCATCGAGGAGGGTGAGTACCAACACTCCTACATGGGCGTCGGGCTTGCCCCAGTCTCGCCGACCATCGCAGAGGCGAACGACCTCGACACCACCCGCGGAGTGATCGTCACGAGCGTCCTCGATGGCAGTCCGTCCGACGGGGTACTCGAAGGGAGCAACGAGGGCGAGCAGGACGGTGTTCCGGTCCCGATCGATGGGGACGTGATAACCGCGCTCGGCGGAACCGAAATAACCACTCTCAACGAGCTGTCGACGTTTCTCGCGCTGGAGACATCGCCCGGAGACACGATCACCGTGACCGTCATCCGGGATGGGTCCCGGACTGAGGTCGACCTCACGCTCGGTGCGATCGAGAACAACGACGGCCGGCCGGGCACCAACTGATACTGATCCGGCGGGTTCGAAGGCTTTATGCGCCGCCTGAGCCTCCAACTCAGTAGTAACCATGTCCGAGAAACCTGCGTCCATGTACCGGGAGATTAGCAAGCCTCCCTACACCCGACGGGAGTACATCACGGGCATCCCTGGTTCGAAGATTGCCCAGCACCAGATGGGCAACCGCCATCGGGATGCCGACGACTACCCCGTCCAGATCAGCCTCGAAATCGGAGAGGAATGCCAGCTCCGCCACGGCTCGCTCGAATCCGCCCGGCTGTCGGCGAACCGCCACCTGATCAAGGAACTCGGCGAGGGCAACTACCGGATGTCCCTCCGAAAGTTCCCCCACCACGTCATTCGCGAGAACAAGCAGGCCACCGGCGCCGGCGCGGACCGCGTCTCCGACGGCATGCGCCAGTCCTTCGGCAAACCCGTCGGGACCGCCGCCCGGATCGACGCCCGCGAACGCCTCTTTACCATCTGGTGTGAGATAGAGCAGGCCGACGCAGCAAAGGAGGCGCTCCGGCGCGCGTACAACAAGCTCTCGCCGCCGTGTCGGGTCGTCGTCGAGCGCGGCGAGGAAGAGCTGATCTCGTAGGGTTGTGTAACAGTTACAGAAACTAGTATGAATAGGTAGTATTTGGGAACTATT
>JBDGQL010000141.1:0-10623 GCA_042219105.1 Karumarchaeum halophilus (SeqCode) | reverse complement strand
CGACAGAACTGTTGATAGAATTAGCCTCCACCGTACCCGGCGAATATTTATCAGGGCTTCTGTCGACCCGTATAGCGACGATCGGCGTCACAGATGCCCACCGCGCTCAGGGGGACGGGACTCGCCGGTGACGGGGAGTAAACGGGACGTAACCCGCTTACATCTGTGTTCGATGAGCCTCAAGTCCCGTGGGCGTGTTCGTCGGCATGCGGAAATGACCTCGACGAGTAACCGGCCCGAGCGATACCACTGTGTGGATACTGTTCAGATCGCGCGTCGACAGGCACGGTGGGTGAGCGAATCGAACGCCACCGGGCCGACGAACGCACGACGCCCTCATACTGTCGGCTGTGACTCGATGGAGATATTCACCACCCCGGGGTGGCGAATTCCTCCACGAACTTACAGCCGACAGTATCAGGAGGTGGCGGCGTGAGTCACGCCGGCGACCGGACGCCGGAAGCGAGCCTCGGTCTCCTCGACGCGACGATGGTCGGCGTCGGGGCGATGATCGGGGCCGGCATCTTCGTGCTAACGGGACTGGCTGCCGAGACCGCGGGCGCCGGTGCCATCATCGTGTTCGCGCTCAACGGCGGCGTCACGGCCTTTACCGCGCTATCCTACGCCGAACTCGCTTCCGCGATCCCCCGGAACGGCGGTGGCTACGCCTACGTCCGGGAGGCGTTTTCGGGGTCGATCTCGTTCGTGATGGGGTGGACACGGTGGTTCACATACATGGCTGCCGGCGCGCTGTACGCGCTTGGCTTCTCCTCGAACTTCGTCGAGTTCGTCCACATCTACTGGGAGGGCCTGCCGGCGGGTCACGCCTGGGAGGTCGGCTATGCCCTGGGTGCCGTGGTCCTGTTCATCGCCCTGAACGCCCTCTCGACGGAGGCAAGCGGCGGCGCCGAGACGATAATCACGGTTATCAAGATCGCCATCCTCGCGGTGTTCATCGGCGCGGGGCTGTTGGTCGGGGCAGCCGATACCGCCGAGTTCCAGCCGCTGTTCCCCGCAGATGGCAGCGGCGAGGTCGGGCTGGTCGGACTCGTTCCGGGGACGCTGGGCGGCGGGGCCCTGTCGGTACTGCCCGCGATGGGACTCACGTTCATCGCGTTCCAGGGCTATGACCTCATCGCGACGGTGACGGAGGAGGTCGAGAACCCACGGAAGAACATCCCACGGGCGATCTTTCTGTCCCTGCTGGTGACGGTCATCATCTACCTGCTCGTGGTGTTCGTCGCCATCGGGGCCTTGGGGCCCGGTAAACTCGCTGCAGCCGGCGAGACGGCCGTCGCGGAGGCCGCCGCGGGGTTCATGCCCCCGATTCCCGTGCTCGGGACGGGTGCCGCCCTGATCGTCTTCGGCGCGGTGTTCTCGACGATCAGCGCGCTGAACGCGGTCGTGATCGGCTCCAGCCGCGTCGCGTTCGCGATGGGACGGGAGGGTCAGCTCCCGAACCGCCTCGGGCAGATCCACCGCCGCTTCGGGACGCCGTTCGCCGCCGTGCTTGCGAGCGCCGTCGTCATGCTGATCGCGACCGTCGTCGTGCCGATCCGGATCGTGGGCAACCTCGCGAGCCTCTTTTCGCTTCTGGGGTTCGTCATCGTTAACCTGAGCGTGATACGGCTACGCCGTCAGAAGCCGAACCTCTCACGGCCGTTCTCGATTCCCTACTACCCGGTGCCGCCGATCCTCGGAATCGGGTTCAACCTCCTTCTGGGGCTGTTCATCTCCCCGCGCACGTGGGCCATCGCCATCGGCTGGCTCGTCGTTGGCGGACTGGTGTATCTCCTCTGGCAGCGACGGACCGAAGGGTCCGAAACGTCGATACGACAGGAGCAACAAACTAGCTAACCATGAACACGGACATGACCGTCGCCATCGCCGGCGGCGGACGGCTGGGACGGCGGACCGCACAGTTGCTGTACGACCGCGGCCACAAGGTCGTCATCATCGAACGCGATCACGCCCAGTGCAAGCGACTCAACGACGCCTGGATCGGTACCGTCATCGAGGGCGACGCCAGCCGGCCGGACGTGTTGCAGCAGGCCGATCCGGATCGCTGTGACACCCTCGCGGCGCTGACGGGCGATCCGGCGACGAACGCGGGCATCTGCCTCGCCGCGGAACGGGCGACCGACGTTCACACCGTGATGCGCGTCGACGACCCCGAGGGCGTCGAGGCGTACGCCGAGGTTGCCGACCGCGTGTTATATCCGACCGATACGGCTGCCCGGACGGTGGCGAACGAACTCGTCGGCACCGGCGTCCGGTCGGTCGAAGCAGTCACGGCCGATCTCGAAATCCTCGAGATCGAGGTGGCCACAAGCGCCCCGGTAGCGGGGGAACGCCTCGCCGATGTCCGATTCCCGCGTGGCAGCCTCATCATTGCCGACGCCGACGGCGCACACGTCAGCGACGGCGACACCGTGCTCGACGCCGGGAACAGGTACCTCGTGGCAGTCGAGTCCGGAGTCAAGGGCGAACTGCTCAATCTTCTCCGGGGATGATATACTGTCGGACACGAATAGATCAACATACGGATCGATCATTCCCGGTCAACACGATGTCTCCCCGCCGATCAGGGAAGAATCACGTTGACTGGTTCGTGTCCGGGTGTATACCGTCGGACGGAACTCCCGATAACCGCATGCACGGAGCCGAGACGGGCAGTTCCTGATATTTAAATCTACCGCTGATCGATCGCTCCGTCCCACGCGTCCGTCGGTTTAAGTACCGTTTCGTGCGAACTGGTATCACACGGCCGACGGAACCCCGGAGTCGAATCCGGACGGCGTCGGTACACCCAACAAACCATGGTCACGAAACTGCGATCCCGCGATGAGTGGAAAGGTACCCTACAGGACGGCGGCCGTTCGGACCGGCCTGTGGGCGTGTTGCTCTCGATGCAGGAGATCATCGGGCGGAAATGGCACTCGATCATCGTGAAACGGCTTCTCGATGGCGGTCCGATGGGGTTCAACGAGCTCCAGGAGTCGATCGAGGACGTCTCCGCGAAGATGCTCTCGGACAGTCTGGACGACCTCGAGGAGCGTGACCTCGTTGAACGGAGCATCATCAGCGAGAAGCCGTTCCGCGTGGAGTACTCGCTGACGGAGAGTGGTCGGGAACTCGAACCGCTCATCGAAGAAATGATATCCTGGGGACACAGACACGTCGCGTAGGCTTCGAGCCGCGTGGTGCTCACCGTCGAATGAACGATTCGATCACCGTTCTGCACGTTGATGACGACGCCGACCTCGCGGAACTCACGGCGACGTATCTCGAACGCGAGGACGACCGCTTCGGCGTCGAGACGACGACGATGCCCGAAAAGAGCCTGACCCGTCTCGACGGCGATGTCGACTGCATCGTCAGCGATTACGACATGCCGGGAATGGACGGCATCGAGCTACTCGAGGCCGTTCGCGAGGAGTATCCGGATCTCCCGTTCATCCTGTACACGGGCAAGGGAAGCGAAGAGGTCGCCAGCGAGGCCATCACGAAGGGAGCGACCGATTACCTCCAGAAAGAGCCCGGAACGACCCAGTACGAACTGCTCGCAAACCGGATCCGTAACGCGGTCGCGGAGGCACACCTCAGAAACCAGCTGTGGCGTCGCAAGGACCAGTACGAGTGGCTGTTCGAGCAAGCGCCGGTGATGTTCGCGATGTACCACGTCGCGGAGGGCGAGCCCCGCCTCGAGGAAGCAAACGACCGGTTCTACGAGAAGCTGGGGTACGCGCCGGAGGAACTCGTCGGAGAGCCCGTCAGGGTCATCTACACGGAGGAAGCCGCTAGCGCCGCAGCGGAAGGCGGTATCGATCAGGCGATGTCCGGAGAGTTCGGAACCGCGGAGCGAACGCTCGTTACCGCCGACGGCAAGCGCCTCGAAACACTCAACCGGTGTGTCCCCCGCGTCGACGAATACGGTAACACCACCGGGCTGTTGACGCTGTACCTCGACGTGACCGAACGCCGCCGTAACGAACGCGAGAGCGAACTGTTTCGCGTGCTGGTCGATCACGCCCTCGATGAGATGTACGTGATCGATCCGGACACCGGAGCGTTCCTCGCGGTGAACGACGCGGCGTGTCGCCATCTCGGCTACGACCGCGAGGAACTCCTCGCAAAAACGGTCCACGACATCGACGCATCGGGACACACGGTGGCCTGGGAGAGCGCCGAATTCAGCCGACGGAAGACGTCTGGACGGGTCGAAGGACGCCACAAGCGCAAAGACGGATCGACCTACCCCGTGGAGGTAGCTCCCCGACACGTCGAACTGGGAGACGGCGAGGAGTACATGTTCGCCGTCGCCCGCGACGTGAGCGACCGCACGGACCGTGAGCGGCGACTCGGCGAACTGCACGACGCGACCCGGCAACTGATGGACGCGACGTCGACGGCGGAGGCGGCGAAAATCGCCGTCGAGACGGCCGAGGAAATCCTCGATCTGGACATCAACGGGTTCCATGCCCCGGGCGAGTCAGGCCAGGAGTTCGTCCCTCGCGCAGTCAGCGATGGCGCCCGGGACCTGTTTTCGGACCTCTCGACGATCCCACGGGACGGCAGTCTGGCGGGGCAGGTGTACGACACCGGAGAGCCGGTGTTTACCGCCGACGTGCGCGACCACCCCGCGGTGGCGAACCCGGGGACGCCCGTCAGAAGCGAGATAGTGCTGCCGGTCGGCGATCACGGCGTGTTCATCGCTGCCGCCACGGAGCCGGGCGTCTTCAATGACGCCGACGAGGATCTCGCGTTGGTGCTCACATCGAATCTCGAACACGCCCTCGATGGGGTGAAACGGGAGCAACAGTTGCGCCAGCGCGAACGGGAACTCGAACTGGAAAACGATCGCCTCGAGGACGTCACGAGCATCATCTCCCATGACCTGCGCAATCCGCTGAACGTGATCGAGGGGCATCTGGAACTGGCTCGGGAGAACTGCGATTGTGCGAGCGAACACGATTTCGAAACGATGTCGGCCGCGCTCGATCGGTCGTTCGACATCATCGAGGACGTGCTCACGCTCACCAAACAGGGCGGTTCGATCGAGGAAACGGAGGTGGTGGGCCTCGCGACGCTCGCCGATAACTGCTGGCGGAACGTGGACACGTCGGAGGCCACGATCAGGATCGACGGGGACGTTCGGTTCGAGGCCGATCCCGACAGGTTCCGGCACGTCCTGGAGAACCTGTTCCGGAACGCGATCGATCACGGCGGCGACGACGTCACGATCCACGTCGGGAATCTTGAAGACGGGTTCTTCGTCGCTGACGACGGTCCCGGAATTCCTCCCGAAGAGCGTGACACGGTGTTCGAACCCGGATACACGACCCGTGAGTCGGGGACGGGATTCGGCCTGCACATCGTCGACCGGATCGTCGATGTCCACGGGTGGGAGATCGGCGTGACCGAAGCCGCCGAGGGCGGTGCGCGGTTCGAGATCACGGGCATCGACGTGACCTGACCGTCGATCGCACTGATCGACGCCGCCCGGGTTATGGCGCTGATCGACGCCGCCGCGGTTACGCTGCCCTCACCTCAATATTAGGAGAGTCCCCTCCGTGTGAACGCGTATGAGTTCGGATACCACATCGCCCGAGGGGGGCGACCTGATCTGGCACAAGGCGGTTGAGCACGACGAACTTCCGGAGGGTCGCGTCACGCCCGTGACCTGTGGCGACACGACGGTCGCGGTGACCCACTACGAGGGAGAGTACGCCGCGCTGGACAACGCCTGTCCCCACCAGGGGGGCCCCCTCGGGGAGGGATCGATCGAGGACGGCCTGCTGCGGTGTCCCTGGCACGGCTGGGACTTCAATCCCCTCTCGGGGGACACGCCCGGCGAGTTCGACGACTGTGTGCAGACCTACCCCACCGAGGAACGCGAAGACGGGATCTACGTCGGCTTCCCGCCCGAGGAGTCCCACGAGCGGACCGTCGCGGACGTGATCGCGGAGACGCTCGTCAACTGGGACCTCCGGCAGGTGTTCGGCATCGTCGGCCACTCGAATCTGGGGCTCGCGAACGCGCTCCGGCGCCAGTCGCTCCGGGGAAACCTCCACTACTACGGCGTCCGACACGAAGGGGCCGCCGCGTTCGCGACGTCGGCGTACGGAAAGCTGACCGGCCGCCCTGCCGCCTGCTTCTCGATCGCCGGGCCCGGCGCGACGAACATGCTCACCGGTCTCTGGGACGCCAACCTCGGCGGCGCGCCCGCTATCGCCCTGACGGGGCAGGTCGAGTCCCAGGTGCTCGACACCCACTTCTTCCAGGAGGTCGATCTGGAGGCGGCCTACGGCGACGTCGCGGCGTTCGAGGCCACCGTACTGCCCGACAGTCAGCACGCCGAACTGGCCACCCGGGCCGCGAAGACAGCCATCCTTGAGGACGGCGTCTCCCACCTCATCTTCCCCGACGACATCCAGACGAGACTCGCGGAGGGTGTGGAGGCGGGCGATCCGGAGGGCCGTCTCGCCAACCGCGAGATCGCGCCGCCAGCCGAAGACGTCGACGACGCGACCGAACTGCTCGCGAACGCCGAGCGCCCCGTCATCGTGGCCGGCCACGGCGCACGCTTTGCGATGGACGGGATCGTTGACCTCGCAGAACGACTGGACGCGCCCGTCCTCACGACGTTCAAGGGAAAAGGACAGATTCCCGACTCCCATCCCCTGGCGGGCGGCGTACTCGGGCGCAGCGGCACCCCCATCGCGAGTCACTTCATGAACGAGTCCGACCTCATGGTCGTGTTCGGGGCGAGCTTCTCCAATCACACCGGGATCGCCGAGTACAAGCCGATCGTCCACGTGGACCGCGATCCTCAGACACTGGGCAAGTTTCACGGCGTCGACGTCCCCATGCTGGGGGAGATCGGCGTCACGGTCGATATCATGGCGGAGCGCCTCGATGAGGAGTCCCTCGGGGCGGAGAGCCAGCGCGGGGAACTCGCCGAACGCTGGGAGATGTGGCGCGAGGAGAAGGCCACCCGTCGCGGAGAACCCCCCGAGCGGGGGCTGAACTACGCGACCGTCTTCGAAGCGATGTCGGAACTCACACCGGAGGACGCGATCATGCCCCTCGATGTCGGGAACAACACCTACGCCTTCGGCAGGTACTTCGAGGCGGAGGGCCAGTCATTCCTCATGTCCGGCTATTTGGGGTCGATCGGGTATGCCTTGCCGGCCGCCCTGGGCGCCTGGGCGGCGACCAGAGAGGTGGACACCCCCTGGGCCGGCCGGAAAGTGGTCTCGGTGTCCTCGGATGGCGGGTTCGGCCAGTACATGGGCGAACTGACGACGCTCGTGAAGTACGACATGGACGTGACACACGTCCTGTTGAACGACGACGAACTCGGGAAGATCTCCAAGGAGCAACGCGACGGCGGCTGGGACGTCTGGGAGACGGATCTCGTGAATCCCGATTTCGCCGCCTTTGCGGAGAACTGCGGCGCGCTCGGCAGGCGCGTCGAGTCCGAAGGGGAACTCGAACCGGCGCTCTCGGAAGCCATCGAGCACGACGGTCCGGCGCTTGTGGAGGTGCTCACGGACTCGGACCCAGTTTGAAACCGGCCGCGGGAACGACACAGCATGACTCCGACCGTCCAGGGGAGGGAGTGGGGAGGATGAGGAAAGTGACCCTGGCCTGGCATGGTGGCGTGGCTGGGCTCCCACGGCCGCACCACGACATGTGTCGGGGGTGAACATAACTCTCAGCTTACCGCAACGTTATCCCCGCCCGATCGGTTCTCGGATCACAACTCGCGTGTGTCCGGGCCGACGTACCGCCCGCGGGGGCGGATGAGGCGGTTGTCCGCGCGGTACTCGAGCAGGTGGCCGATCCAGCCCCCGACACGGCTGAGCGCGAATATGGGCGTGTACAGGTCCACCGGAATGTCTAGCTGGTAGTACACCGATCCCGAGTAGAAGTCCACGTTAGGCGCGATGCCCTTCTCGAGGAGGCCCTCCTCTTCGGTGAGGTACGTCTCGATCGCGCGGGAGTACTCACACCACTTCGTCCGGCCCGTCGATTCGGCCAGCGCGTCGCTTCGAGCTTCCAGGATCGTTGCCCGGGGGTCCTTGACGTCGTACACCCGGTGGCCCCACCCGGGAATCCGGCGCCCCTCCGCGAGCGCATCCTTCGTCCACTCGGTGGGGTCCTTGCCGCTCTCGTCGAGTTCGAGGAGCGTCTCCATGACGTCCTGGTTGGCGCCGCCGTGGAGCGGGCCCGACAGCGCGCCGATCCCGCCGGTGACGGCGCTGTAGGCGTCAGCGTGGCTGCTGGAGACGACCATCGCGGTGAACGTCGAGGCGTTCAGCCCGTGGTCGGCGTGGAGGGTGAGTGCCTGATCGAACGTCTCGGCGGCCACGTCGTCGGGCTCCTCCCCTTCGAGCATGTACAGGAAGTTCGCCGCGTGATCGAGGTCCTCGCGGGGTGTGACCGGGTTCTCGCCGTTCCGGAGGCGATCGTACGCCGCGACCACGGTGGGGAGTTTGGCAGTGATCCGACGTCCGGTCCGCCGCAGCGCGTCACGGTCGGTCGGCGGTGCGTCCGGTTCCGGGTCCGTCGCCGAGAGCATCGAGGCGGCGGTCCGCAACGCCGCCATGGGTTCCTCCCCACGCTCCGCCAGAGCCGCGAGGGTCGCCTCCACGTCCTCCGGGATGGCTCGCTCGGCAGCCATCTCCGCGGCGAAGCGATCCTGCTGGTCCGCGTCGGGCAACTCGCCATGCCAGAGCAGGAACAGCGTCTCCTCGAAGGTCACTCCCTCGGCCAGGTCCTCGATGGGATACCCGCGATAGACCAGCCGCCCCGCCGCCCCGTCGATATCGGAGAGTTCGGTTTCGGCGACGAGCACACCCTCTAATCCGTGTTGTACCTCTTCCGACATGACTCACTCTTCGCTCCGCGTACGTATAACGATCTACTGAAATAACCGTAACCTGGTCTCCGGCAGGAAACCGCTTGACGGACATTATCAGGCGCCGATAACCCGCGTTCGTGCAACGGCGGTGAACGACCGCGGGGGGTTCTTCCTTCGGGGTTCTGTTTGATCTGTACGTATGACCGACTTCGACGTTCTCGTCATCGGCGGTGGCACGGGCAACAACGTCGCAGCGGCGGCGGCGGATGCCGGACTCGAGACGGCGCTCGTCGAACCCGGCCCGCTCGGTGGCACCTGTCTCAACCGCGGCTGTAACCCGACGAAGATGCTCATCCAGGCCGCCAACGCGGCCAACGACGTCCGCGAGGCCGGGACGTTCCACGTTGATGCGACGCTCGAGGGCGTCGACCACGCAACGGTCGTCGACGAGATGGACGACCTGCTCGGCGGTCTCGCGGAAGGCATGGAAGCGGGATACCTCGAAAAGGAGAGTCTCACCATGTTCAACGAACGGACGCGGTTCCTCGACGACCGGACGGTCGAACTCGATGGCGAGGCGGTCACCGCGGAGAAGGTGGTCGTCGCCGCCGGCAGTCGCCCGATCGTCCCGCCGATCGACGGTCTGGATGAGATTGACTACCTCACGAGCCAGGACGCCATCTATCGCCGGGAGGTGCCCGACAGCCTCCTCATCATGGGCGGCGGGTACATCGCTGTCGAACTCGGCTACTACTTCGAGTCGATGGGATCGGACGTGACGATCGTCGAGATGATGGACGCGCTGGTCCCCCGCGAGGACACAGACGTCGCGGCGGAGTTCACGGACATCGCGTCCGACCGCCACGACGTGTACACCGGACATCGCGTGACGTCGGTCGAGGAGGCCTCCGGACGCAAAGCGGTCCACGCCGAATCCGAAGCCGGCGACGACCTGACCGTCGAGGGCGAGGAAGTGCTGGTCGCGCTGGGGCGCCGTCCGAACACCGACACGCTGAATCTCGACGCCACGGCAATCGAGACCGACGACCAGGGGTTCATCGAGACCAACGAGTACCTCGAAACGACGGCGGAGAACGTCTGGGCGCAGGGCGACATCGCGGGCAACGCGATGTTCAAACACTCTGGTGACTACGAGACCGACCACACGGTGGCGAACGTCGTCCACGGCGAGCGCCGGGCGGTCGATCTCTCGGCGATGCCACACGCCATCTTCACCGAGCCACAGATCGCCGGGGTCGGGAGGACCGAGGAGGAACTACGGGAGGAGGGAGTCGAGTACGTCGTCGGACGGGCGGACTACCCCGACTCCTCGATGGGTCGGGCGAAGAAACTCGACCACGGGTTTCTGAAGGTGCTCGCCGCCCCCGACGGCGAGATCCTGGGGGTTCACGCCATCGGCTACGAGGCCTCGGTGCTGATCCACGAGGCCGTCCTCGCGATGCGGGCCGGACTGTCCGTGGAGACGGTCGCCGACACCATCCACGTCCACCCGACGCTGAGCAAGGTCGTCGAGTCGGCTTTCGGGGACGCCGTGAACTGATAATGACCGTTCTCACCGTTTACCGGTGATCACCGCCAACGGGGGTGGCGATCACCGCCTAAGTGGTGCTTCAACTCTGGTCTTGCGAGTTCAATACTTGTTCAGCGAGTAGATAGTACCGACACCTGATAGAAACGCAGTGACACATGCAGAGGGTGTATCGGTTACGGTACCTGCCCTGTCTCTTTTCTCG
>JBDGQL010000198.1:0-10728 GCA_042219105.1 Karumarchaeum halophilus (SeqCode) | reverse complement strand
TCGACTGATATCTCCGGTGGCGCCTCGGAACTCCAGAGGGTCGTCAACGCGGGCGATGATCAGTCGTCCGCTCGGTATATCAGTCTGGAGTCTCGTCACCGGGCGCCGTGGCCTCTGGAGTCAGTCGCCATGCCTGGCTTGGCCACAACCCCTCCCATTCGGGTATGGTAATCGCTCCTAAATGGATTTCGGTTCCCGGCATGTCGACCCCCCGGCGTCACTCTCGGTCGTCGGCGTGCCAGCTACACTCCTGGCACTTTATCCCGGTCACGAGTTCGGTCACCGAGGGCATGTACACGACCTCGAGAACGTCGCCGTCACACTCCGGACACGTCCGGTCGGCGTCGGCGATGGAGTCGACCTCCAGCACCGGGTCTCCCTCTATGAGTTCCGCGAGCTTCTCGGGAGTAACCATCCGCCCCTCGACCACGCGATTGTCGGCCATATCCGAGTGTGCAGTCGCGCCGACTTATAATGACTGCTCTCACTCTTTGCCGGCGGGCGCCACCCAATGGTATACGGGTCGACAGAAGTCCTGATAGATATTCGCCGGGTACGGTGGAGGCTAATTCTATCAACAGTTCTGTCGACCCGTATACTTCACTACATCCACGGATCGCGTTCTCGCCGGGGAATCCTTCGCCCGTCGCCGTCGGCGTCGCCAGCGTCCGTCTCATCCGTCTCGCCACCACCGGTGACCTGGCCGTCGTCGACCCCGGGCGTTGCAGCGCCCGCCTCCGATCCAGGGTCGAACGCGAGCAGAGCGGTCACGCCGAGCACTGCGAGGGCGGCGTTCCCGGGAGCGAGGTCGAAAAGCGAGAGCCCGAGGGTCCCGAGCGCGACCGCGCTGCCGAACCGGAACCGGTCGACGTCCACGAGACCGCGGAGCGGAGCGGCGAGCAGGGCGACCAGGAGCGCGAACGCGACGCCGACGCCGGCAGCGGCGGCGCCGCGGGCGACGAGAATGGGGTCGACGGAGACCTGAAACGTCGCACCTGCGGGGTCGAGGCTCGCGACGAGCCCGAGGGCGACGATGATCGCGGGACGGGGAAGAACCTCGCCCACCCGCGCGCTCGCGGTGGCGGCCGCGACAGCGAGGATTACGAGCGCGGCGAAGCGCTTGAACACGTCCAGATCGAGGAGGGTTCCGATCGTCGGCGCGAGCGCGGCCTCGATCGTCGCGACGGTCACGAGAACGACTCCGAACGCGGCGATCGCGGGAATCCGCGACCGAGGATTCTCGCCCATCTCCGCGAGAACGACGGCGACAGTCGCGCTCCCGCCGAACACGAGCAGGCCGACCTGGAAGATTCCGCCGGTCGTCTCGAGCGCGCCAGCGAGGATCAGCGCGGGGAAGATGCCATCGACTAGCGGGAGCGCCATCACCGTCGCGAGCAGGCGGATCGATCCGCCGACGCGTCGCTCGACTTCGAGCGCAACCGGGTGCTGAGAGTTGCTCATCGGCTCACGGTTCGTGCCCGTGGCTCTCGGTCTGGGGGTGACCGGCGTCGCGCGAGCGCCGCTCCGACCATCCTATGGCTTCCCAACAGCCGGAAGACATCCCCGAGAATGTCGCCATCCCACCGGTAAACGGTTTGAACGCTTCGCCGGAGCGGTCGCGGTGCTCGCGGGCGATACCAGCGGTGGTGGGACTAGCGGACACCATACTCGTACGTTGTGGATGATCGATGATAAATATTCCGTGGTGTTTGCCCACACACCACCAAAATCTGACGTATGGATTCGTTCGTCGGAAATCGACGACTGAACGTGAGGAGAGATACACCCGGACGTGATTTGTTTAACCCGCGCAGTCACAAACTCAGGGTGTCACGAGCCGAACGCATTGATCTGGTGTCGTGGCGCTTAACGGAGTCACGTCCGGGTGTATATGTGCCCCGGCACCGGATCAACGTCGTTACGCTTTTGAGAGTGGGTTCCGTCCCCTTGACATGGCAAACGACGCCGACCGTCCGTTCTCCGCGAAACTCCAGGTGCCGGAGGCGTTGACCTTCGATGACGTTCTCCTTCGGCCGAAAGAAAGCACCGTCGAGCCCGACGAGGCCGACCTGAGCACGCGCGTCTCCGCGAGCGTCGACCTCACTGTTCCCGTCCTCTCCGCAGCGATGGACACCGTCACGGAGCACGAACTCGCGATCGCGATCGCCCGCGAGGGCGGACTGGGCGTACTCCACCGGAACATGGACATCGATCGGATGGAGACGGAGATCAGCTGGGTGAAACGCGCCGACGAACTCGTCATTCGCCGGGACAACGTCGTCACCGCCGATCCGGACCAGACCGTCCGCGCGGTCGATGAGATGATGGACGCCCAGGGCGTGAGCGGCGCGCCAGTCGTCGACGACGACGATCGGGTGCTGGGAATCATCTCCGCGACCGACATCCGGCCGTATCTCGAGGTCGGCGAGCGCGACGAGGTGCGGGAGGCGATGACCGACGAGGTGATCACCGCCCCCGAGGGGGTGGACGCGCGCGAGGCGCTCGAACTCATGTACGAGCACAAGATCGAGCGCGTCCCCGTCGTCGACGCCGAGGAGACGCTCACCGGCCTCGTGACGATGCAGGGAATCCTCCAGCGCCGGGAGTACGCCGAGGCCGCCCGCGACGAGCAGGGCCGCCTCCGCGTGGGCGTTGCAGTCGGGCCCTTCGAGGCCGAGCGGGCGGTCGCGGCCGACGAGGCCGACGCCGACGTGCTGTTCATCGACTGTGCACACGCCCACAACCGCGACGTGATCGAGAGCGCCCGTGCGATCAAAGACGAGGTCGAGGCCGACGTCGTCGTCGGCAACGTCGGCACCCGCGAGGCCGCCGCCGAGGTGGTCGAGTTCGCCGACGGAATCAAGGTCGGCATCGGCCCCGGGTCGATCTGCACGACGCGAGTCGTCACCGGCGCCGGAATGCCACAGGTCACCGCGGTCGCGGAAGTCGCCGACGTCGCCAGCGATCATGACGTGCCCGTCATCGCCGACGGCGGCATCCGGTACTCCGGCGACGCGATCAAGGCCATCGCCGCCGGCGCCGACGCCGTCATGCTGGGATCGTACTTCGCGGGCACCGAGGAGGCGCCGGGGCGGGTGATCACGGTCCAGGGCAAGAAGTACAAGCAGTACCGCGGGATGGGCTCAGTGGGAGCGATGCAGTCGGGCGGCGGCGACCGGTATCTCAAGGAGGAAGAGGAAGGCGAGGAGTACGTCCCGGAGGGGGTCGAGGCCGCAACGCCCTACAAGGGGACGCTCGCGAGCGAACTCCACCAACTCGTCGGCGGGATGCAGTCGGGCATGGGCTACGTCGGCGCCGAGACGCTTCCCGGGTTCAAGCAACGCGCCGAGTTCGTCCGAGTCTCCTCGGCCGGCCAACAGGAGAGCCACCCCCACGACGTGATGATCACTGACGAGGCGCCCAACTACCGGCCCGACGGGGAGTGATCACCCGCGTCGGTGGTGGCATCCTGGAGAACGTTTTTTTTTCCTGGCGAGGCAGGAAATTCTCATGGATTCGGACAACGAAAGCCGACGACGGTTCCTTCGCCGGGGCGGCGCAGTTGCGCTCGCCTGGATGGCCGGGTGTACCTCGGACTCCTCCGGGGGGAACGGCACGCCGTCGGGCGGGCGTTCGGCGACAGACACGTCGGGAACGACCGTCAGTATTTCAGTCCGCTCCCCGAGAGCCCGACGACGACGTCCGCGCCAGGATCGAGGACGCCCAGTTCACGGTACCGTTCGAGTGCAGCCGGCGCGACCGCACACGTCGGCTCGACGTAGAACCCGGCACGGTGGAGCCGATCCAGGGAGTCTCGGGTCCTCCTCTCGTCGATCGCGATCATATCCCCGTCGGTCGTCTCGATCGCCTCGCGGATCTCGGCGTTCCGTGCCGGGTGCGTGATGTGGATGCCGTCGGCGATATCGTTCGATGCGTCCGGCGTGTCGTTGCCCGTCCCATCACCGACGAAGGGGGCGTAGCCGGTCGCCTGCACCCCTAACAGGCGTGGAACGTCCTCGATCCAGCCTGCATCCCGGAGCGCCCGGAACCCGCGATGCGCGCCGAGAAAGAGCGTTCCGTGGCCCACCGGCAACACGACGGCGTCGGGGGAATCCCAGCCACGCTGGGCAGCGACCTCGAGGCCGAACGTCGCCGTCCCCGCGAAGAAGGCCGGGTTCCAGGCGTGGCTCGCGTACCAGCCCTCGCCGGCCTCGACCGCTGTGATGCAGGCCTCGGAGACGTCCTCCATGGTCCCCTCGACCCGCACGACGTCCGCGCCGGCGCGTTCGATCGCCCGGAGTTTCGACACCTTGGCCTCCGCCGGGACGTAGATCTCGGCCCCGATCCCGGCGCGAGCGGCGTACTGTGCGGTCGCCGCGCCGGCGTTGCCCGAGGAGTCCTCGAGGACGCGCTCGACGCCGAGTTCGGCCGCCCGCGAGAGGGTCGCCGTCGCGCCCCGGTCCTTGAAACTCCCGGACGGAAAGATCTGATCGAGTTTGAACGTCGCGTCCCACGCCGGCGCGTCGACCATCGGCGTGAACCCCTCGCCGAGGGTGACCCGGGGTTCGACGGGGAGAAACGCCTCGAAGGCCCACAGCCCCCGGTCACGGTCGAGATCATCAGGGTCGGGCGGGGGCCCGTCCGGGAGCGGCGCCGCGTCGAACTCCAGTGGATGCCCACAGTCACACCGCCAGGACTCTCCGGATCCTGGCGCGTACGTTGCGTCACAGGCCGGACAGACGAGTCCCGGTGGCGCGTCGGATCCGGACATCAGTACTCGTCGATGTCGGTGCCGATCGAGCAGACGTATTCGCCGGTCGCGACCTGCGGGAGTCGCCGTGCGCGCCAGAAGATGCCGCCCCCGCTCGCGCTCACGGTCTCTTTCACCGTTCCGAAGGTGTCGGTCACGGCAAACAGCGTCTCGCCACGCTCGATCCGGTCGCCCAGGTTCGCCTCGAACCGGATGAGACCGCCCGCAGGCGCGTTGTACCGGTCGAAGCCAGTCGCCCGCGTCTGGGGAGTCATCTCGACGTCACGTCGTATGAAACCGTAGTGTCCCAGCACGCCCAGCACGCCCCGGACGCCGGCCGCGATGCTGTCCGCGTCCCAGCCGACCGACGCGCCGAGTTCAGGATCGATCGTCGGTACGCCCTCGTCGGTGAGGACACGCGCGAGCTGGCCGTCGGGGCCCTTCCGGTCGAGGACGTGCCCGCAGTCGAAGGCCTTCGCGAGTTCGAGACAGTCACTGTGGCGGCGGTGGTGGTGGCCACACCGGATCCGGGTTTCTTCGATCATTCGGCTGGTCGATCCCTGGTGGAGATCGAGCGCGATGTCCGCCCGGCTGCCGACCTGGAAGGTCGCGTGGGCGATGCGCTCGCTGGTCGAGCCCTCGGAATCGCCGGGATAGGCGCGGTTGAGTTTCGTGTCGTCGATCGGGTTCCGGTGTGTTGCCTGCTGGAACGCGAAGTAGTTCGCAATCCCGACGATCAGGATCGTCCCCGTAATCTCCGCGGGGTCCAGCTTCGGAACCACCCGCGTGAGCACACCCACGCCGTTGAGTTCGTCGCCGTCGCTCGCCGCCTGGACGTACAGGGTTCGTCCACTCCGGGCCCCGTTCACGATACATACCGGAAGCTCCGCGGGTGACCCGTCCCGGGTTTCCCCGATCTGGAGCCGACCCACGTCCATTTCACCCGCGCTCGCGCTCGCCGTCCCCACCGTCGTCATTAGTTGTAACCGGTCGCCCGAGCGTATAATAGCTGTTGAAACAGTCCATGTGGGGCAACCGCAGTTCAGCCCTATTCCGGACCGGTACAACCGCGGTCCGGTTCGATTCCGACCCGGCGCCGGGATACGGGTCGACAGAACTGTTGATAGAATTAGCCTCCGCCGTACCCGGCGAATATCTATCAGGACTTCTGTCGACCCGTAGAGCGAACCGACGGGATTTTCGCGGTCCCGACCCTCGTTCCGTCCGTGTCGGATGACAGTCCCGGCCCGGCGCGGTTGATCGAGGCACTCGGCGTCGCCCGCAACGCCAGGATCGGCTTTGCCGTCGGGATCGGGCTTGCCCTTCTCATGTACGTCTACCGCATTGCGGAACTCGGGGGCCCGGTCAACCCGGCGGTAAACGGGACGGCCAGCGCGACGGCGACGCCCGAATCGCCGCTCCTGTTTCTCATGCTGGCGTTCGTGCTCGCGACCAGCGCAGGGGCGCTCGTGACTGCCCTCCTCACGGTCGTCGCCGCGGCCCGGCTAGCGCGTGATGTCGAGTGAAAGACAACGCTTTTGCTTTCGGGTAGCAAGCCATGGGCATGACCGACGAGATAGCGAAGGGCCTCGAAGGAGTGCTCGTCGCCGAGTCCGAACTCAGCGACATCGACGGGGACACCGGACGTCTCGTGTACCGGGGGTACGAGATCGAGGACCTGGCCGAACACGCAACGTACGAGGAAGTCCTGTATCTCCTCTGGCACGGCCATCTCCCCGCCCGGGAGGAACTCTCGGAGTTCAAGGCGTCGATGGCGGCCGAGCGCGCGGTCGACGACCGCGTCATCGAGGCGATCCGTCTCCTCGTCGAGTCCGTAGAGGAGCCGATGGCCGCCCTCCGGACTGGCGTATCCACTCTGTCGGCGTTCGACGCCGAGCCGGACGCCGATCCGAACGACGTCGAGGCGGCCAGACGCAAAGCCCGTCGCATCACCGCGGCGATGCCGACCGTCCTGGCGGCCTTCGAGCGCCTGCGGACGGGCGCGGACCCGGTCGCTCCACGCGAGGATCTCGACCACGCGGCGAACTTCCTGTACATGCTGTCCGGCGAGGAGCCGGGCGACGTCGCCGCGGAGACGTTGGACATGTCGCTGACGCTGCACGCGGACCACGGATTGAACGCCTCGACGTTCACCGCGATGACGGTTTCGAGCACGCTCGCGGACATGTACGCCTCGGTGACCGCGGGGATCGGCGCGCTGTCGGGACCGCTGCACGGCGGCGCGAACCAGGACGTCATGGAGATGCTCGTCGATGTCGACGACAGCGAGATGGGGCCGGTCGAGTGGGTCGAGGCGGCCCGCGCGGAGGACCGCCGCATCCCCGGATGGGGACACCGGGTGTACAACGTCATCGATCCACGGGCCCAAATCCTGAAACGGAAATCCGAGGAACTGGGCGAGGCATCCGGAGACCGGAAGTGGTACGAGTACACCTCCGAGATCGAGCGCCACCTCACCGAAGACGTCGGACTCACCGAAAAGGGGATCGCGCCCAACGTCGATTTCTACTCCGGATCGGTGTACTACCAGATGGGGATCCCGATCGACCTGTACACCCCTATCTTCGCGGTCAGTCGCGTCGGCGGCTGGGTCGCACACGTGCTCGAGTACCAGTCCGACAACCGCCTCATTCGCCCTCGCGGTCGGTACGTCGGCCCCGAAACCCGCGAGTTCGTCCCGATCGACGAGCGGTAGTGGGCTCGATCGACGCTCGCCGTGCTCCACAAGGATTAAATCCATCGCCGGGCCACGTTCTATCGATGAGGGACGACGGCGCCAGCGTGGCCGAGCGACGCCCCGTAGCGGTACCCGTAGTAGGGGCCTCGTAGCCCCACTTTTTTCCATCCCCGTCCCCGGTCGGATCGCATCCCAATCAACGATCACCATACCCACACATGAGCACGGAAGGCAGACAAAAACGCGAGGAATCGCTCCCGGTGGAGTACAACCCCGAGGAGATCGAAGCAAAGTGGCAGGACCGGTGGGTCCAACAGGATACATACGCCTACGACGCGGCCGACGATGTCGAGGCGGTCGACCCCGACACGATATACAGCGTCGACACCCCGCCGCCGACGGTGTCGGGCAGCCTCCACATGGGCCACCTGTACGGCCACACCCTCCAGGACTTCGCCGCCCGCTATCACCGGATGGCCGATACGGACTGCTATTTTCCCTTCGGATACGACGACAACGGCATCGCGAGCGAGCGCCTCACCGAGCGCGAACTCGGCATTCGTCACGGTGACTTCACCCGCCGTGAGTTCCAGGAGAAGTGCCGGACGGTGTGTGAGGAGTACGAGGCCGACTTCACCGAGGAGATGCAGCGTCTCGCGATGTCGATCGACTGGGACCGGACCTACAAGACGATCGAGCCACGCGTCCAGCGGATCTCACAGCTATCCTTCGTCGATCTCTACGAGATGGGTCGGGAGTACCGCAAGCAGGCCCCGACGATCTGGTGTCCGGACTGTGAGACCGCCATCTCCCAGGTCGAACAGGAGGACGCCCACAAGGCGACGCGGTTCAACGACATCGCGTTCCCGCTGCTGGAGACGGGCGAGGATGGGACCGGTGACAGCGAAGCCGACGATCCCGGGGAGGACGCCACCCTCACTATCTCGACGACGCGCCCGGAACTCCTGCCGGCGTGTGTCTCGATCTTCGTCCACCCCGAGGACGAGGGCCACCGCCACCTCGTCGGCGGGACCGCGAAGGTTCCCCTCTTTGGCCAGGAGGTGCCGATCATCGAGGACGAGCGCGTCGACATGGAGACGGGGTCGGGGATCGTCATGTGCTGTACCTTCGGCGATCAGACCGACATCGAGTGGTACCAGGCCCACGACCTGCCCCTCCGGATCGCCATCGACGAGTCCGGCACCATGACCGGGAAGGCCGGCGCCTACGAGGGCCTGAGCACGTCCGAGGCCCGCGAGGCGATCATCGAGGATCTCGACGCCGAGGGGTATCTCATCGAGAGCCGCGACCACGAGCACGCCGTGCAGGTCCACGAGCGCTGTGAGGTCGAAGTCGAGTACCTCGTCACCGAGCAGTGGTACGTCGAGATCCTCGACAGGAAGGAGGCGTATCTGGAAGCGGGCCGGGAGATGGACTGGTACCCCGAGAAGATGCTCTCCCGGTACGAACACTGGATCGAGGGTCTGGAGTGGGACTGGTGTATCTCGCGGCAGCGCGACTCGGGCATTCCGTTCCCCGTCTGGTACTGCGGGGACTGCGGCGAGGAGATCATTGCCGATCGCGAGCGCCTCCCGGTCGATCCCATCGAGGACGACCCCGCCGTCGACGCCTGTCCTGCGTGCGGTCACGACGCCTTTCGCGCCGAGGAGGACGTGTTCGACACCTGGGCGACCTCCTCGCTGACGCCGCTGATAAACGCGGGCTGGGACTGGGACTCCGAGGCAACCCCGGGCGACGCGGACGCGGTCGGCGGCGCGGCCGGCAGGGGTGCACACGTTCTCGATCGGCCCGAACTGTACCCGATGGACATGCGCCCACAGGGCCACGACATCATCTCCTTTTGGCTCTTTCACACCGTCGTGAAGTGTCTGGAACACACCGGCGAGGTCCCCTTCGATTCAGTTCTCATCAACGGGCACGTCCTCGATGAGAATCGCGAGAAGATGTCCAAGTCGAAGGGTAACGTCGTCGTCCCGGCGGAAGTGATGGCCGAGTACCCCATCGACGCCATCAGATACTGGGCGGCGTCCTCGTCGGTGGGCGACGACTTCCCGTTCAAGCACAACGAGCTCCGGATGGGCGAGAAGCTGATCCGGAAGCTATGGAACGCCTCGCGGCTCGTCGACCAGTTGACGCCCACCGACCGGGCCGGAGAGCCCGACGAACTCGCAGACATCGACCGCTGGCTTCTCGCGAACCTGGACGATCACGTCGAGAGCCTCACCGGGCGCTTCGAGAACCACGAGTACGCCAAGGCACGCGACGATCTCCGGAGTTTCTTCTGGCACACGTTCTGTGACGACTATCTCGAGATCGCGAAACAGCGGGTTCGCGATGGTGAGGACGCCTCGGCAGCCTACACGCTTGCAGTCGCTCACGAGACGTTCCTCGAACTGTTCGCGCCGCTGGTCCCCCACGTCACGGAGGAGATCTGGCAGTCGATGTACGCGGAGACGGGCGCGGACGGCGAGGAGACCCCCGACAGCCTCCACCTCGTCGACTGGCCCGAGCCACAGGGATACACGGCTGACCTCGACGCCGGCGAGACTGCAATGTCAGTGATCTCCGCGCTCCGCCGGTACAAGACTGACGCCGGGCTACCGCTGAACGCCGACCTCGGCGAGGTGGAGGTGTACGGAAACGCCGCCGGCTTCGGGAACGCCATCGCGAGCGCGATGCACGTCGAGAATCTCACGATCCACGAGGAGACGCCGGAGATCGAGACGTCGGTCGCGGACGTCGATCTCGACTACTCGATCGTCGGCCCGGCGCACGGCGAGCGGGTCGGAGACATCGAGGGCGCCATCGCGAGCGACGACTTCGAGGTCCGGGACGGCCACCTGCACGTCGCGGGCGTCGAACTCGCCCCGGAGGCGTTCGAACTCGAAGAGAAGCGGACCTTCTCGGGCGAGGGCGAGTTGATCGAGATCGAGGACGCGGCCATCGTGGTGCGGTGACTGGTGCGGTTCGTGGATCGTTCCCGACAGTCACGACGACCGGGGACGGTCACGCTGCCGGTCACGACGACCACGGACCGTCCGGCGGGTCAGTGTCGACACCGCCGGCGTCGATCGGGAGTCGATCGCGCGCGAGCGGGGCGTCGCGGTAGGCCCACGACCCGGATAGGCTGTACAGCCAGGCTCGCCGCGTGGTGTCGCTCCGCGAGGAGGTGCGGTCGAACATACAACGCAGTCGGCTGTCCAGGTTCACCCACTACGAGGCGGAGGCCCCACCCTCAAGGAGTGCAGGGCTTCCGATG
>JBDGQL010000104.1:0-10781 GCA_042219105.1 Karumarchaeum halophilus (SeqCode) | reverse complement strand
CCCGTCCCGGGGGTTCGATTATCAATGTCTCTGTCCGACAGTATATTCGTCACCCCGGGGTGGCGAATTCCTCCACGAACTTACAGCCGACAGTATGATTACGCGGGCCGGAGTATCCCCGTTCATATGTTCCAGCGGCGGGCGAGCGAAGGCAACGCTCGAGGCGACGGGGGACCACTGGTCCGGTCGGACGGAGGGCTGTTCGACGCGTCTCCCGACCCGACGGTTCGATACGTCCTCACGGACGGGGAGCGACGGGTCACCGACACGAACGGGGCGTTCCGGAGGGCGTTCGACCCCGGCGAAGCGGTCAGTGGACGACGGCTCGAGGACGTGCTCATCACCGGCGGAGCCGTCACGGGCAGGGAGACGGCGGAGCTAAACGACTCGATCGTCCCGCATCCCGACGAGGCGTCGGACCGGACGTTCCTCGCCAGGGTTGTGCCACCCGAAGACGGCCCCGGGTACGTGATCTACACCGACGTGACTGCCCAGCGCGAGCGGATCAGGGAGCTCGAAGCGCAAGTCGATCGGCTCGACGACTTCGCCGATGTCGTCGCTCACGACCTTCGGAACCCGCTCGAAGTCGCGTCGATTCGGCTTGAAGCAGCGCAGGCATCCGGCGAGGCGGAGCACTTCGAGAAGGCCGAGTCGGCGCTCGATCGGATCGAACGCCTCGTCGACAGGCTACTCGATTCGGCCCGGACGGGAAGCGGCATCGAGGAGACGGAGAAACTCGATCTGGACGCGGTCGTCAGGAAGGCATGGGAGGGCGTCGACACCGGCGAGGCCGACCTCCGGACCCCGGAGGACCTCGGGGAAGTCGACGCCGATCCGGAGAATCTGCAGCGACTACTGGAGAACCTGTTTCGAAACGCTATCGAACACGGCTCACCGGAGGAGGCGTCCCCGGTCGAAGTCACGGTCGGTCGACTCGACGGTGGCTTCTTCGTCGCTGACGACGGCCCCGGCATCCCCCCCGAGGACCGTGAGGGAGTGTTCGTGGCCGGGTTCTCGACGCGAACGGAAAACACGGGGCTCGGCCTCGCCATCGTCGAAGGGATCGCCGAGGGACACGGGTGGGACGTGACCGTGACCGACGCCGAGTCCGGCGGGGCGCGCTTCGAAATCATCACCCGCTCCGGCCGATCGACTTGAACGCCGCTGAGAAGTCGTCGAAATCGTCGAGTGCCCGGTCCATCTCGGCGTTGAGCTCGTCGCGTCGTCGCCGCAACCGCTGGTACTCCTTGTTGTTGGCGAGCTGTGCATCGGTCTTTTCGGCTTCGAGGACGGCGATCGTCGAAGTGACGTTGAAATACTCGGACATTCGGTCGTCGTAGTCCTCGGCCTGGAGCTGCTGGTCAACTGCGTCGAAGAGGTCCTCCTTGTCGACGGGCTTGCAGAGGTAGTCGTCGAAGGGCATGTCGATGAGGTCGAAGTCCGGCGTCACGGCGGTGACCATGATGACGCGACAGTCCAAGCCGCGGTCCCGAACCGCATCAAGAACGTCGTCGCCCGAGACCGCCGGCATCCGGCGATCGAGCAGAATTATGTCGGTGTCGTCGCCGACCACCTCGATGGCTTCCTCGCCACCGTAGGCCGTCTTGACCTCGTCGTACTCCATTCTGAGGCGCAGGGCGTAGGCATCGGCAACCTCCGACTCGTCGTCCACAACGAGGATGGTCGTGTCCGCATCTGGTGGCATTTATAGTTCAACAATCGATGGGGGCGTATATGTATCTTGTCCGGCAACGGTCTCGGCGGGGATTATATACTGTCGGACAGAGACATTGATAATCGAACCCCAGGACGGGGGGCCTTCGAATTATCAATACTTCTGTCCGACAGTGTATCAAAACGATTCGACGCCGTCAACGTCGCCGAGTGACCTGTTTTTCAGCGCCGCACCGTCGCGGCCATCGAAGAGGTGTATACGGGTCGACAGAAGTCCTGATAGATATTCGCCGGGTACGGTGGAGGCCAATTCTATCAACAGTTCTGTCGACCCGTATACTGCCTCCGGCGAAATGTGGGCGACGACGATGTCTCCGCTGGACACGTTCCGCATCCCGCTCACGGTGGCGATAAACGTTCCCGAATCCGCCCCATCGTCGCCGAACCGGAGGTACACATTGTTCGACTCCCCGACCGGCTCGACCACGTCGACGACACACACGAACTCGTGGTCGCCGGTCGCGGATCCCTTCTGGCGGATCTCGATGTCTTCCGGGCGGACCCCGAGGCTCACCTCCGTCGACCCGCCCAGCGTCGGTCGGATCTCCTCCGGGAGCGGGTAGGCAATTCCGTCGCCGGTCAGCACGCCGTCCGACGGGGTCACCTCGAAGAAGTTCATCGAGGGCTCGCCGATGAACCCGGCGACGAACCGGTTCGCCGGCGTGTGATAACACTCCAGTGGCGTCCCGGCCTGCTGGAGAACGCCGTCGCTGAGCACGGCGATGCGGTCGCCCATGGTCATCGCCTCCGTCTGGTCGTGGGTGACGTACACCGTCGTCACGCTGAGGTCGTCCTGGATGCGCTGCAGTTCCGTCCGCATCGTCGCGCGGAGTTTGGCGTCCAGATTCGACAACGGCTCGTCCATCAGGAACGCCTCCGGATCGCGGACGATGGCGCGCCCGAGCGCAACCCGCTGTTGTTGGCCCCCCGAGAGGTCCGAGGGTTTTCGATCGAGCAGTTCCTCGATATCCATCAACGTGGCCGTCTCCTTGACGGTGGCCGCGATGTCGTCGTCGGCCATGTCGGTCGATTCCTCCAGCCCGAAGCTCATGTTCTGCCGGACGGTCATGTGGGGGTACAGCGCGTAGGACTGAAACACCATCGCGATGCCACGGTCCGCAGGCGCCTTGTCGTTGATGAGGCGCTCCCCGAGCCGGATCTCGCCGTCGGTAACCGTCTCGAGCCCGGCGATCATCCGGAGCGTGGTCGACTTTCCGCAACCGGAGGGCCCGACGAGCACGAGAAACTCGCCGTCGTTGATCCCGAGGTTCACGCCATCGACCGCAACGACCTCGTCGCTGTCGCCCTCGTTGAACACCTTCGTTACCGCATCGAGCGTTAATTTTGCCATCGTGGATCACCCGTCGACGTTCTGGGATTCATGCCGTTACCCCCTCGGCGAACTTATCCCCAAAGAGGATGTAGACGATCAGCGTCGGGAATGCTGCCAACAGCGCCGCGGCCATGCGCAACGGGAAGTTCGTTCCCGACTGGGACGTTCCGAGTCCGACGAGTTCCTGTGTCACGACCGACGCGTCGCCAAACTGGACGATGGTCAGCGCAAACAGGAGGTCGTTCCAGACCTGCGTGAACTGGTAGATGAAGACCACCGCGAACATCGGCACCGACAGCGGGAGCACGATCCGACGGTAGATCGTCGTCACGGAGGCCCCATCGAGCTGGGCAGCCTCGATCATCTCCTCGGAGAGCTTCTTGTAGTGTGCGCGAAACAGGAGCGTACAGATCGGGATCCCGTACGCCGCGTGTGTGATCCCGAGCGCCACCAGCTTCCAGTGGAACTCCTGTACTAGGGGCAGGCTCGCGAGCGGAGCGAACGCCTCCTGGAGGGGCACTACGTTGTACCAGAACTGGGTTAGCGGTACCAACACCGCCTGATACGGGATGAAGATGCCGGCGATGAACAGCGAGTAGACCCCGATCTGGCCGCGCCAGTCGACGTTCGTCAGGCCGTACGCCGCCATGCTGCCGAACAGGCCCGAAAGGATCGTCGCTGGAATGACCATGACGAGGCTGTTGACGAGTCCGCCCGAGAGTCCATCGAACGCGTTCCCCCACGGTTTGAGCGAGAACGATCCGGTCCCCGGAACGAGCGGTTCGAGCGGCGGGAGGTACGGGAACCGGCCGCTGTAGGACTCGGGGCTCGTGATGGCCGTCATCAGCCCCGAGTGGATCACGGAGACGAAACGGAGCGCCAACGAGGTGGCCGCTCTCACCCCGGATTGGCCCGGGAATCCGCTCCGTCGGATCGGGCACCCCCGGCGACCGTCGCCCCCCGGTCGCCTCGATTCCGGTTCACCGCTGCTCTACCGCGCGATCCATGTGGGTATATATACGTATATACGGGTCATAGAAACTCACTAACGACCACGCTCGTATGTGACCAATACTGAGCTTCGATGCCTGGCACTCGACCCCTGTATTCTGACACCGACCTACCGTCGGTTCGCGTCCACGCCGAGAACTGGAACGATATCTACGTCGTCGGCGACGTCCACGGCTGCCGAGAGACGCTCGTCGAACTTCTCGATTCGATCGCGCCGGCCGGCGAGAACCTCGTCGTGCTCGTCGGCGACCTCGTCCGCAAGGGCCCCGACAGCAAGGGCGTGATCGACATCGTCCGGAATCGCGAAAACGTTCTGAGCATCCGCGGAAACAACGAACAGAAACTCATCGACGGCCGCAAACGGCTCCCGTCACTTTCGAGCGAGGACGTGTCCTTTCTCGAATCGCTCCCCCTGGCGATCGGCTGGGAGAACTCGCTCGTCGTCCACGGCGGGATCGACCCCCAAAAGCCAGTGGCGAAACACTCGCGAGGGGAGCTACTGACGATGCGGTCGCTCGTCTCCGGTGGCGGGTACGACCGGCCGTACTGGTTCGAGACGCGCCGGGAGAACCCGCGGGTCTTTTTCGGACACACGGTTCTTTCCGACCCCTTCGAGACCGACTGGGCGGTCGGCCTGGACACGGGCTGTGTTCACGGCGGCCAGCTCACCGCGTACCGCTGTTCGACCGGAGCGTTCATTTCCGTCGAACCGCCAACAACCCACGTGAACAGGTCGCCGGACTCTATCGTCAACCCGCGGGTGTGTGATCCGGTGCCATGAGCATCGAGGAGTCGATCGGCATCGAGGCGTACGACCCCGATGGCGTCGACCTGTCCGATCCCTCACTCTACCTGAACCGGGAGCTGAGCGAACTCGCGTTCCAGCGGCGGGTTCTCAACGAGGCGATCGACGACCGGAACCCCCTCCTGGAGCGAGTCCGGTTTCTCTCGATCGTCACCCAGAATCTCGACGAGTTCGTGATGAAGCGGATCGGCGGCCTGAAACAGCAGATCCAGGCGGGCGTGACCGAACGGACGGCCGACGGCCGGACGCCCGAGGAGCAGTGGCGCGAGGTCCACGAGAGGCTGGCGCCGATCCTCGAGCGACAAAGCGAGTGTTACCGGACCACGCTCCGCCCGGCGCTGGCCGAGGCGGGGATTCAGATCGTGGACTACGCGGACCTCGATGACGACGACCGGGCAGCCATGCAGGAGTACTTCCAGAACTCCGTCCGACCGACGCTGACTCCGCTTTCTTTTGATCCCGCTCACCCGTTCCCGTTCATATCGAACCGCTCGCTGTCGCTCGCCGTTCTGACTCGCATCCCACAGACCGACGAGCCGACGTTCACCCGGATCAAGATCCCCCCGAACCGCCCGCGGCTGGTGCCGGTCGAGGAGGGGTCGCGGTACGTCCTCATCGAGGAGGTAGTCCGGTCGAACCTCGATCTGTTGTTCCCGGAAGTCGAGGTCATCGACACGGCGCTGTTCAGGCTGACCCGAAACGCCGAGGTCCGCCGCGACGAGGAGGTCGCGGAAGACCTCATCGAGATGATCGAGGAGGTGCTCGAACAGCGCCGTTTTGCGAGCGTCGTCCGGATCGAGATCGAGTCGGACGCGGATCCCCGCATCCGGGAGACGCTCCAGGACCACCTCGACCTCGCGAATCGCGAGATATACGATCTCGAGGGACCGCTCGACTACCGCGATTTCATGTCGCTGACCGATCTCGACCGCCCGGAGCTGACACGCGACCCCTGGACGCCACAGCCCCATCCGCGGCTGGAAGAGCCCAGACAGCCCCTGAAGTCACCCGAGGAGACCGACACGGAACCGGACATCTTCGACGCCATCGAGGCCGACGACATCCTGCTTCACCACCCCTACCACGACTTCGACGACACGGTCCAGCGGTTTCTCTCGGCGGCCGCCACTGATCCGGACGTGCTCGCGGTGAAGGCGGCCATCTACCGCACCGCCAGCGACTCCCAGGTCATCCAAAGCCTCATCGACGCCGCCGAGAACGGCAAGCAGGTCGCCGTGATGGTCGAACTGAAGGCCCGGTTCGACGAGCAGAACAACCTCGAGTGGGTCAGGCGTCTGGAGGAAAACGGGATCCACGTCGCCTACGGCACCATCGGTCTGAAGACCCACACGAAAACGGCGCTCGTGGTCCGCGAGTCGGGCGACGCCGTCAAACTGTACTCTCACGTCGGCACCGGCAACTACCACTCCGAGACGGCAAAACACTACGTCGACCTCGGTCTTCTGACCGCCGACCGAGACGTCGGCCAGGACCTCGTGACCCTGTTCAATTCCTTCACTGGCCCCGGGTTCGACGAGGAGTTCCGGAAGCTGCTCGTCGCGCCGGTGACGATGCGCACCGAGTTCACCCGGTACATCCGCCGGGAAGCCGAGCATGCCCGGGAGGGCCGACCTGGCCGGATCGTCGTGAAGGTGAACGGTCTCGAGGACCCGGCGATCGTCGAGGAACTGTACCGGGCCTCGATGGCCGGCGTCGACATCGACCTGATCGTGCGGGACATCTGCCGGCTCCGCCCCGGCGTCGAGGGCGTGAGCGAGACCGTCTCGGTTCACTCCGTGGTCGGCCCGTTTCTGGAGCACTCGCGGATCTACTACTTCGAGAACGGCGGCGATCCAGAATACTACCTGGGGAGTGCCGACTGGATGAGCCGGAATCTCGATCACCGCGTCGAGGCGGTCACGCCCGTCGAGGACCCCCGGATTCGCCGCCAGCTGAAGTTCAACCTCGAACTCCTGCTCGCCGACACCCGGCGACGCTGGGTGATGAACGCCGACGGGAGCTACGATCAGCGCCGCCCCGGCGAGGACGGCCGCGTCGTCGACACCCAGGGGGTGCTGATGGAGGAAGCGTCCCGGGCCGGCACCGCCGGTGGATCGACCGACGGTATCCCCAGCTCGTTCCCCATCGAGGGCGACCTGCTTACCGAGTGATCATCGCAGACACTCGCGACGCCGTGAACGGATCACCTCGAGACATCGAGCGATGGACGTCAGCCCCGGGCACGTCGTCTCGAGGTCGCCGTACAGAAATGCCGTGAGACTCACCCCGTCGACGCCGGAAAGCCGACCCGCCCTCCGGCCGTGGATCACCTGCTGTCTGGCAGCCGCGAGGTCGGCACACTCCTCCTCGAGCGCGGCGAACTGGTCGTCGAGGTCCGCGAGCGTCTCGCTCCGCGCGGCGTCCTCGACGGCGTCACCCAGCGCGCGTGCCCGTTTCTCGCAGTCGGCGACGCCGGCGCGAACCTCGCTGAGGGAATCGCGTTCCTCGCGGAGGTTCCGCGCGTACGCCTCGCGCTCCTCGATCGCCGATTCCGCCGCAGCCAGTAACGCCTCCTGAAGCGTTCCGGTCAGGTGCTGACCGTCGGCGATCCGGCTCCCGAGATCCGGGCCAAACTCCTTCGCGGCGCTCGTTTTCAGCCCCTCGCCGTACTCCGACTCGAAGTGTGGCACCGACATCACCGTCTCGTGGTAGGCCGTCCGGACGCGTGCCAGCGACTCGCCCGTGGACTCCCCGCTGTGTCCGGCGACGACAATCTGCGTGTCCATGGTGGCCCCGACGCCGTTCGGGGCCGAGGGACGGTCGGGTTCGACGCCCGACACCCGCGACCGGAACCGTGCGAACGCTTCTCGCTCGGCCGTCGTGACCTCCAGTTCCTCTCCGAGAACGTCGAGTGCGCGTTCGACGAGCGGATGGTGGGTTTCGACCATCTATAGTATGTACTGTCTTACCGTTCGTTCGGCTACTAATAAAGAATTGCTATGTCGAATACATAGGCCGCTATATACCCCGGCGATGGCACATTATACTGTCGGACAGACGTATTGATAATTCGAAGGCCCCCCGTCCTGAGGGTTCGATTATCAATACGTCTGTCCGATAGTATAGATGACCGGCCGTCGTCCCGCCGACGCCCATCGCAATCGCGACGAGGGTGGCCTGGCTTCCGGCGACCACCGGCTCGCTCCAGTCGACGATACACCCGGACGTGATTTGGTTAAGACATGCTGTCATAATGTCTGTTGTAGCTGTTTACCGGTGATCGCCACCCCCGGTGGCGGCGAGCACCGGTAAGAGACTACAACAGACATTATCACAAACCCGGGGTATCACCATCCGAACATACTGATCTGGCGTCGTAGCACTTTACAGAGTCACGTCCGGGTGTAGATTAGATGAGCGTGCTCGACACGATCCTGTACCCCCGCCTGCCGACCGCCCGCACGATGAGGATGAGGAGCGCGGCGATGAGAAGCAGGGCGCTCCAGGTTGGCATCCAGATCGGCGTCCCCCATGGCGCGAGGTGGTTGAACCGCTTTGCCGCCCCGGTAACGAACTCCGGAATCGGGGTTCCGGCGACGATCGTGCCGACGACGGTCGGCACCGGGGACAGCCATCCCACGCCCCCGGAGCTCCCGTCGTGGAGTTCGTAGGATCCCCCGGCGCCGAGGTCGCGCATCGTCGGCGCGTCGGCCGGTTCGTCGTACGCCATTCCTCCCTCATCGCCCAGGCGCACTCGTTCCGCGTCGTAGGTGCCCCACGGCGCACCCATCTCCCAGACTACCTCGCCGTCCGGCGTCACCTCGATCACCCGGTGGTTCATCGAGTCGACGACGAGCGTGTTCCCGTTGGGCAACCGGTCGGCGTCTCGGGGCCAGGCCAGCCCGCCCGAGAGCGACCAGACACGCTTCCATTCGCCCTCTCCTGGCGGTCCACCGACGCGCTCGTACTCGACGATCCGGGCGTTCTCCGAATCGGCGACGAGGATCGTCGGCGTGCCGTTCTCGCTCTCGAGGTACTGCGGGTTGTGCTGTTCGTACATGATGTCGTGGTCGTCGTCCTCGCCGAGGCGAAGATCGATGTTCTTCGTCGAGCGATTGACGACGATCACCTGATCGAAGTTGCGCACGGAGACGAGAAACTCCCCCTGCCGGATCTGGTCGACGTCGTTGACGTGCGTCCAGTCCCCGCTGTCGGCGCCGTCATCGAGGTCGTTCGAGTAGTGCTCACGGAACGACCAGTTCCAGGTCGTCTCCCCGGTGGTCCGGTTGTAAACGAACACCCGATCCTTGCTCGGGACCTCGTAGTTGATGCCGGCGACGAGGAGTTCGTCACCGTTTATCTGATCGATGTCGTGTATGTCAGGGCTGTCGAACCGTTCAGTCCAGACCCGCTCTCCGGTGCCGGGGTCGAACTCGTAGACGACCGTCGTCTCCGACACCGGGTTGAGGACCAGCAGGTTCCCGTTCGGAAGCGGATCGACGTCGTAAAACCAGTTCCGCCGGTCGTCCGGGCCGTCGTGAGTCCACTCTACGCTCCCGTTCGGACCGATCGCAGCGAGACGAGCCGGGCGTCCCGGCAACGAGTGGCTCCCGGCGTTCCATCCCTGGCTGGTGATGACCGTCGTTCCGTTGGCCGGCGAATCGACTTCACCTTCCCCGAGTTCGGGCGGCTCGTACGCGACTGTCAGCGCGGCGCTCGACAGAAAGAGGACGACCACGAGCGCCGTGATCGGTCCCATCGACAGCACCCTCCGACGCACCGATCCCATCACACGGCCGAGTTGCGCCCGATATGATTATTATCCTATCGATGTTCGATCGATCATCGAACCCCCAAGGATGGGGAGCCCCCGAACCTTCGGGAGTCGGTGTCTGCAAGGTCTGTTATTGAAGCAGTACACCCGGACGTGATTTGTTTAATCCGTGTCGTCACAAATCTGGAGCATCACGATCCGAATGTACTAATCCGGTGTCGTGGCAGTTAACAGAGTCACGTCTGGGTGTAATATACTGTCGGACAGAGACATTGATAATCGAACCCCCGGGACGGGGGGCCTTCGAATTATCAATACTTCTGTCCGACAGTATACTGTCGGCTGTGACTCGATGGAGATACTCGCCACCCCGGGGTGGCGAATTCCTCCACGAACTTGTGACCGACAGTATAAGGAAGCCTCGGGGCGACCCCGAGGCAGGTCACTCGTGGTTGGAAACCGCAGTCTGGTAGTTTTCGGCGACGCTGTCCCAGTCGATAACTTCGAAGAAGGCGTCGATGAAGCTGCCCCGGTCCGGACCGTAGTCGTAGTAGTAGGAGTGCTCCCAGACGTCGAGCGCAAGCAGGGGGTGGGAACTCCAGAGCGCGCCGACGTTGTGCTCGTCGACCGGCAGGTTCCGTAGCTGCTTTGCGACGGGATCGTACACGAGAAGCGCCCAGCCGGAGGCGGACGACGCGGCAGCCTCGAACTCGCCCTTCCAGCCCTCATAGGAGCCGAAGTCCTCCTCGATGCGCTCCGCGAGTTCGCCGGAGGGCTCGCCGCCGCCGTCCGGCGACATGTTCTCCCAGAACTCGGTGTGCAGATAGTGACCACAGCCGTTGTGTGAAACCGACTCCATGGCCGCGGCGGACCCGCCGAAGTCGCCAGCCTCGCGGTTCTCCGCAAGGGTTTCTTCGGCGGAGTTGATCCCGTTCACGTACCCCTGGTGATGAGTGTCGTGGTGCCACGTGAGCACCTGTTCTGAGATGTTCGGTTCCAGGGCATCGTAGTCGTACGGGAGCGGTGGCAGCTCCGCGTTCGAGTGTTCGGACATGTGTTGAACCTCCAGATAAACAATCGCGCGGAGGCCTGTTAAAGGTTCGTGCAACCGGTTCGCCAGCCGG
>JBDGQL010000209.1:0-10999 GCA_042219105.1 Karumarchaeum halophilus (SeqCode) | reverse complement strand
TTGCCGAACCGCTTTAGGCGGGGGTGTCCTACGTCGCACCATGACACGGGTGATCCACACCGGCGACACCCACCTCGGGTACCGACAGTACCACTCCCCCGAGCGCCGGACGGACTTTCTCAGGGCGTTCGAGGCAGTGATCGACGACGCCATCGCCGACGACGTGGATGCGGTGATCCACGCCGGCGACCTGTTCCACGACCGCCAGCCGGCGCTCCCGGACATCCATGGTGCGATCGAGATCCTGAGGGAGCTCCGGGCGGCCGACATCCCGTTTCTGGCCGTCGTCGGCAACCACGAGCGCACCCGCGACCAGCAGTGGCTCGACCTCTTTTCGACGCTGGATCTCGCCACGCGGCTGGACTCCACACCGACCGTCGTCGGCGACACCGCCATTTATGGGCTGGATTTCGTCCCCCGGTCGAAGCGCGACGAACTCGAATACGAGTTCGATCCACACGACGCCGAGCACGCCGCGCTCGTCTCTCATGGCCTGTTCGAGCCGTTCCCGTACGCCGACTGGGACACGGAGAAACTGCTCCGGGCGTCGAACGTCGACTTCGACGCCGTCCTGCTCGGTGACAACCACGCCCCGGACCGCGCCGAGATAGACAGGACGTGGGTGACCTACTGTGGCTCCACCGAGCGGGCCGACGCCTCCGAGCGCGAGGCCCGCGGCTACAACATCGTGGCGTTCGACGACGGCGCCTCGATCCGGCGGCGCAGCCTCGACACGCGCCCCTTCGTGACTCTCGACCTGGAACTCTCGGATGGCGAGGGCGCCGAGTACGTCCGCGAGCGCATCAGGGAGGCGGACGTCACGGATGCCGTCGTGATCGTCACGATCGAGGGCGAGGGCGGGGAGGTGCCCGCCGCCCGGATCGAGGAGTTCGCGACCGAGCGGGGCGCGCTACTGGCCCGAGTGAACGATCGCCGGGAGTTCGATGCCGAAGACGTCCCGGAGGTGCGTTTTGCCGACCCCGACGACGCGGTCCGGGACCGCTTGCGCGAGATGAGCCCCAGCGAGGCGGCGCTCGGGGTCGATGAAACCGTCCGCGACGACACCGTCGCCGACGCCAACGTCCGCGATCGGGTTACCGACCACGTGCGGTCGCTGCTCGATGCGGACGGCGACCCCTTCGAAACGGCGAACGATCCCGACGCACAGGTGACGATGGAGGACTACCTGTGAGGATCACGCGCATCCGGCTGTCGAACTTCAAGCCCTACGGCGACGTGGACGTGGAACTCGATCGGGGGGTGACCGTCGTCCACGGTCCCAACGGGAGCGGCAAGTCCTCGCTCCTGGAGGCCTGCTTTTTCGCCCTCTACGGGTCGAAAACCCTCGAGGGCACCCTGGAAGAAATCATCAGAAACGGCACGGAGGAATCGGAAATCGAGGTGTGGTTCACCCACGCCGGCGGGGCGTATCACGTCGAACGCCGCGTCCGGCTGTCGGGTGACCGCGCAGGGACAGCAACCTGTGTGCTGGAGACGCCGGAGGGAACGATCGAGGGGGCCCGCGACGTCCGCGCCGCGGTCACGGAGCTCCTGCGGATGGACGAGGAAGCGTTCCTCAACTGCGCGTACGTCCGCCAGGGCGAGGTGAACAAGCTCATCGACGCCACCCCGGGGGAGCGCCAGGCGATGCTCGATGACCTCCTCCAGCTGGGCGTCCTGGAGGAGTACCGCGAGCGCGCCGGGCAGGCTCGCCTCGGTGTCGAGGACGTTCTCGGAGAGGCACGCGGCGAACTCGCCGGGATCGAGGACCAGATCGCCGAGAAGGAAAACCGGAACCTCCACGCGCGACTGAACGAACGCGAAACCGAACTCGCCGAAACCGAGGCCGACATCGAGGACTTAGAGTCGAACCGGACAGAGGCGGAGGAGACGCTCGCGGCGGCCGAGGACGTGATCGAATCCCACGCTCAGCGCCGGGCGGAACTCGAGGAGCTGGAGGCCAGCATCGACGAACTGCAGGAGTCCATCGCCGACACCGAGCAGGAACGCGAGACGCTCCGCGAGCGCATCGGCGAGCGCCGCGAGACGCTGGCGACGAAACGAAGCGACCGCGACGATCTACTCGAATCCATCGAGACTGATCTTCCCGACTCCGCCGAACCCGACCCCCTCGATTCCAGTGACGCCGCGGAGACGGACTCGCTCCTGGCGGCGATCGAAACGGCGGTGGAGTCAGTCGAGGAAGCGGACGAGGACCTCCGGGAGCGCCTCCAGGAGCTACGGATTTCGGTCAACGACCGGACGAACGAGGCGGAGCGACTCCGTGACGACGCGGACGACCTCGAAAAGGAGGCGATGGAGACACGCGAGCGGGCCGACGAGATAGCGGCGGAGGTCGAGGACGACGAGGAAACGATTGCGCGGCGCCGCGAGAAACTCGACGAACTGGCAGAGCGCATCGAATCCAAACGTTCGGCGTTCGAGGAGGCCCCCGTCGACTTCGGCGAGGCGGAGCGTCTCATCGAGAAGCGCGAGGCAGCGGTGGCCGAGGTCGAGGACGACATCGCCGACTGCCGGGCGACCCTGGAGACCGTCAGGACCGGCATCGAGCGCGCGGAGGCGCTTCTGGCGGAGGGGAACTGTCCCGAGTGTGGCCAGCCGGTCGATGGGTCGCCCCACGTCGAGGGCATCGAGAGCGACCGCGAGCGGGCCGACGAGCTCGAAACTCGCCTCAAAGAACTGAACGCCGAGCGCGAGTCCCTGGCGGCGGACGTGGAGCGCGCCCGGGAGTTGCGCGAGACCGAACGCGAGGTTGACGCGATAGAGGAGAACCGATCGAACGTCTCGCGTCTGCTTGAAGAAAAGGAGAGGGTCCTCGAGGAGCGCCGCGAGCGTATCGACACCCTCCGGGAGGAGGCCAAGGAACTCGAGGTAGAGGCGGCGGAGAAACGCGAGGCGGCCGACGAGGCCGAGAATGCGGCCGACGCGCTCCGCGAGGAGATCGGGGAGCTCAACCGGGAGCGGTCGGAGCTGGCGGAGCGTCGCGAACACCTCGAAACCCTGGCGGAGCGCGTCGAGACGATCGGGGATATCGAGACCGAGATCGACCGCCTCCGGGAGAAACGCAGCATGCTCGCGGAGCGAAACGACGAGCGCCGCGAGACGCTGGCGGAGAAACGCGAGCGCAAGGACGACCTCGAATCCGAGGTCGAGGCCGACAGGCTGGAGCGCGCTCGCGAGGCGAAGGCGGACGCCGAGGCGTATCTCGAACGCGCCGACGAAGAACTCGAGAGGTTGCAGGCGCGACGGGACGATCTTCAGGGCCGGATCGGCGCCGTCGAGAATGAACTCGAGGAGCTCGAATCCCTGCGCGAGCGCCGGGAAACCCTCCAGAAACGGGTCGACGCGCTCGAATCACTCCGGTCCGAGACGGAGGAGATGGAAGCGCTGTACGCGGATCTCCGCGCGGAGTTGCGCACGCAAAACGTCGAGCACCTCGAGCGGCTGCTCAACGAGACGTTCGACCTCGTCTACGAGAACGACGCCTATGCGCGGATCGAACTCGACGACGCCTACGAACTCACCGTCTACCAGAAGGACGGCGAAGTGCTCGATCCCGAACAGCTTTCGGGCGGGGAGCGGGCGCTGTTCAATCTCAGCCTCCGGGCGGCGATCTATCGCCTGCTCGCGGAGGGAATCGAGGGCGCCGCGCCGATGCCGCCGCTCGTGCTCGACGAACCGACCGTCTTTCTCGATTCGGGGCACGTCTCACAGCTGGTCGATCTGATCGGCGCGATGCGCGAGTTGGGCGTCGAGCAGATCGTCGTCGTCACCCACGACGACGAACTCGTCGGCGCCGCCGAGGAACTCCTCGCGGTCGAGAAGGACCCGACGACGAACCGCTCGCGCGTGGAGAAGACCGACGCGCTGCTCGCGTAGGGCACCCCGCTATGCGTTCAGTATCTCCTGCGTCGCGTCCGTCAGGCCGTAGCCGCGCTCGCCGGCCACGGACGCCTCCTCAATCGCGCCGGCGGCGCGGAGTTCGCCGAGCATACCGTGGAGGTCGCTCTCACAGACATCGTAGTCCGCGAGTATCGTCCGGACCGCGAGGGGACCCCGGCGGTCGAGTTCCGAGAGCAACCCCAGCACGCGCTCGTCGGGTCCGACATCGAGACGACGGTGCGTCTCCGTCGAGAGGCGCTCGGCGGCGGTCACGAGCGGCGACTGTCCGATCCGGGTCAGGCGCTCGTTTTCGACGTAGCGCTCCTCGCCGGTGTCGGGATCCCGGATCAGACACGCCTCCGCCGATTCCTTCAGGAGCAGGTACCGCCGCCCGGCGTCGTCACGAACGGTTCGCATTTTTCATCTCCGGTGATCGGACACACATGTTAGTCGAGTTGTTTTTTCACGATTCGGACCCGCCGGACTCCGAGCCCGAAGGCGACCGCCCCGGCGACGAACAGCCCACCGCCGAGGCGCCAGCGCCCGCGCATGAGAGCGAACATCGGACCGACGCTGAGGAGGAGCAAGGCGACGTTGAACAGTAACACGACTCCCCAGAACGACGCGCGGAGTTGCGCCGACGCATCGGACCCGTCCGGAACGCCGACATCGGCTTCGCTCTCCACGGCGTCGACTCCTGGAGCGTCGACTTCGGGGATGTCGACCTCGGGGGCGTCGACCTCGGGGACGTCCACTTCGGGGGCGCCGATTCCGGTGTCTGCCTCGGGCTGGTCCTCGGGGACGGTCGGGTCGTTCAGCACGTACGTGCGAACGGTACCGCCACAAAAGAATGGTTCGGCCCGCGGATTTATACTGTCGGTCACGACTCGATGGAGATATTCGACACCCGGGGTGGCGAATTCCTCCACGAACTTGCGACCGATAGTATACTGTCGGACAGAGACATTGATAATCGAACCCCCGGGACGGGGGCCTTCGAATTATCAATACTTCTGTCCGACAGTATATTAGCTCGCCTCTTTGATCGGGACCGTGACGCTGGATTCGATCCACGCTAGGGGGTTCCCGGCGTCGTACAGCACCGTCCCCTCCTCCGTCTCGTACGCCTCGACCGGCTCGTCCGCATCGGTCGGCACGATACGCCCGTCCATCGAACCGCGATCCCCGTCGTCAGTCATGGGCACATGGGTTGGTAACAACTCACATGACATAGGTCTTACCCCGGACGCATCGTTTGCCGCCCGGTGCTCTTGACTACGTTCCGAAGGGTTCCGATCCCCTCGTAGGTAATCGTGATCTCGTCTCCGGGGCTGACCGTCCCGGGATTGGCCGGACTCCCGAAGGCGACGGCGTCGCCGGGACGAAGCGTGAACCGCCGGGAGAGAAAGGAGACGACCTCCGCTGGGGGAAACAGCATTTGATCGGTGTTGGCCGTCTGCCGTGTCTCCCCGTCGATCACCGTCTCCATCTCCACGTCTGCGGGAGCGATATCGGTCTCGATCCAGGGACCCAGCGGGGCCGACGTGTCGAACGCTTTTCTCGCCGTTCGACCGGCCTGGTCCAGGGCGTCGACATCGTTCATGACGGTGTAGCCCCGGATCACCTCCGGCACGTCACCGGGGTCGACGTCGCGACACCGCCGGTCGATGATGGCCACCAGTTCGCCCGCATAGGTGAGTTCGTCGGTCCACTCCGGGTAGCGGATCGGTTCCCCGGGACCGACCAGCGACGCCGGTGGCTTGATGAAGAAGTCCGGCTCCTCTGGCCGGTCGTAGTCCATCTGGTCGAGCGTCGCGGCGAAGTTCCGCCCGACGCAGTACAGCGCCGACGGCTCACAGGGGTAGGTGAGCGTTCCGTCGGGGCCGACGTGGTACTCGCCGTCGTCCGCGATCACGATTCCGTCGTCGTACTCCCCTTCGACGATGCCCTCGGGTGTCCGGAGTCTCGCCAGTCGCATGCCGGTCGTCGACTCGCGGAATGGAAAGTGGTTGCGAAAGCCCGTGCCGGTGGGTCGGGTGGTCGCACCCGAACACAGTTGCAACCGATCCTATGCACCCGGACACGAATAGCTTAAGATATGGATCCAGGGTGTCATAGAACTATTGACACACCAGTCATAACGGTAGGTACAGATGACGCAGATAGCGATTCAATCTTATCAACCGTGGAGACAGTAGAAATCGAAGTGACCGATGTAAGTCAGTGGGCTACCACACGATCGCTAATATGATCTGGTGTTGATAGAAAGGGCGTGCAAGATACAACGCGCGTATCTCGCACAGTCAGGGTGCGACACCGACAGTCAGCAACGTTCCCCACGTCCGGTACCGATCGATCATTGCTGCACGCGTCTCCCACTCTTCGGTTGGAAACTCACTTTCGGGCGGGATGTCGATATCTTCATCCGGGATTGTGTCCTGTGTGGCGACGGACAGCCCGCTTTTGCGGAACAACGTTCGATACTCCCGTTGACTCCACAGATACATCGGAAGATCGATGCGTTCTCGCCATTGGTGTGATTGTTCGGATTCTTTAAAGAAGTTCACCGCACAAAAGAAGGTTCCACCAGGTCGGAGGACACGCCGGATTTCTTCGAGCATCTCAAGCGGTTCACTGGCGAAAAAGAACGCCTCCATACTCCAGACGTGGTCAATACTATCGTCGGCTATCAGAAGGTGATGAAAATCCCCAACCGTGTAGCTGATACTGTTCGTATCAGTGTACTTGCGTGCGTTTGTTACCATTTCCGGACTCACGTCAAGGCCAATCCCCTGGCCAATATGGCGTGTCTCGTTGAGTGCGCGGAGCACATACCCTGAGCCAGTGCCGAGATCAAGAATCGTATCGCCCTGTTCAATGGGGATCCGAGCAAGCGCACGTTTTGCTGTGTGCCAGTGGGTCTCTTCCATCTCACGATCTCGTCCGGATGCTGCCCACTGGTCGAATTCGTTCCGGATGTGCATTGGTTGGGAGTACCTACGCAGGCAACAAAGTAACAGCGGTTGACGACTATCTCTCAATACGGTCTCGCTGCTGTGGTTCTCTTCAGCAAGTACTGTCTGCTGACCTTATCCTCTCTATGTGCCACCCGCTTAGAAATCACCCAAGTATATCATCACTATCGGAGTGAGCAATACAACGCGCGTCTCTTGCAGATGTGTTTGTGTGGAAGACGAATTGTATGCTACTACCTAACATATTTAACCTCTGTAACGTCAGAATCGAAGTATGGCTGAGACATCGAGTAGGGATACTGAGAGAATTCGCGTCCTTCACGTAGATGACGAGCCTGATCTCGCAGACCTGGCTGCAACATTCCTTGAACGGGAAGAGAGTCAATTCACCGTCGAAACCGTTACCAGTGCCAGCGACGGACTGGACCGGCTTGCCGACACTGCGTTCGACTGTATCATCTCCGATTACGACATGCCTGGACAGAACGGTATCGAGTTTCTCGAAACCGTCCGCGAAAAGTATCCAGACCTGCCATTCATTCTTTACACGGGGAAGGGCTCCGAGGAAGTTGCGAGCGACGCCATTTCAGTGGGTGTGACTGACTACCTCCAGAAAGGCAGTGGGACTGACCAGTACACCCTCCTGGCCAACCGCGTCAGGAACGCCGTCGAAGGGTACCGTTCGCAACGGGCCCTTGCCGAGCGCAACCAGGAACTGCGCCGCTACAAACAGATGGTCAACTCGATGCACGAGGCTGCCTGTATCTACGATGCTGCGGGCCGGTTCGAACTCGTCAACGAGTACCTGGCTGACTGGTACGGGAAATCCCCCGAAGCGCTTGAAGGGGAAGCGAGTGCGCTCATTCCGCAAATCCGAGACCAGGCAGCCGGCGATCCATATCAGGATTTGCTGGACGGTACCCGCGATGAGGTCAAGGGTGAACTTGACGCCGACTTTCCCGGCCACGGCTACGCGGTACTGGCGTATCGGTTGACCCCACTGCGCGTGAATGGCACCGTGGACGGCATCGTCGGCGTCGCCCGTGACATCACTGACCGCAGAGAACGACAGGCCGAACTTGAACGTAAAGACCGGGCGATGGATGCGGCACCTGTCGGGATCACTATCAGTGACCCATCTCAGGAAGACAATCCACTCATCTACGTCAACGATCGTTTCACGGAGTTGACGGGGTACACCGAAGAGGAGGTATTCGGCTCCAACTGTCGCTTCCTCCAAGGCGAGCACACGAATCCCGAGCCTGTCGCCCGGATGCGAGAAGCCATCGACGACGAAGAGCCCGTGACTGCCGAACTCCGGAACTACCGCAAGAACGGCACCGAGTTCTACAATCGGGTCTCGATTGCACCAGTACATGGCGAGGATGGCGAGGTCGTCAACTACGTCGGCTTCCAACACGACGTAACCGAAGAAAAAGAACGTGAACAGGAATACGAGCGGGTGGTCGAACTCCTGAACCATACTGAACAGATTGCGGATGTCGGTGGGTGGGAAATCGATCCCGACTCACAGGACGTGTTCTGGACGAACCAGCTGTTCGAGATGGTTGCCGGAGACTACGACGAGGAACCACCGTTAGAGAACGCGCTCGATCTCTACGTCGAAGCGGATCGTCCGCGTGTCGAGACCGCGGTTGAAACTGCCCTTGCGGCAGGTGACCCGTTCGATGTCGAAGCGCGATTTCGCCGCTCGGACGGCGACATCGGATGGCTCAGGATCCGCGGTGAGCCGACCGTCGAAGACGGCACGGTCGTGACGCTCCGTGGCGCGGTGCAGGATATCACCGATCACAAGAAGCGCGAACAGGAACTCCAGCGAATCCAGACGTTCTTTGAGGAAGCCGAGCGACTTGGAAACCTCGGTGCGTGGGAGTTCCATGCAGACGGCACTCTCGTCTGGACCGACGGCACCCGCCGCATCCACGAGGTCGGTGATGAGTACGAACCGACACTTGAGGAGGGGATCGAATTCTTCCACCCGAAGGACCGCGACCAGATTGCGGAGGCTGTTGAGAACGCTCTCGCGGCTGGTGAGCCATACGATCAGGAGGTGTGTCTCATCACTGCCGAGGGCAACGAACGGTGGGTGCGAACTCGGGGAGAGCCTGTCGAAGGGGCTGAGGACACGGTTCGGGGATATATCCAAGATATCACCGACCGGAAGCACCACGAGCGGGAACTCGAACGACAGAATGACCGGCTTGACGAGTTCGCATCGGTCGTCTCCCACGACCTCCGGAGTCCGCTGAGCGTGATTGAGGGACGACTTGCACTCGCCCGTGAGGAATGCGAGAGCGCTCATCTCGACCCGATCGGTGACGCGGTCGATCGGATGAACGGCATTATCGATGATGTCCTGTGGCTCGCGCGGGAGGGGCGGGACATCGATGAGACAGAGGCAGTCGCCCTCCAGCACGTGATTGAGGACGCATGGTCACTCGTGACCGATGACCAGGGAGAGGCAGAACTCATTCTTGCCGACGATCCGGATGGATGGGACCCGATCAGTGCCGACGAGAATCGGGTTCGACAACTGCTGGAGAACCTCTTCCGAAACACCATCGATCACGCCGGCCCGGATGTGACGGTTCGCGTCGAGACGATGGATGGAGGTTTCCCCATCGAGGACGATGGCCCTGGCATCCCGGACGCAGAGCGCGAGCGGGTCTTCGAGAGTGGGTACTCAACTGCGGAGGACGGAATTGGCTTCGGACTTGCGATCGTGCGGCAGGTGGCTGAAGCCCACGGTTGGGAGGTCGGCGTGACCGACGGCTCTGACAATGGTGCACGATTCGAGATCACCGGCGTTGAGTTCAGTACTGAATAGATGCTCTGAGGGCACAGGAGAAAGGGGGGTTCTGTGGAATCTCTCAATGAGTTACCCCTGCTCAATCCATCGGAACAATATTACCTTCCCTGATAGACAGCCCTATCGCCCCAAGTTCGCTCTCGAAATCGACAAAAACAGCCGTTTTTCCCGCCTATCCTGCCGGTTGCTCCTTCCGGGCCTCCGATTCAACGAATCGTGAGGCCCGCTTGAGGTTCGTCCCGATAGCTTTCGCTATCGACGCGTTCTTCACCTTGATCGTCCCTGTGAACTTGGTTTTCTCCCCATCCTGGTGATACACCTCGTTGACCAGCGACTCCGCCCCCGCACGTAAATTCAGAAACTCCTCCTCTGCTGGATCAGCTAACCGCTTGCGTCGGTGCGCAAGCTCTAATTTCCGCTCGTAGAACCCGTAGCTGAAGAATTCTTGCTTTTCCTGCACGAAACAGCTCTCTCGTTTCGGACAGCCCTCGCAACACTCCTTGTCCATTCGCCCCGAAATCCGGCCACTCTCAGGCATGTACCGTTGCTCGAATGGTTCGTGTCCCGCAGGACACGTAACCATTCGATGCCCATCCCACTCCGCATCCGCCAGTGAGAGCTTCTCCTCGGGTGGGCTCTGGCCCGTCAGTCCTGTGAAATGCTGCGTGATCGCATGATCATCGCAGTACGCCTCTACCTCTTTGTGCGTATACCCACCATCGACGAGGAGATCCCTCAACCCTGTCTCGTGTGGCAACCCCGTCACGTCCTCCTTCAATAGATCGGCGTCGTCTGTGTTGTTGGTATCTACCCGCACAGCTGTGATCAGCCTGAACGGGTTCTCACCATCGCAGGTTTCGGCTATGTTCGCTTTGTACCCATGGTAGTCCTCGTCGTTCTTCCGGCGGTAGGTCGCTTCCTCATCATGTGGGTTCTGCATGGAGTCACTCCCGATCTCGTCGGGCTCTTTCAGCCCGACGTGATCTTGCTGAGTCTCCTCCCTGTCTTTATCGGGAGATTCATCGCTGTCTTGGGCCTGATCCGGGTCTTCCTCAACAGAGTTGACGGGTCTGATCGGTTCCCATCCCGGTGACGAGTCACCGGGAGGGGCCTGATCGTCGCCATCATCATCTCGGTCCAGCTCATCATCTTCGAGTTCAGGAATGCGATAACACTGTTCGTCGAGGACCTGCTGGAGGTGGGAAAAACTCTCTAAGTCAGCGTATTTTTCATCGCCTTCGAACCGATCAACGAGCCAGGCAGCATGCTCGGCAAGCGTCTCCATAGTTGA
>JBDGQL010000108.1:0-11000 GCA_042219105.1 Karumarchaeum halophilus (SeqCode) | reverse complement strand
TCGCCGGGTACGGTGGAGGCTAATTCTATCAACAGTTCTGTCGACCCGTATATGCTACGGTACCGACTCCAGAAGGTGAACGTGCCGGGTTAACGACCGGTGGACCCGGCGCTCGAACCGACTCGTGAGATCCCACCCGGCGTCTCGCGCGAGCGCCTTCCAGGACCGGTCGGCCACGAGAACGCCCCGGTCGGCGACGCGACGCGCCTCCGCGAGCGCACTGCCGACGAGCGACTCCAGGTCCCGGCCCGCGATCTTCGACTGGCGGCCGTACGGGGTGTCAAAGACGACCGTATCGATCGCACCCTCGGGGAGAGGAAGGCGGGTCGCGTCGGCGCGAGCGACGGCGAAATCAGTATCGAGAAACGCCGCGAGGTTCGTTCGGGTACCACGGACCATCTTTCTCTGTGCGTCGAGGCCGACCACCTCGGCGCCGACCAGCCCTGCCTCGATCAGCAGGCCGCCGGTGCCACACATCGGGTCGAGGACGGTCACGCCCGGACGGGCGCCGGCCAGGTTGGCGACGGCGCGGGCCTCCAGGGGATCCATCGACCCGGGCTGGAAAAAAGGACGATCGGTCGGGGCGCGGTCGCCGAATCCACGGTCGGCCTCGACGCGGAGCCACCCGAGCGCGCACGTCTCTCCGGAAAAGAGGGCCCGGAGTTCGCGGTCAGGGTCGTCGAGGTCGACCGCGAACCCCTGGGCAGAGAGGACATCACCGAGGACGCGTTCGGCCTTCCGGGTGTTGACGCCGGCGGTGCCGCGGACGTCGCGGGCATGGACCGCGACGGTGCCCGACGCGTCGACGCCACTCGCCTCCAGGAGGACGCGGGCGCTCGCGACGTCGGCGTCCGTGTCGCCGAGCAACTCGCTCGCCCGGTGGGTGTATGCGAGGCCGCGCAGGCGCTCCGGGGCGACCGTCTCCGCGAGTGCGACCCCGGGCGCGAGAACGGAGACGTCGACTGCGGCGGTGCGGGCCTCCGCGGCGGCGAAGCGGTCGTCCTCACCGCCAAGTTCGAGGACGTACACGGTTTGGCTGTGTCGAGGAGCGGAATGAGCGTGTCGGTCGGTATACTGTCGGACAGAGACATTGATAATCGAACCCCCGGGACGGGGGGCCTTCGAATTATCAATACTTCTGTCCGACAGTATACCCTCCCGACGACACACCGGGGACGACCAGGAACGTTCATAAAATATAAATAAAATTATCAGTTTCGGACACTACCAACCTTTATAAAGGTTACATACGTGTTTTAAAGCGAACGATGAGTGATCCCAAAGAAACGATCAACATCGAGAACGTCGTCGCGTCGACCGGGATCGGGCAGGAACTCGATCTTCAGAGCGTTGCGATCGACCTGGAAGGCGCCGACTACGATCCCGAGCAGTTCCCCGGGCTCGTGTATCGTACCCAGGAACCCAAATCGGCGGCACTGATCTTCCGTTCGGGCAAGATCGTCTGCACCGGCGCAAAGAGCACCGACGATGTCCACGAGAGTCTCCGTATCGTGTTCGACAAGTTGCGTGATCTCAACATCCGGGTGGACGAGGATCCCGAAATCGTCGTCCAGAACATCGTCACTTCCGCGGATCTCGGCCGGAAACTCAACCTCAACGCAATCGCGATCGGTCTTGGGCTGGAGAACATCGAGTACGAACCCGAGCAGTTCCCGGGTCTCGTGTATCGTCTGGAGGATCCCGACGTCGTCGCGCTTCTTTTCGGGTCGGGCAAGCTCGTCATCACTGGCGGCAAGCACCCCGAGGACGCCGAGCACGCCGTCGACGAGATCGTCACGCGACTCGAGGAACTCGGCTTGCTGGACTAGCGTCGCCGACGAGGCCGGCGTCTCATAATGATTACTCTCGGTGTTTATCGCCGGTCGCCACACCTGTTGGCGGCGAGCGGCGGTAAGAGACGAGTGTAATTCACTCGATCAGGCGCTCGATCTCGGTCACTAGGATGTCGCTGGCGCCGCGCTCCCGGGCGGCGTTGATGGTCTCGAAGACGTCACGTTCGGCGACGACCGCATGGAAGGCCACCTTCTCGTCGCCGGCAATGTCCATCACCGTCGGGCCGCCGAGTCCGGGGACGACCTCCGTGACGTCCTCGATCCGGTTCTCCGGGACGTTCATCATGAGATAGCGTTTCCCCGTCGCGTCGATCACTGACCCGAGCGCGGTCTCGATCTGGCGGGTCTTCTCGGCGTCGCGGACGTCCTCGCGGGCGAACAGTCGGACAGAACTCGACAGGATCTCGGCTATCTCGGCGAGGCGGTTCATTCGGAGGGTCGTCCCCGTCGACGTGATGTCGACGATCGCGTCCGCGATGTCGACGTGGGGGGTGAGTTCGGTCGCGCCGCTGACCTCGACGATGTCGGCGTCGACGTCCCGCGTGTCCAGAAACCGCCGGGTGATCGCAGGGAACTCGGTCGCAACGGTCCCACCCGCGACGTCCTCGGCGGCCTCGATGTCGCCGTCTTCGGGGGCCGCCAGGACGATCCGGCAGTGGCCGAACTCCAGATCGAGCAGATCGACGACGTTCTCGACCGAGGCTTCCCGAACCTGATCGAGGCCCGTGACTCCCAGCTCCGCAGCGCCGTCGGCGACGTACTCGGGGACGTCAGCGGCCCGGACATACAGCACCTGCACGTCGGGATCGACCGTGTCGGCGTACAGTTTCCGGTCGGAACCGTTCTCGACGTGCAGGCCCGCCCTGTCGAGGAGATCGAGCGTCGGCTCGTGGAGCCGTCCCTTGTTGGGAACCGCGATTCGCATATGGGTGGATTCTCTCCGGCCGGGTTTGTGTGTTTCCTTCCGGGGTCGCGCTGGGCAGTCCTACACCCGGACACGAATAGTTCACCACGCAGGTTGATTGTTCCCGGTCAAAATGATGTCTCCCGGCCAAACAAGCCACAGTCACGTTGACTGGTTCGTGTCCGGGTGTACCGGACGGTTTCTACAGGTCGACTGGGACCGCCAACGGATACATGCCCCTGTAGCCCCTACGACGCCACGATGATGGAGACTGCCACGTTCGCGGGCGGGTGCTTCTGGTGTGTCGAGGCGGCGCTGAAGGAACTCGACGGGGTCCGTTCGGCCACCTCCGGGTACTGCGGCGGCCACGTCGACGACCCGGGGTACAGGGAGGTCTGCCGAGAGACGACCGGCCACGCCGAGGCAGTCCAGGTCGAGTACGATCCCGATCGCATCAGCTACGCCGACCTGCTGGAGGTGTTCTTCACGATCCACACCCCGACGACGAAAGACCGGGAGGGCCCCGATGTCGGCAGCCAGTACCGCTCGGGAATCTACTACCACGACGAGGAACAGCGCGACCTCGCCGCGAACTACATCCAGGCCCTGGAGGAGTCGGGAGGGTACGAGGACTCGATCGTGACCGAACTCGAACCCCTAGAGCGGTTCTGGAAGGCCGAGGAGTATCACCAGGATTACTTCGAAAAGAACCCCTCGGACGCCTACTGCAGGATGCACGCCCAGCCGAAAGTAAAGAAGGTCCGCGAACGGTTCGACGAACTGGTCGGAACACGCGGGACGGCCGACTGAGTATCCTACGACTCCGGACCGACGGTCACCCACTCCTCGCGGCGGGCGGACTCGTAGGCGGCGTCGAGAACGCGGAGCAACTGGACGGCATCATCGACCGTCGCGGGCACCTCGCCCGTGTCCACCCCCGCAAAGAACGCCTCGAAGTAGTCGTAGATGAAGTCCCCCCAGGCGGGAAACCGGTCGTAGGTGAACTCGTACTCGATGGTACGGCGGGGTGCCGCCGACCAGTCGTCGTCCTCCGCCGTGAGTTCCAGCGGGATCGTCGGCTCGTGTTGTAGCGAGTCGTGGTGTAGCGGCGTCAACGCCTGTGCCTCGGTGCCATACAGGCCGAGATGGGTGTCCTTACTCCGGTCGCTCAGATAGTACCCGGTGTGGAACGTCCCGAGAGTCCCGGTCTCGGTCTCGAACTGGAGGACAGCCCCGGCGTCGACGTCACAGGAGTCGGCCTCGTGGAACTGTGCGTTGACCCGCGCGATCGGGTCCTCGAGGATCCACGACATCACGTCCACCCAGTGTGGGCCGACCCACTGCAGCGCACCGCCGCGGCTCGTCTCCCGGTCGTAGATGTAATGTGAGGTGTCCCGGAACGACAGTTGGCTGGCGTTGAACCGCCCCTCGACGGTCCACATGTCGCCGAAAAAGCCCTCCATGACGCGGTCACGGAGATCCATCGCCACCGGGTTGGTCCGGTAGTACAGGGTGGGGGAGACGGTCACGCCGGCGTCGTTCGCCTTCCGTGCGATCGGCGCCAGGTCGGCCGCGGTCCGCGCGATCGGCTTCTCGCTGATGACGTGTATGCCCTGTTCGACGGCGGTGTCGACGATCTCCGGCGTCTCGTCGCTCCGGTAGGTGATCCAGGCGACGTCGACCTCGGCCTCCCGGAGCAGGTCGTGTGGGTCGGTGTAAGGGGTGGCCCCCCGGACGAGTTCCGGCATCTCCTGTCCTTCGGTGGTGATCTCGTCGGGGCGGTCGTCCATGGTCGTGATGTCCGTGACGGCGACCTCCTGTCCCGGCTCGCAGACGGCCGTGATGTCGACGCCCAGTCCGCTCGCGACGGCGAAGTAGGGGTCACGGTGGTGGTGCTCGACGCCAATGTATCCGACATTGATCGGCATAGGTTGGTGCTTTCTTCGGGTCGGGTTAAATATTACACTGTCGGAGATGTTCCGACGGTCGAGGGGATGTGGTCAACACACCCGGACGTGACTCTATAACGTGCCACGACATCAGCAATACACCCGGACACGAATAGTTCACCACGCAGGTTGATTGTTCCCAGTCAAAATGATGTCTCCCGGCCAAACAAGCCACAGTCACGTTGACTGGTTCGTGTCCGGGTGTAAATGAGGCATGCATTAATAGGTGGAGATCAAACGGCGCCCACGTATGCGAGAGGTCGGCGTTATCATGAACGGTGTGACCGGACGCATGGGCACTAACCAGCATCTCATCCGCTCGATCAAGGCGATCCGCGAGGAGGGCGGGGTGGAGCTGCCGAGCGGGGAGCGCGCCATGCCCGATCCGGTCTTGGTCGGTAGAAACGAGCGGAAGTTGCAGCGACTCGCCAACGAGCACGATATCGACCGCATCGCCGTCGATCCCGACCTGGAGGAGTGTCTCGACGGCGACGAGGAGATCTACTTCGACTCACAGATCACGTCCCGGCGGGCCGCTGGGCTCGAGAGGGCGATCGAGGCCGGGAAGGACGTGTACTGCGAGAAACCCCTCGCGACCGACCTGGAGACTGCCACGGAGGTGGCGGGGATCGCCGAGGAGGCCGGAATCAAGCACGGGATCGTCCAGGACAAACTCTGGCTCCCCGGCTTCATGAAACTCGACCGGCTCGTGGAACAGGACTTCTTCGGCGAGGTCCTTTCGGTGGACATCGAGTTCGGCTACTGGGTGTTCACCGGTCACGGCCAGCCGGCCCAGCGACCCTCCTGGAACTACCGCAAGGAGGACGGCGGCGGCATCATCGACGACATGTTCGCCCACTGGAGTTACGTCCTCGAGAACCTCTTCGGGCGCGTCGAGTCGGTCATGTGCCTGGGCAAGACACACATCCCGGAACGGATCGACGAGGACGGCGACCCCTACGAGGCAACCGCCGACGACGCCGCCTACGCCATCATGGAACTCGAGGGAGACACCGTCGCCCAGATCAACTCATCCTGGACCGTCCGGGTCAAGCGCGATGACCTAGTCCGGGTCCAGGTGGACGGCACAGACGGGAGCGCCGTCGCCGGGTTGCGGGAGTGCAAGACACAGCACCACTCGAACACGCCAAAGCCGGTGTGGGACCCCGACACGCCGACGGAGCATGATTACCACGACGACTGGACGGAAGTTCCGAACAACCGGGAGTTCGACAACGCGTTCAAACAGGAGTGGGAACAGTTTATCCGCCACGTCGTCGCCGACGAACCGTTCCCCTACGATTTCGTCGAGGGGGCAAAGGGGGTCCAGCTGTCCGAACTGAGTCACCGGTCCTGGAAGGAGGGCCGGCGGGTCGAGATTCCCGAAATATCGATTTGAGCCGCCGGGTCATAGTATTCGCCACGGAATCATGTCACGACAGACAGCGGACGTCCCGAGGGCCCACGTCGACGATGTGGCGGCGACGGAGAGGCTGACGGACGCCCTGGCGGACATCCACGGCGACCCATACGAGTTCGCCGTCCGACGGTGGGATGGCTCGACGGTCCTCGAGTCCGACGAGAACCGGGCGACCTACCACGTGGTCGTCGACGCCGACGACACCAGCACGACGGTCCGGGCCGGCGATCCGGTGCGTGGCCCGCCCCCGGAAGCACCCTATCGCGAACCGGTCGCGGGGCTTCCGACCGCCGGAAAGACCCATACGGTCGCGATGTGGCCGGGAGACGTGATCGTTCTCCAGCCGGACGAGGCGCCCGTCGAACTGATGGGGGCTGGCACCACCTTCGAGGTGCGTGTGCCGCCGACGGCGTACCCGGCCCCACGCTTTGGCTTTCTGCGGAACATGTCTGACGACGCCGGGGGATGTGCGGAGTACGAGCAAGCGTTCCGCCGGGAGGTGCTCCCCCCGGAGGTGTCGGCCGAGGAGGGCGACACGCGCGGCGTGAACCGTGTCAATCAGCACACGCTTGACATGCGCCACGACCGCGAACCGACTCCAGTACAGCACTGCCACGCCCCGGTAGCGACCGGCGATGGGCCGGTGCCACACACCGAGACGGCAATCGTTCTGGACCGCTCGACCTACGGCCTTCCGTCGGTCGAAGGCAGCGACCGCCACATTCGGCTGTTCCGACGGCCACGCGAAGACCCGACGGACTGGGTCGACGTGCCGGTAGAACCGGGATCGATCGTCGTGACCCCGGCGACCGAACAGCGGGTGTACGGTCACTGCTTCCGGAACGCTTTCGCGGCACTGGTGGCCGTGCCCGGGTTCACCGCGCCGCTGATCGAGATCGACCCCGACGCGGACCGCGAGGGCGAGAGCCACCGGAAGTATCACGAGTGACGGGGCCGGTCCCCGGGTGGTCTAAAGAGCGGATACGCGGGATTTCCTGCCGCCCCCGGTGGTTTTTTTACCGCGAGCCGCGACTGGCATCCCATGTCGCTCAACGTCGTCTCGGCGACGTACCACGTCACGAACCCCGAAATGCGGACGCCCTTCCACTTCGGGAACGTCGCGATGACGGAGTGTCCGCACGTCGTTCTGGATCTCTCGGTCAGGATCGACGGGCACGTTCAGGAGGGGGTTTCGATGGGGGGGTTGATCCCGATGTGGTTCTACAAGGATCCGTCGATGTCGCTGCACGAGGGTCTGGAGAACATGATCGAGGCGTTCCGGAGGGCCGGGACGTTCGCGGAGGAATCGGGACCCGCCGAAACGGCCTTCGACGCCTGGATGGGGGTGTACGAGCGCCAGCAGGAGTGGGCAGCCGACACGGACTACCCGCCCCTGTTGTGGGTGTACGGCGTCAGCATGGTCGAGCAGGCTCTCATCGACGCCGTCTGCCGACACGAGGGGATCTCCTTTGGGGACGCGGTTCGCGAGAACGTCCTCGGGATCTCACTCGGGGCGATCTACGACGAACTAGAGGCGTACGAACCAGCCGACCTGTTGCCCGAGGAGCCCCGGCGGTCGACCGCCATCCGGCACACAGTCGGTCTGACCGATCCGCTCACCGACGACGACGTCGCCACGGGAGACCGCCTCGACGACGGGCTCCCCCAGTCGCTGTCCGCGTACGTCCGGGAGGACGGCGTCGATCACTTCAAGATCAAGCTATCCGCCGATCAACAGCGGGACGCTACCCGGCTCTCGCGCATCCACGACGTCCTCGAGGGGCTCGACCTCCGGGACTACGCGTTCACCGTCGACGCCAACGAGGGGTACGCCTCGGCGCGGGCGTTCAAGCGCCAGTGGGAGGCGCTGTGTAACGATCCGGACCGGGAGTCCCTGCTCGAAAACCTGCTGTACGTGGAACAGCCCCTCGCGCGCGACGACGCCTTCAGCAACGAGACCCGGGAGGTGTTCCTGAACTGGGAGGCCAAGCCGCCGATCATCATCGACGAATCGGACGACCTGCTCGAGCGCAACCGCACCGCGCTCGAGCACGGCTACGACGGGACGAGCCACAAAAACTGCAAGGGCGTGTTCAAGGGGATCGCCAACGCCTGTCTGATCGAACGCCGGAACCGTTCGGATCCGGACGCCGAATACGTCCTGAGCGCGGAGGACCTCACCACGATCGGCCCGATCGAGTTGCTTCAGGACCTCGCCGTGGTCGCGACGGTCGGAGCCGACCACGTCGAGCGCAACGGCCACCACTACTTCCGTGGATTGAGCGCGTTCCCCGAGAGAGTACAGGACCGTCTGATCGACGTCCACGGGGACCTCTACCGGCGCCACGAGGACGGGTTCGCGACGCTCTCGATCGAAGAGGGGACGGTCGATCTGAACAGCGTGGTCGACGCGCCCTTTGGCGTCGAACCCGCGTTCGACACGTCGCAGTTCACGCCGGTCGAAACGTGGGTCGAGGACAGACTCGAAACGGGATAGCGACCCGCCTCGGACGGTGATCGTCCTCCGGAAACGGATTGGAGGCGACGGGGCTATCCTCGTTCACAGCCCGAGACCCGGATACCACCGCCGGGCGCCGGCTTCCGCGGCGCGTTCGTCCATGTCCGCGAGGATCGCCGCGGCCTCGCTTGCGACGCGTGCGGCGCTCCGTTCGCCATCTGTGCGAAACTCGTCGGTGACGCGGTTGGCGTAGACGGTACAGACTGCGCCCGCCCGCAGTCCGTAGATGCCTGCAAGCGTCAGGATGGCTGCAGCCTCCATCTCGAAGTTGAGGACGTTCGCCGCGCGCAGGTTCTCGATCGCCTCGTCGCTGCCGGCCGCCTCGAACCCTTCGAATCCGGATCGACCCTGTCCGGCGTAGAAGCTGTCGGTGCTAGCGGTAACGCCGGCGTGATACCGGTGATCGAGGCGCTCGGCCGCGGCGACCAGCGCGCCGACCACGCGATCATCGGCCGTCGCCGGGTAGTCAGGCCGCACGTACTCCGTGCTCGTCCCCTCCTGGCGAACCGCGCCGGTCGTGATGACCAACTCGCCCACGCCGATCTCCTCGCGGATAGTGCCACACGAACCCACCCGGAGGAACGTCTTCGCCCCCGCCCGCGCGAGTTCCTCGACAGCAATGGCCGCCGACGGCGATCCGATGCCCGTCGACGTGACTGACAGAGGAACGCCATCGTACGTTCCCGTCGCCGTTCGGTACTCCCGGTGTTCCGCCACGACCTCGTGGTCGTCCCAGACGGCCGTTATTTTCTCGACGCGTTCGGGGTTTCCGGGGAGCAACACTGTCTCCGCGATGTCGCCTGTCGACACCTCAACATGGTACTGTTCCCCGTCGGTCGGTCGCTCGTTTTCGTCCATTGTTGATGTTTCCTCCGCCACGGACCGGCGGCGTTTGAACTCCACCCGCGTGTACAGCCCATATCAAGATAACTGCTGTGTGTCGGTCGCTGGAGGTGTATACGAACGAATCCCGGACGGGGAGGGCGGTTCGGGACGGGGCGTGCGATCGGTCGGAACCGGTCCGTTCTTTCCGCCGCCGTGCAAAGATGATATCGTGTTCAGCCTCAACGTCCCGGTTCCCGGAGAGGTGCGCCGCCTCGCCGGCGAGTTACGTCCCCACCTGGATGTGTTCGACTCGATCCGGGATCGCCACACGCTGGTCGCCAAGCGCCTGGACGACACGGTGGAGGGGGGCCGCGCGCGAGTCGAGGGGCGCGCCAGGCAGGCCCTCGCGGACGCGCCGGCTTTCGAGGCGCGGGTCACCGGGATCGACTTCTTCGCGGAGCCGACCGCGGGGACCGCGCCGGTGGTGTACTTCGACGTCGAGAGCCCCGGGCTGTACCGGGTGCACGAGCGCCTCGTCGACGTGTTCGGCACCCGCGATGGGGTCGAGGGATCGGAGTACACTCCCCACGTCACGCTCGCCCGCGGTGGACCGATGGAGACAGCCGAACGCCTCGCCGACCGGACGATCGATCCCGTGACCTGGACCGTCTCGGAGCTTCGATTTTTCGACGTCCGCTACCGGGAGTGGATCGGGAGAGTGTCGCTGCCGGGGTGATTACGTCGCCGATCCGCCCCGACACTGCTGGATGACATCGTTGAGGACGTCTTGATCGGCCGCGATGAGGTATCGACGCCCGGCGACCAGCTTCGTCGAGTGTTGCACGGCCACGTTTCCATCGGTCTCGGCGATAACGACCGATCCTTCCGGAAGGGTGTCCGCCACCACCTCGCCGGCGGCCGGCGCCTCGTAGTCGATCCGGATGTCGAGTAGTTCGAGGTCACCGGTGACCTCCTCGAGCGTGCGGATGTCACTGCCGGTAAGCGCGTTGACGGCCGCTCTGACGCTCGCCCGCTCCGGAAAGTAAACCTCGTCGACGTACTCCCTGTACTCGTCGCCGGTCCGGTCGTCGATACGGGCGACGGTCCGGAGGTCCGAAGACAACCGTTTCGCGGCCATACAGACGACGAGGTTGGTGTCCGTCCGGTCGGTCAGTGCGCCCACGATGGTCGTCCCGTCGGTGATCGCCTCGCGAAGCAAGGAGGGCTTGGTTGCGTCTCCTCTCAGGTACTCGATATCATCACTACCGAGCCTCTCGGCGGAATCCGGGTCGGGATCGATGACGGTGGCCGTGCACCCACGATCACGGAAACGCTGTGCCACGCGGTGTCCAACGCGCCCCCCACCGGCGATCACGATGTGAGTCGAGTCGGTCATACGATCACATCGCACAACCGCACAATAAGAGTTGCCCGAGGTCACGCCTATCTTTATCGGCGCCCCTGTCTTCACCCGGACGACAGTATACGGGTCGACAGAAGTCCTGATAGATATTCGCCGGGTACGGTGGAG
>JBDGQL010000251.1:0-11069 GCA_042219105.1 Karumarchaeum halophilus (SeqCode) | reverse complement strand
TCTGTCCGACAGTATACCCGGACCATCGACGACCACGAGGTCGCGCTCGCGCCCGAGGGAATCGAGGTTCTCAGCCTCCGGAACGACGAACGGGTAGCGTGGAAGCCGGTCGAGGAGATCAGCCGCCATGAGACGCCCGAGGAACTCCTCGAAATCACGCTCGAATCCGGGCGTTCGATCCGGGCGACGAAGGCGCACTCGTTCGTAAAAAAAGTCGACGACGAAATCGTGCCCGTAGCGGGCGACACGCTGACCACGGAAGACGAACTCCCGACAGTCGGCGAGTACGACCGTGGTGATTCGCGGGCGAAGTTTACTGCGTTCGAGAGCGATCGAACGGCGCTCGCCGACGGTGGGGCACTCCTCGCTAAGACCGAAAACGGGGAAACAAGTGCAGGCGACGTGGTCTGGGAACGCATCGAGTCCATCGAGACGGTCACGAGCGAGCACGAGCACGTCTACGACGTGTCCGTGGAGGGGCTGGAGACGTTCACCACTGCGGAGGGAGTCGTGACCCACAACACGATGAACACGTTCCACTACGCCGGCGTCGCGGAGTTCGACGTCACCCAGGGGTTGCCCCGACTGATCGAACTCGTCGACGCCCGCAAGGAGCCGGACACGCCGATAATGACGGTGTACCTGGAAGACGAGTACGCACAGGACCGCGAGAAGGCCCACGAGGTCGTCTGGCAGATCGAGGCAACCCGCATCCTCGAACTCGGCGACGTCTCGACGAACGTCGCGGACATGCTCGTGCAGGTCGACCTCAACGCGGACACCCTCCTGGAACGCTGGCCGAACTACGACGACCCGACCGACGTCGCGGCGTCCATCGCCGAAACCATCGAGGCGAAACTCGGCGTCTCGACGGTCCAAGACGGAACAGTAGTCGAGTTCGGCCCCGAGGAGCCCAGTTACCGGCAGCTCCTCCAGCTCGTCGAGAAGCTCCGGGAGATCGTGTTCAAGGGGATCGACGACATCTCGCGGGTCGTCGTCCGCAAGGAGGAGGGCGAGTCGGACGAACTCGTCCTCTACACTGAAGGGTCGGCGTTCAAGAAATGTCTCGACATCGAGGGCGTCGACGCCACCCGGACCACCTGCAACAACATCCACGAGATCCACGAGACGCTCGGGATCGAGGCTGCCCGCGAGGCGATCATCAACGAGACGATGAACACCCTCGAAGAACAGGGGCTTGACGACGTGAACATCCGTCATCTGATGCTGGTCGCCGACGCGATGACCAACGACGGCACGATCGAGTCGATCGGCCGCCACGGCATCTCCGGTTCCAAGGAGTCGGTGCTGGCGCGCGCGGCCTTCGAGGTGACGGTCAACCACCTGCTCGATGCGGCGGTTCACGGCGAGATAGACGACTTGAACGGCGTCACGGAGAACGTCATCGTCGGCAAGCCGATCAAACTCGGGACGGGAGACGTCGACCTTCGGATGCGGTCGAAAAATGATAGCGGAAGCCAGGCCGACTGACCGGAGGGCGCTCGCTCACCTCCCGCCCCCTGATTCGATTTCGTGACCGACATCACGCTCCTCACCTTCGTTCGGAGCGGAAGTCCGGGTGCGAGAATCGAACCCGCGTCCCAGCCTCCACAAGGCTGGAGGATGACCACTACCCCAACCCGGACGCTGCAACCGACCGTATTCAGTCGGCGTTTGAAAACGTTCCGTTCCGCGACGACGGCCTTTTGCAACCGGCTCGCGTACCACCGGCCAGCCGTGGCCATCACCGACAAGATATACGTAAAAAACCACCGGCAGGTGGGCGCCCAACTCGACGCCTCGATCGGTCGGGGCGCGTTCAGCGGCGCGACTCTGGATCGACTGTTCACGGGAGAGTTCGACAAACTCGACGACGCCACCCGTGATCGCGCACAGGCCTTTGCCGAGGACTTTCTCGACTGTGACTGCGAGGCGAACCCGTACTGTGGCCACCCCGAACGGAAGTTCATCCGGTACCTGCTCGAACTCCGGGCGGAGGGGTTCGGACCCGATGCCATCGTCGACGTGATGGGCGAGGACTACGGGCTGTACGCCTACTCGGGCGACGTGCTATCCTTTCTCGACGGCGCGGTCCGGACCCTCGAGGCGGCCGAGTCACTCGCCGATGTCGAGGGTCACGCCGAGGAACACCGCGAGATCCGCGAAGCGCGGGAGTCGCTGCTGTGACATCCGGCTCGGCGTGACTCTCGCTGAAGAAGGTCGATCCGTCACAGGGTCGGTTGCACGTCAGTCCGGGCCGCCAATCCGGAACGTCTCCTCGTCGTTTTCCTCGTCTAAGTCTTCGAGATAGATCACGTCCTCGTCGCTCTCGAGGCGCTGTTTGAGTTCGGCGATGTACTCCTTGTGCTCGTCGAGTTGTTCGCGGAGGTGTTCGACCTCGAGTTCGAGATACTCGTTTTCGAGTTCGAGGCGTTCGTGCTCGCGGACGAACTTCTTGGGCACCTCGATTTTCGGCGGGAAGTCGGCCTCCGGATCCTCGAGACCGTTCTTGGGGACGACTTCGACGCGCCCCTCGTTTTCGACGAACGTGTCGACGTAGTCCCGGAACACCGAGGACAGCGAGAGGTCTCGCTCCTCGGCGACCTCACGCAGTTCCTCGAAGGTCTCCTCGCTAACTCGGAAGGAGACCGTCTTGTTCTTGTTACCCATCGGACCCGCAATTCGGCGGCCGATCACTTAACGCTTCGTCAGACAGGCGTTTCGGGACGGCCGCGTTTGGCCGAGTTACCGGACGGAAGCGGGCTACGGCGTCGCTTCCGCCTCGGCGTCGACGGCAGTTTCGAGCGCCTCGACTACCATCTCGCGGTAGGCGGTCGCGTCCACGCCGTACTGTTCCTCGGCCATGCGGGCGTACTCGTTGGTCTCGTCGTCGAAGTGCTCGATCCGGTCGACGGTGCGCTCGGCGGTCTCCGCGACCCACCGATCCCGGGTGCTCTCCTCGACGACCGTGATCGACTCGGGGCGAACGGAGACGTTCACGTCGCCCTCGTCGGTCTCGTAGGTGCGGGGCTTGCCCGCGACCGCGACGTACGCGGGGGGCGTGAGGTCCCGCAGGACACCGGCTGCCTCGGGCTGGTACTGCCCGGCATAGACGAAGAACGTCCCGGTCGGGTCCACGACGCGCCCGCGCCAGTACTCCGAATCATCGCCCACGTCTTCCGTCTCGGTGAGCGTCCCGACGACAAACACGCGATTCACGCGCTCCCCCGTCGGGAGCAGGAGATAGAGGGGGGCGCGCTCCTCCTCAGACTCCTTGAACGTGTAACTCGCGTCGTTGAACTCGCGGGCGAACACGCGCTGGGCGACCTCGCGGGTGGGTGCGGAACTCATGCTATCGACCTCGCTTTGATGAGAACGGCCTCGGGGTCGACCGGTTCGTCCAGTTCCTCGACGTCGTCGGCGAGCACGTACCTGTCGAACCGCGGGCCGGCGATCCGGTAATACCGGCCAAGCACCGTCTCGCGCATTTCCTCGGCAACGACGGACGTATCGAGTGCGTCCATCGCCATGTCCTTTGCCTTTTCGAGGGTGATCCCGGTCAACTCCTCGGTGCCCTCCTGGTCGAACAGTACCTCATGGACGTCCTCGCCGTCGTCGAGCACGGCCTTGATACGGAGGTCGAACTCGCCCTCGACCTCGCCGTGTTCCGAGCACCGGCCGTTCTGGAGCACGCGGGTGCAGTCGGACTCGGGGCAGCGCTTGATCAGTCCGGAGCCGGACTGGATGTCCACCATCGCACCCTCGACCTCGGTCTCGTCGTCACCGACCTCGATGTCCTCCTCGACGCGCTCGATAGTCGTCGTCCGGTTGAGCTTCACGGAGTAGCGGCCCTCGTACTCGTCGGTAACGACGTTGCCGAGCCGGTACACCTCGCCCTCCGTGAGTTCGGGGAGATCGGAGGTGGCCCACGCGGTAAACTTGATCCGCCCCGACTCGTCGCCCAGCAGGCCCACCTGGGCCACCGAATCGCTCCGTGGCTCCCAGAGTTCGACGACCTTCGCCGTGAGGTCGATCCACTGATCGGCCTCGTCGACGTCAGCGGCCTCGACCGCGGTGCTTCCGCCCCGCCCCAGCTCGTCGCGCTCGATGCCCGATTCGTCGACGTAGTGGTTGACGACACTCCGCCGGGCCTCCTCGGTCGGTACCTTGTACTCCACGACCAGCGTCTCGAGGCGCTCCTCGACATCGGCCACGTCGAGGTCAAGGTGGTCTGAAAACTGCTCTCGTATCTCTTCCGCCTGGGTATGCAAATTCGTCATGTGTGTTCCGCCTCCGCGGTGTTTTCAGTGGGAGGCACACCTACCTTGGTTCCCGATGGTATAAAAACTATCGTGACCGGAGTGAAAGTGTTCGAGACTGCGGCGTCGGGCGGCGTTTCCGCGCGCCGCTCATCGAAAGAGGGTTTTCCGCTCGCGACGACACCGGCGTATGCGCGTCGTCGTCAACGCCGCCATGAGCGCCGACGGGAAACTGTCGACCCGGGAGCGAAGACAGCTTCCGATCAGCGGACCCACCGACTTCGAGCGCGTGGACGAACTCCGCGCGGAGTCGGACGCGGTGATGGTCGGCGTCGGGACGGTGCTGGCCGACGATCCCTCCCTCACCGTCGACGACCCCGTCAGAACCGCGATCCGAGAAGCCGACGGCGAACCGATCCAGCCCGCCCGGGTGGTCGCCGACTCGGAGTGTCGCACCCCCCTCGATTCGCGCGTTCTCGACGACGCCACCCGGACCTATCTGCTTGCGAGCGAGGCGGCCCCGGAGGCGCGGATCACCGAGCTGACCGAGGCGGGGGCGAACGTCCTCGTTGCCGGCGAGGACCGCACCGACCTCGGCGAGGCTCTGTCGGAACTCGAGGCAGAGGGGGTCGACCAGCTCATGGTCGAGGGTGGCGGCGAGGTGATCTACTCGCTGTTCGCGGCCGGCCTCGTGGACGAACTCTCCGTGTACGTCGGGCCGACGGTGATCGGAGGGCGTGACGCACCTACGCTCGTCGACGGGGAGGGGTTCACCGAGGATCTCCCCCGGCTGTCACTTCTCGGCGTCGAACGCATCGACGACGGCGTCCTGCTCCAGTGGCTCGTCGAAAGTGACGACCCTGATGGGAGACTGCGGTGAGAGCCAAGACCGGCGGCGATCACCGGTAAGAGACGAGAACGGTCAGTATTAGTGGGAGTGTCCGGTCGCTTCGGCGTAGGTCATGCCAAAGCGGTCCTCGAAGCGGTCCTGCATAACCGCCTCGATGTCTTCCAGTTCTTCGCCGGACGTATCCTCGGTGTGGTGCAACAGAGCGTGCGCACGCCCGGTGAGGGCCATGAGCGTGATGCTTCCGACGACGTCGGCGCGTGTTTCTCCCTCCTCCATGAGCCGGTCGAGCAGGCCGGCCGGGATCTCGATCGCGTCCTCGTCGCCGTCCGCTTCGACCGTGACTGTCAGGTCTGAAACAGGCATACCACAGGACACGCTCCGGCGTGGTATAGGCCTTGTCGTCGCGGTCGATCCCAAAATAACGTGAAACCGACCCTAATACGTTCGGCCCGTGATACCCCGGGTTTGTGACGGCGCGCCTTAATCAAATCACGTCCGGGTGTACACCCGGATATGACGGTAAGAGTGGTCAGTCGTCAGATTCCGCGGCCGCCGGGGTGTTCTCGGCGGCGGTCATGCGGTCGAGTTCATCGAGGTAGTCGTCGGCGTCGAGCGCCGCCTCCACGCCCATGCCGGCGGCCGTCGCGGCCTGCTGGTAGTGGAAGTCGACGACGTCGCCCGCGCCGAAGATGCCCTCGACGCCCGTCTTCGTCTGCCCGCTACCACGCCCGCCCTCGGTGTAGAGATATCCCGCATCGTCGAGTTCGACGCCCGTTCCTTCGAGGTACTCCGTGTTCGGCGTGTGGCCGATGGCGTAGAAGACGGCGCCCACGTCGAAATCGAACGCCTCGACGTCGTAGTCGGGGTCGTCAAGTTTCTCGGTGGGGTGGCCCTCCGGGTGTTCGACGAGCGTGACGTGATCGACGCCCTCCTCGCGGGAGCCGTGGATTTCGACCAGTTCCGTGTTCCGCATGATCTCGATCTCCCCGGCGTCGACCTTCTCCATCACGCGGTCGACCCAGTACTCCTCCGCGCGGAACTCCTCGCGGCGGTGGGCGACGTACACGGTGTCCGCGAACTTCGTGAGAAAGTGGGCCTCCTCCATGGCGGCGTCGCCGCCACCGACGACGAGCATGTCCTCCCCACGGAAGAACGCGCCGTCACAGGTCGCACACGTCGAGAGGCCATACCCCATCAGATCGTCCTCTCCGGGGACACCGAGCGTCCGGGCGCTGGCTCCCGAGGCGGCGATCACTGCGTCGGCGGTGTAGACATCGCCGCTTTGCATCTCGACGCGAAACGGCCGCGTCAAGTCACCGCCAGACCCCTCCGAGGACTGCCCGGCCCCCGAGCGTTGCTCAGGGACATCCACGGACTCGACAATGTCGTTTTCGATCTCGGCGCCGAAGCGCTTGGCCTGCTCCTTCATCTCGCCGATGAGTTCCGGACCGCTGATAGGCTCGGAGAAGCCGGGGTAGTTCTCGACCTCCGAGGTGAGCGTGAGCTGTCCCCCGGGCTCGTCGCCCTCGAAAACGATCGGATCGTTGTTCGACCGGGCGGCATAGATAGCAGCTGACAACCCGGCGATCCCGCTTCCGGCGATTATGAGGCGCCGGTGGTCTCTCTTCTCTTCCATACCCATGAGTTAGCTATCTGGAGGCATTACACTGTCGGACGGAGACATTGATAATTCGAACGACCCCCGTATCGGTGGTTCGATTATCAATCCTTCCGTCCGACAGCGTATGCTTGTGCTGTCGCGGAGGTTCTCCGGTTAGCTCTCGTTATGCCGTTTATACGGAATTCGCGACATGTATCCATACCGTTTATCACTCCTGGGGCCGTGTACCTGTGCAATGACCAAGGACGATGCGCACGTCACGCGCCTGTTCGGCGGGCCGGGAAGCGGGAAGACCACCGCCCTGCTGGACCGCGTCGAGGAGCGACTCGACTCCGGCGTCGAAGTGAACGACCTGCTTTTGGTCTCCTACACCCGGGCCGCCGCGGCGGAGGTACGCGAGCGCCTCGCAGAGCGCCTCGACCGCACTCCCCGTTCACTCAGGGGCAACGTCTGTACGATGCACTCGAAGGCGTACGACCTGCTGAACCTCTCGCGTGGGGACGTGGTCGACGAGGACCACAAGGAGGCGTTCTGTGAGGCGTACGGCATCGAGTACGAGGACGAGTACAAGAGCGGCAGCCGCCGGACCGCCCGGTCGACGGCGCTGGGAAACAAGATCATCGCAACCAGCCAGTGGCTCCAGCGCACTCGCCGCGACGTCGCCGACTGGTACGACGTGCCCTTCCAGTGGGACGAAGAGCGCGTCCGCCTGCCGCCCGACATCGATGACAACGCCCAGGAGGGCAACAAGTACACGCCCACCTGGCCCACCGACGACGACCGCACGAGCGTCCCCGAGACGATCCGGGCCTGGCGGGCCTACAAGGGACAGGAGGGCGTCGTCGGGTTCGCGGACATGCTCGAACGCGTCAAGGAGCGCTCGCTTCTCCCTAACGTCGACCACCTCGCCATCGACGAGTTCCAGGACATCACCAAACTCCAGTACGACGTGTACCAGGGGTGGAAATCCCACGTGGAGAACGTCCTGATTGCGGGCGACGATGACCAGGTCGTGTACTCCTGGCAGGGTGCCGATCCGCGACTGCTTCTTCAACAGGGTGGCGAGAACGTCATCCTCGACACCTCCTATCGTCTGCCCTCGAAGATCCTTCGCGTTGTCCAGCGGGCCGTCTCGCACATCGACGAGCGCCAGGAGAAGAATCTCGCGCCGCGCACGGAAGGTGGCGAAGTCGAGCTCATCCAGGACCCGTCCCTCTTTGACCTGGCACGCAACGTCCAGGCGACGGTCGACGACGAGGGGTCGGTCATGGTGCTGTTCCGCGCGCGCTACCAGATGTTCGACTTCGTCGACGAGTTCGTCGGCATGGGGATACCTTTCCAGATGATGACCGACGGCCGGATGTGGACCGATCGGCTCGCGGACTACGTCTCGGCCATAGAGAGCATCGAAGCGGACGAACCGATCGACGGGCTGGAGGCCCGGCGGCTCGCCGACATGCTCGTCGATTCGGCGTTCAGCTCAAACGAGCGCGACGAGCTGTTCTCGCTGATCGACGACCGCGAGGAGGCGGCCGAATCGGACGATCTGCGTGACCTGTCGGTCGGTCCGGACGAGGTGCGCGACATCGCGCCGTTCGTCCCCGGTCCGGGATCGGCCGCGGACATGATCCGGAAGGTCACGAGCGTTCAAGAAAAGAGCCTGCGGGCGTACTTCGTGGGGGAGTACCGCGACGTTCCCCACGATCGAGTCCGGGTGGGGACGATCCACTCCGCGAAGGGCCGGGAGGCTGACCACGTGTTCGTCGGCACCGATCTCACCGAGAAGGTCGTCGAGCAGATGTCCGCCGCCGCCGATCCCGAGAACGTGCCCGGCGGCGTCGACTTCTCGCGCAAGACCGATCCTGTCCCGATGCTCACCGACAACGAGCGGCGAGTGTTCTACGTTGGTATGAGCCGTGCCCGGAAGCGCCTGGTCGTCATGGAGAACCTGATCAGCGGGGCGCCGACCCTCCCGATCGACGTCCTCATCTGTAACGAGCCACGCGAAATCAGTCTGGAGGACCTGCTGGAGGAGACGCTGGCGCTGCCGATGGCCTGATACTGATTGCTCTCGTCTCTTAGCGTCGATCGATTTGTCGGGCGCCGTTCGACACCCTTTCGACACACCCCGACCAAAGACTGGTATGTTCACGGGCATCGTCGAGACGACTGGGGAGGTCGTCTCGATGGAGACCGAACCCGACGGCACCCGACTCACGATCGGAGCGCAGTTCGCTCCCGATCTCGGGGAGGGACAGAGCATCAGCGTCGACGGCGCGTGTCTCACCGTCGAGGCACACACGGACGAGGCCTTCGAGGTGTTTCTCGCCTCGGAGACGCTCGATCGAACCACGCTCGGCGACCGCGCGGTCGGCGATGGCGTGAATCTCGAACGCGCCATGCCCGCGGAAGGCCGGTTCGACGGCCACATCGTCCAGGGCCACGTCGACGGGACCGCCGGAATTCACGACGTCAGTCAGGTCGGCGAGGACTGGACCTACGAGTTCGATCTGCCGCCGGAACTGGCAACGTACGTCGTCGAGAAGGGATCGATCGCGCTGGATGGCATAAGCCTGACCGTCGCGGAGCGAAACGAGACGACCTTCGGTGTCGCCATCGTTCCGACCACTTACGAGGAGACGACGCTCTCGGAGAAAGCCCCCGGGGACCACGTCAACGTCGAGGTCGACGTGCTCGCGAAGTACGTCGAGCGGATGATCGGGTAGCCGGATCGACCCGCCCAGATACACTGTCGGACGGAAGGATTGATAATCGAACCCCCAGGACGGGGGGCCTTCGAATTACCAATACTTCTGTCCGACAGTATACACCCGGACGTGATTTGTGCAAGCCGTGCCGTCACAAACCCAGGGTATCACGGGCCGAACACACTGATCTGGTGTCGTGGCACTTAACACGGTCACGTCCGGGTGTAGGGGTAGAGGAGCGACGATGTATGTCGTGATCGTTGGAGCGGGCAACGTCGGGTCGAGCATCGCCGAGAGCCTCGCCGCCGACCACGATGTCGCCGTGGTCGACACCGACGGAAGCCGCGTAGAGTCGCTGATGTACGACACGGACGTCCTGGGTATCGAGGGCGACGGGACCGATCTGAACACCTTAGAGGAGGCGAACATAGAGGATGCGGACATACTCATCGCCAGCACGGACGACGACGAGACGAACATCGTCATCTGTAGCACGACGATGACTGTCACCGATGCGTTCACTATCTCGCGGGTCAAGAACGCGAAGTTCCTGCGGACGTGGGAGCGGTCGGCGGGGGCCTTTGGTATCGACCACATGGTCGCGACGAACCTCCTGACCGCCGAGACGATCGCTCGCGTCGTCGGACTCCGAGGGGCTCGGGATGTCGACGTGTTCGCCGACGGGGTCGTCCAGATGGCCGAGTTCAACATTCCGGAGTCGAGTCCGGTTGCCAACCTGACGGTAAAGAAGGCCGACCGCTACACGTCGCTCACCTTCGCGGCCGTCCTGCGTGATGACACCGTCGCCATCCCCCGTGGCGGGACGATCCTCGAACCGGGCGACAACGTGATCGTCATCGGAACCCCCGACAGCGTTCAGACCTTCTCACGCAAACTCGACCCCGGCGACAATGACACCCACAACGCACTCGTTATCGGTGGGAGCGATATCGGCTACCACACCGCCCGTCTGTTACAGGACCGCGGGCTGAAACCACGGCTCGTCGAACGCGATCACGACCGGGCCCGGGAGATTGCCGAGGATCTCAGCGGGATCACGGTACTGGAGAGCGACGCGACTGACCGGATGTTCCTCGAACGGGAACACATTGAGGACGTCGACGTCGTCATCGCGGCGCTCGACAGCGACGAGAAGAACCTGCTTGTTGGCCTGTTGGCCAAGCGTCTCGGTGCCGGACGCGCCGTCGCGGTGGTCGATTCGGGAGCATACGTCGACCTGTTCGAGGAGGTCGGCATCGACGTGGCGGTCAATCCGCGCGAGGCGACCGCCGAGGAGATAACCCGCTTCACCCGCGAGTACCAGGCGGAGAACGTCTCGATCATCGAGTCCGACCGGGCCGAAGTTCTCGAGATTGAGATCAACGGCGACAGCGTTCTGGCCGACCGCACGATCGCCGAGTCGGCTGCCGACCTCCCGAACGGCGTCGTCATCGGGGCAATCACCCGCGACGGCGCGTTCGTCATCCCGCGGGGTGACACCGTCGTCGAACGCGGCGACCACGTCGTCGTGTTCGTCGAAATCGAGTCCCTCGGGGAGGTTAGCGAGAAGCTATGATAGGGTTGGTTGCAAATCATTTCCGGATCAACCACACGCAGTCGTGCGGTCGCAC
>JBDGQL010000017.1:0-11121 GCA_042219105.1 Karumarchaeum halophilus (SeqCode) | reverse complement strand
CGGGGGGCCTTCGAATTATCAATACTTCTGTCCGACAGTATATCTCCATCGAGTCTTTCCAGTGGGTGGCTACCGCGTCGCGACCAGAACGAACGTCTCCAGGCGCTCCCGGGAGCGTTCGACGGTGAACCCGGCTGTCTCGAGCATCGACGCCGCGCCGTCTGCGGACTGGCGATCGCTCACCGGCGGTCCGGCTTCACCCTCGCCCGCCGCTGACCAGTCCACCGCCACGATGGGGCCGCCGGGCACGAGGACGCGTTCGAGTTCGGCGAGCGCGCGGTCGGTCGCGATCTCGTGGAACGTCATCGTCGCGAACGCGCCGTCGAGGGACGCCTCGGGGATCGGGAGACACCCAGCGTCGGCCGAGAGGAGCGAGACGTTTCCGGGGAGTCCCCGTTCCCGGAACAGGTCGTGCATCGCCGGCTGGAGATCGATCCCGAGGACGCTGCCGGCGTGGGGGGCGACGTCACGCGTATAAAACCCCGTGCCGCTGCCGACGTCCGCGATCAGATCACCCGGATCGGGGTCCAGCAGCGCGAGCAGTTCCTCCCGCGAGCAGTAGCGGTACCGCGAGGGGTCCTCGAGCCGGTCGGCCATCTCGGGGTCGAAGGTGTGGGCCATGGAGGATACTGAAACGCCAGCGTCTTGTACTGTGTGACTCGCGGTTCGAACGATGTCCTAAGACTTATTATTCGCTGCAGTGATTGGATATTAGAATGAAACGAAGACGGTTTCTAAAGGGAAGCAGTGCGCTGTTCGTGGCCGGCGCCACTGGACTGTCGGGCTGTGCCGGTCTCGGCGATGAATCCGACGGGACATCGACGGTGGGCACGGATCGGTTGGAGGGATGGTTGCCGGCTCCCCGAGCGCTCGACAGCGACCTCGATCACTACCAGTTCAACGCGGTCGCCCCGGCTGCCCTGTCGAAGGCAGTCAACACGGACGTGTTCGGGAGGTTTGATCAGGACACGACCCCCCAGAACGAAACCAGCGCTGACGTCAACGTCGGGACGTTTCCGGCGTCCGCCATTGACCTGACGTTCAGCACCTCGGCGAGTACGGGCGCCGAAACGTACAGTTTCAGGGGGTATTTCGGGTCGTTCGAATCCGATTGGCTGAAGACGAAAATCCTGAACAACGGCTATGACCGGATAAGCGCGGAGGGGGATTTCACGCTGTACAATGACGAGGATAACACGGCCGGGAGCCGGGTGACGGCAATCTCAAAGAAGGTCCTGATCGCGGGCGCAAAGCAGGTGACGGATCCGGGTTCGAACGCCGATGCGGTTCCGCTGGTTGAAACAATCATCGAGACAGGCCAAGGGAGAACGGAGGGATACGCGGACCAACTCGAGGACATGTCAGCGCTGATGTCGGGACTCCCCGGCGGTCACCAGTTTTCCGGAAGCACGTTCGATCGAGTCACCGAGACGAATCCGGAGAACAAGCAGTTCGAGAACTTCGTCGGGGAGGGAGAGACGCGTCGCGTCGTCGGGTCGGCGACGAAAGTCACGAAAGTCCTGGTGTTTCTCAGTGCCGCGGACGTGTTCGAGCGGGACATCGAACAGTACATCGAGAGCAGCGGTGATTTCGCCGACTTCAGCAAGAAACCCGAATACAAAGTCGACGGGCGGGTCGTGACGGTCGAAGGTCGTAGCGCTTAGTTGTACTCTGGCGGATAATGTCTGCCGTGCGTCTGACATATATTCCAAACCTGATATGAGAGTGATGGTGGCCAAACAGGGCGAAATCAAACGGTACAGACGGTATTCGTGGCGTTCGTGTCAACTGCCCCGCGCACGGTGGCGCGGGGAATCCGCCTCGCTACCTAGTTTGAACCACGAACTTACAGCCGACAGTATATGAGAACGGTCATTATCAGGGCTTCTGTCGACCCGTATACACCGCGTATTCGGATTCACGCAACTGCGCTATCCGCCTGTCCCGGTATCGGAACTTGTGCCACTGGTACTCGGCGGCGAGTTTCAGCCCCGTGAGTCCGCCGGCCCGCGATCCCCGCAGGATCGTGATGCCGCCCTCGGCGCCGGCGTCCAGCATCCGGTTTGCCACCCGGAAGGTGCGATCCCAGTCGTCGGGGCCGAAATCCCGCACGAGATCCGCCATCGCGACGTTGCGCCGGACCTCCCGTCCGATTGCGCGACGCCACTCCGCGTTGTACTGGTCGAGGTCCCCCGCCGCGGCGAGCTGTCCAGCGATCGTCCCCGAGCGGATCGCGACGTGGCCGCCGCCCTCGTGGAAGGCGGAGGTCGCGCCCATCGCGCCGCCCGTCACGGCGACGTTCGCCGCCACCGGCGACTCGATCGGTCGCGTCGAGGAGATGGGGTACGTCTCGGTCCCGTCTCGTTTCCCTCGATCCCCGACGCGGGGGAAGTCATCGAGATCGTACTCCGGGTAGACGGTCTCGAGCAGGCGTTCGATGTACTCCCCGCCGGAAGGAACCCGGTCGTCGTCAGGGCGCAGCAGTTCGTAGGACTCGCGGTTCTCGATCTCCTCGAGGCTCAGGTCGATCGGCATCGTCAGCCCGATCCGAGCCACCTGTCCGTCGTTCGGGAAGATCCAGGGGTAGGCGGTGTGGCCCGGCATGTGGCCCCACCAGAACTTGATGCTCTCGGGATCGAACAGCTCCTCCGGGAGTTCGCGGTACTCCTGGTAGGCGATGTGGTTGGTCTCCGTCGCGTCGAGAACGTCGCCCGCTGACTGACCGTCGAGAAACTGATCGAGCACCGGGAGCGTGACCGTTCGCTGTGGCCCGTCGGCGAGAATCAGGTTTGTCGTCTCGAACTCCTCGCCGTTTCCGAGTTCGATCCGGTGGGTCGGCTCTCCCGACAGGTCGGTTTCGACGTCTGACACGGGGACGCCGACGTGATACCGGGCACCCACGTTCTCGGCGCGCTCGCGCATCCAGTCGTCGAAGGCCGCGCGGTCGTACGTGAATCCAAAATGCGGATACGAGGCGTCGATACCCGTGCTCCGGAGCGAGACGGTCTCGCTGGGGCCGATGAACTCGGCGCGGTCGAGCTCCCGATAGACGACATCGTCAGGCATCTCCGCAGGTGAGATGCCCATGATGTCCACCCAGTAATCGAGGATGCCGGCGGCGTCCGTCGAGTCCGGTCCCGGTCCGGCCCTGTCGGCCCGCGGGACGCCCTTCTCGAAGCCGATCGTCTCGGCACCCCCGGTCGCGGCGGCGTGAGCCGCAGCGGTTCCCGCCGGTCCGCCCCCGACGACGGCGACGTCCACCCGTTGCATATCATGCTACATTCCGCGGGAGGTATTAAATCTCAACGCATCGGGCATGGGTTTTCGACCGGGGCAGCGTGCCCGGAACCGCATCTGATCCGGGTGCCGGAGGTTCGTTACCTGGCGGTAACTGGAGCTATTATACGTGTCGCGGCCGTTACTGCGAATGATGAACGAGGAACGACCGATCTCGGACGCCCCGCCGAGCGCGAAGCTCGTGTACAAGGTGCTGCAGTACAACGGCAGTCTGACACAGAAAGGGATAGTCGAAAAGTCGATGCTGTCCCAGCGAACGGTGCGAGACGCGATCGACCGCCTGGAGAAACTCGGGATCGTTCGCGAGTCGGTGTACATCCCCGACGCCCGCCAGAGCCTCTATGAGTTGACCGTCCCCGAGGAGTCGCCGGCCGCGTCCACCGAGGCGGCGACGAGTTCGGACTGATTATACGGGCCGACAGAAGTCCTGATAGATATTCGCCGGGGACGGCGGAGGCTAATTCTACCAACAGTTCTGTCGACCCGTATATGCCCTCATAATGTCTGTTGTAGTCTCTTACCGGTGCTCGCCGCCACCGGGGGTGGCGATCACCGGTAAACAGCTACAACAGACATTATCACAGTGAGAGCAGTCATTATACACCCGGACGTGACTCTGTTACGCGCCACGACACCAGATCAATGCGTTCGGCTCGTGATACCCTGGGTTTGTGACGGCACGGCTTGCACAAATCACGTCCGGGTGTATATCACTCGATATCGAGTGTCCGCTTTTCCGCCACCGCTCGCGTTTTCGACGTGTCCTCACCGCCGAGAAGATCCCGCGCGGCGTCTTTGCCCCACTCGACGGCCGGCTGGTCGAAGGTGTCGACGCCCGCCAGTTCCCCCGCGAGCACACAGGCCGCCTCCATCGAGTACAGCAGGTCGCCGACCCCAGCGGCGTCGACCTGATCGATCTCGATCCGGACGTTTGGTCTGCCCGCGGCCGCCAGACTCGCCTCCGTCGCCTCGAACTCCGCGTCTAGGATCTCGCCGAGCGTCCGCCCACCGAGGTAGCTGACCTCCTCGATGTCCGCGTCCGGGACGGCGGCGTCGGGACGCTCCGCCGGACGCAGGAGCGTCACCATCGTGTTCCGGCGCCCGTCACGCCACAGTTGTAGCTGTGAGTGCTGGTCCGTCGCGCCGAGGGCCCTGGCAGGTGTCTGTCCGCCGCCGGCCTTGCCGAGGCTCTCGGCCCACAGCTGTGCGAACCACTCCGCGAACGACTCCAGTGACTCGGCGTACGGCGTCATCGCGTTCACCGTCGCGCCGCGCTCGGCGAGCGCGTGTGCCGTCACGCCGTAGGCGTAAGCCGGCGTGTCGAACAGCGAGGGTCCGAGCCGGTCGGCGGCGGACGCCCCGCCGTCGAGTACCGCGCCGATGTCGGCCCCGAGGACCGCCGGGGCGAACAGCCCGACCGGGGAGAGCGCGGAAAACCGTCCTGGCACGCCCACGGGTGCGTCGAACGCCGGCAGGTCGTGACGTTCGGCCAGTCGGCGAAGCGGCCCGGCGTCGCCGGTCGTGACGACGGTCCGATCGGTCCAGTCGACGCCAGCGCCGGTCATCGCTTCCCGGACCGAAAGAAAGTTCGCGAGCGTCTCGGCCGTCGTCCCGGAACGGGAGACGACGTGTACAACGGTGTCGTCGAGGTCAATCGCGTCGAGGGTCCGTCGCGTGTCGACCGGGTCGACGTTGTCGAGGACGTGATGACCGTCGATGCCGAGCGCGTCGGCGATAGTCGCCGCACCGAGGGCGCTCCCGCCGATCCCCACGGTCAGGACGGTTTCCGCGTCGGCGAACCGGTTCGCCCGCTCCCTGATCGCCGTCAGGTCGGTCGTGTCGGGGAGGTTCAGCGCCGCGTAGCCGAACTCGGCAGCCTCTCGGCCTGACTCGATTCGCCGGTGGGCCCGCGCGACGTCCTCGTCTAGTCGGTCGAGTTCCTCGCGTGGGATGCCGGGATCCACGGTGTCGGCAAGCGCGTTCCCGAGGTCTATCCGCATATTACCGCCAGCGTCCGGCACGTTCAAAATCGTTCGGTTCCGGCCGGCGCTTTCGGCTCCGGCGCCCTCACAGTCCGTGACCGGAGCGGTGGCCTCATGTGGGACTGGCCCCGAGTGCGTAGCGATGAGCGAGGGAGAACCGTATTCCGGGCTGTTCGGGGCGTACCGGTACGCTTTCCGGCGGTCGGACTCGCGTCTGTTCCGCGTGTACGTCGGCACAAGCGCCTTTGTTGGGACGTTCATCGCCATCCTGCTCGTGCTCGGCGTGGTCAACTGGGCCGGTAGCGCGGGGCAGTTCGGCGAGCGGGCGCTCCTGAGCGTGATCGGCGTGCTGGTTCTCGGGCCGCTGTTCGGGCCCGTCCTGATCGTCGCCCGGCGATACCGACTCGGTCTCGATCGTCCCGGATTCGACAGCTACCTCGCGCTCGCGGGGCTCGGGTTCCTGTTCTCGCTCTATCTCGCTTTGTTCGTCTCCGATCCCACCGACCACTCCGCCCCCGGCCCGCTCAGCACCCCCGTTTCCGTGATCAACGATCTCCCACAGACCTACGGGATGGTTCCCCCGGTCGTAGCCACAGTCGGCTTATACCTCGTCGTGCGGTACACACGTCCCGGGGAGGAGGATCCGGACGAAGCGCCCGAGACCGCATGATATACGGGTCGACAGACGTCGTCGATCACGCGCCGCCGTCCTGAACGTCCCACGCATCCGGGAGATCACACGACTCCCGCACCGTGTACTCGATGTCCGTTCCCTCGCCGACGTGGCTACCGCCGACGATTTCTTCGACCTTCAGGGGCACTTCCCGGCTCGTCCCACAGCAGCCGATGTCGACGAACTCCTCGAACACGTCGCCGACGGCGGGTTCCTCCAGAACCCTCCGAAGGTACCGGACGTACCACGGCGTGTCGAGTTGGTCCCGGTCCCAGTCGGTGAGGTCGGCGGGATAGGAGAGGACGACCTGCGTGGCCTCCGCGTTCGACGTCTCAGTCTCTGTGTGCATGATTGCTCGTACGGGACCGGCTGATATAGGTTTCAGGTTACCACGTGGGTACCCGTCCTCTCGTTGTCATATACGGGTCGACAGAAGTCCTGATAGATATTCGCCGGGTACGGTGGAGGCTAATTCTATCAACAGTTCTGTCGACCCGTATACTGTCGGTCATGACTCGATGGAGATATTTACCGATGCGCTCGCGTGAGGGCGATTTCCAAGTTCGACATGATAGTTTTCGAATTGGCTCTAAATTAGTCACTCTACTGAGAAAAATTCTCGCTGAGAACGGTAAAACAGTGAAAGTAGTCATTTATCAGTCATCCGGGGTCGGCTAGCACGTCGAAGTCGAACCGGTCGGTCGCGATCAGCCCCCCGGCAAGCCCGAGCGTGAGCAAAACGGGAATCCAGTTCCCGAAGGCGAGGTTCACCAGCCCCCAGAGGACGACGAAACTCACCAGATCGTCGAGCATGAACGCCCGCTCGTCCAGGCGGGCGATCAGGTCGGTGCGGTCGAATGCAATATCGAAGGCGACCGTCGCGATCGTGCCCGAGAGCACCCAGCCAGCGTAGTTCGAGAGGGGAACGCCGTAGTAGACGCCGCCACCGAGGTAGTTCCAGAACCCGATCGCGACCGCGCCGGGATCGAGAACCAGATCGATCGCGAGCACGACCCCGAGTGTCGTGGGCAGGCGCACTGCCCGGCGCGCGGCGAGCGGCCCGAGCAGGAGCACTGCCAGGAGGTAGGCGTTGAGCACCAGCGGGAGGAAAAACAGGGGCAGTCCCAGCGGAACCCCTTCGATCATTGGCCCGAGATCGATAGTGTACTCGAAGGCGCCGTAGGGCCAGTCGGTCCGGATCCCGATCATCTCGATTCCGTAGGCATAGAGGCACATGCCGGCGAGCAGCGCAGCGGCCTTCCGCCCGATCAGGGGGGCGACCCCGGCGACCAGGGGCAAGCGCATGATGAGCGTCCCCGAGAGCACGAAGTACGGGTTGAACGCCAGCCACTCGGGGAGGAACCCCATCGCGCCGGAGATGAGCGTCACGGCACCCATCAGCGGGACGACCACGGAGATGGTGAAGCGGTTGGCCAGGACGAACTCGTCGAGGCGGCGCTCGATCGCTCTCCGGTCCACGCCACGCTCCCGGACCTCCGCCAGGGTCGGTGCGCCGTCAGCCATGGATCAGCCCCCACGGGCCGGAGATGGGAAGCACCTCGGTGGTGAACAGGAGCGACGTGACCGCGAGAACGGCATCGGGCGGGACGATCCGCCACAGTCCCCCCAGCGTCAGCACCATCCCGACGAAGGTGTTGATGACGGGGTAGTACCAGTACGCCCGGTCGATGTCGATCCCGCCGGCCTCCCAGCCGAGCACGAGCGCGGGATACAGGAGGAGGAGACCCCCTCCCCTGAGATCGAGCAGGGCGAACGCGCCCGCGGCGAGCAGCCAGACGCCGCCACAGTACGCGAGCGTGCCACGTCGACCCAGGACGGTCGCCAGGGTCTGGATGCCGGCCCGGCGGTCGGGTTCGATGTCCGGGATCGCGGAGAAGGTGTGCATCGCCATCGTCCACAGCCAGCCGCCGACGATCGCTTCCAGGGGCGGATTCACCCCGGCGAGCGCTGCGTAGGCGGCCACTCCCGGAAGGACGTAGAGACCGTTCGACACCGAATCTAGCGGCGGCGTCGTCTTCAGGCGGAGCGGCGGCGCGCTGTAGGCCGCCCCCAGAAAAATGAAGCCGACGATCCAGGGGGCCGCCGCCGGGAGCCAGGCAGCGATAGCCAGTCCCGCGAGCGCGCTCACGACCACGAGGCTCACCACGAGTCGATCGCCGGTGTAGCGCACCTCCCGATCCTCCTTTTTCGGGTTCTCCGTGTCGATGTCGGCGTCGAACACGTCGTTGACACCGTAGAGGAACACGTTCGCCGGCAGGAGGAAGTAGGCAAAGAGAACGAGCGCGGGCGCCGAGAACAGATCGGGGACGTCGGACGCGCCGTAGGCGACGCCGACGATGACCGGGCCCGCCAGGTACAGCCAGAACCGGGGTCGCGAGCGCTTTACCAGGCGGCGCAGGCGACTCATGGAGGGCTCCGGGTCAGCGCGGGACCGGCACCTGCGGGATATCCGCGAGCACCGCGTCGGCGGCGTGCTGTCCGCTGATCAGACACATCGGGACCCCGATGCCTGGCGTGGTGTAACTCCCGGTGAAATACAGGCCATCGAGCGCCGACGATCGGTGTCCGGGCCGGAGCGGTCCGGTCTGTCTGAGGGTGTGTGCAAGCCCCAGTGCCGTTCCCTCCCGGGCGTTGTAGCGCTCACCGAAATCGGACACCGAGAACAGTTCCTCGACGACGATCCGATTTCTGAGATCCGTGCCCGTATGCTCCGCCAGATCGTCGAGCACGAGGTCACGGTACCACTCCTTGGTTTCGGTGTCGTCCGTCAACCCGGGCGCGATCGGCACGAGGACGAACAGGTTGCCGTGGCCGTCCGGGGCGACCGAGTCGTCGGTCTTCGATGGCACACACACGTAGTACGCGGGATCCTCCGGCCAGTCGGGGTCGTCGAAGATCTGCGCGAAGTGTTCCTCCCAGTCGATTGGGAGAACGAGGGTGTGGTGTTCGAGTTCGTCGAGTTCGCCCTCCACGCCGAGGTACATCAGGAACGCCGAGGGTGCGTACGTTCGGCCCTCCCAGTAGGACTCCTCGTACTGCCGGTCCGCCGGCGAGAGAAGTTCCTGCTCGGTGTGTGCGTAGTCGGCATCGGAGACAACGATGTCGGTTTCGACCAGGCCGTCGCCCGTCGTCACCCGGAACTCGCCGCGCTCGCCCCGGATGGCCTGCACCGGCGTGTCGGTGCGGTACTCGACACCGAGTTCCGACCCCAGTTCCACGATGCCGTCGACGACGCCGCCCACTCCGCCGTCGGGGTAGTACACGCCGAGGTTGAAATCGACGTGGCTCATGAGATTGTAGAGGGCGGGCGTGTTCGAGGGCGATCCGCCGAGAAAGACGAGCGTGTACTGCATGATCTGCTGGAGTTTGGGGTGCTCGAAGTAGTCCTCGACGTGGCTCTGCATCGAGCCCAGGAACTTCATACCCCGTGCGTTCTTGACGACGTCCCAGTCGACGTAGTCCCGGAAGTTGGCCCGGTCGGTGTACACGAAGTGCTCCATGCCGATCTCGTAGGTTTCCTCCGCCTGGTCGAGATACGCGTCGAAGGCCTCTCCAGCACCGGTCTCATAGGTCTCGAACAGGTCTCTGGTCTCCTCGAGATCGCCCGAGATGTCCACCCGATCGCCGTCTTTGAAGAAAATCCGGTAGTGGGGGTCGAGATGCTGCAGGCCGTAGTACTCCTCCGGCGTGTGGTCGAAGTGGCCAAAGAACCGCTCGAACACGTCCGGCATCAGATACCAGGACGGCCCCATATCGAATTTGAATCCGTCCCGCTCGAGACGGCTTGCTCGCCCGCCGAGCTGGCCGTTTTTTTCCAGTATCGTGACGTCCAGGCCTGCGTCGGCGAGATAACACGCCGTCGAGAGGCCGCCGAATCCACCGCCGATCACGACGGCTGATGTGTCCTGGCGCGCCATCGGATTACACCAACCCTCCGATACGCCGCAGGAGCGACCCGGCGGCGCGGAGCGCGGATCGGCCGGGGACGGCCCAGCGACTGCCCCTGTTCGGGTCCGGGGCAACGTCTCTGCGGTTCGTGTCATCGTCGTCCGGTTCCTCCGGCGGAACCGCGCTGACGGCCTCGAACGTCGCCACCGCGTCACCGGTGCGCTTGTAGTGGTACCACGTCTTCGCGGCAAGCCAGAGTCGGCGGCGGGTGGTGAGTGTCCGCCGTGCCGACAGGACGTCGTAGCCGTGAGCGCGAATCTGTCGGTGGTGCTCGGCGTACAGCACGGCCGACAGGAGGACGCCGAACCGGCAGTCGGGCGGAAGGTACTGGATTCCCTCGACGCCGTCCCGGTAGAGCCGTTCGGTCCGTTCGAGTTCGGTCCGCATGGCGGCGGCAAAATCGTCGTCGAACCGGAAGGCGGCGATCTGCTCCTCGGTGACGTCGTGTTTCGCAAGCGTCGATTCGGGGAGGTAGATCCGGTCGTAGTCTACGATGTCCTCGCGGACGTCACGGAGAAAGTTCGTGAGCTGGAACGCCTCGCCAAGTGCCTTTGCGTGTGGCCGGGCGCGCTCTTTCTCCTCGGGGTCCATCACCTCAAGCATCATGTAGGCGACGGCGACGGAGGATCCCCGGAGATACTCTCCGAGGTCCGCGTGCGTGTCGTAGCGATCGGTAGTGATGTCCATCTCCATCGCGTCCATGAACGTGTTCACCTCGCGGTCGGGGACGCCGTACCGCTCCTTGATCGACCGGAACGCGGACAACACCGGGTCGTCCGTCTCCTTGTGCCCGAGCGCGGCCTCGCGGATGCGCGCAAGTTCCGCGCGCTGCTCGTCGGGTGGTTTCCCCTCCGGGTCATCGACGACCTCGTCAGCGACCCTGAAGAAGGCGTACAGCACGTATGTCGCCTCACGGACGCGCTGGGGGAGGAGCCGCGTCGCGACGTGAAACGTCTTGCCGGTTCGTTGTTGGATTGCCTTGCTCGTAGCGACGTCGTCGGGGGATGCCATAGTGATCGGAACCTCGATCCGCGCCTCTCTCGTCCGTTTGAGGGCGATGATCTGCGTGGTATGTACTTAGTCGCCACGATAATAAAAGGAACCTTCCCAACGGGTTAGGGGTCGGACGCGGATACATCCGGACGTGACTCTGTTACGCGCCACGACACCAGATTAGTACATTCGGTTCGTGATGCTCCA